>JAUXXD010000055.1 GCA_030681265.1 Candidatus Didemnitutus sp. | reverse complement strand
GAAGGTGGTGAGTCGGAAATGGTGGAGCAAAACCCCGACGGCACCGTCACGGTCGATCCCAGCCTCATTCCGGGTGCAGACATGCGCGGCGGCGCTGGTCGCATAATTGCCTTACTCGATAACCCCGAGGCCCAGCGACTACTCGCCATGCAGCAACGCGGCGCCCTCGACCAACGTTACGCCGCACTTTTCAAGCAGCTCAATCTTTCCCCCGCGCAACTGGAGCAACTCAAGAATCTGTTGGTGGAAAAACGCACCGCCATGGGAGATGTCGTGGGCGCCGCCCGTTCCGAAGGACTCACTTTACGGGAAAATCGCGATGAAATCCAAAAGTTGATTCAACAAGCTCAAGGTGAAGTTGACGGACAAATTCGTTCGCTCATCGGCGAAAACAAATATGCACAACTTCAAGCGTTCGAGCAAACGCAGCCGCAACGCAACGTCGTCGGGCAGTTGGAACAACGACTGAGTTATTCGAGCACGCCATTGACGAGTTATCAGTCCGAGCAACTCGTGCAGGTGCTCGCTGCATCCAGCGCCGCCTCTGCTGCCACGAGCGGCACCACTGGCGGGAACCAACGTCGCGGAAACAACAACGCCCCGCTCACCGATCAGGCGATTCAACAAGCTGCCACAGTGCTCAATCAGGCGCAGGTGCAAACTTTACAACAGATTCAGCAGGAGCAACTGGCGCAGGCGCAACTCAGTCAACTCATGCGTGATCAGATGCGGCCTCGCCGCAACGCGCCGGGTGGCAAGTAGGCTCCGAACCCGCGCCGGACGCGCGGCATAGGGCACAATTGGCTTGTCCCATTTGGACGCGCGGCGGTATTTTTCAGGCCGCTTTATGATCGTCACAACCGCTCAGCTTTTCCATCACGCCTACGGCAAATACGCTGTTGGTGCCTACAACATCAATAATGCCGAGCAGGCCATGGGCCTGTTCAAAGGCTGTATTCAATCCCAAGCGCCGTTCATCATTCAGATTTCCAAAGGCGCGCGCAAATACACCGACAAGCACATGCTCGAGGCGATCATCCGCGCCGCCGACGAGATTTTCCCCGACGCCATCTTCGCAGTGCATCTGGACCACGGGGACGAGGAAACTTGCTACGATTGCATCAACTCCGGTTTCTACAGCTCGGTGATGATCGACGCTTCCCACGATCCCTTTGATGAAAATATCGCGATCACGAAGCGCGTGGTCGACGCCGCTCACGCCAAGGGCATTTCAGTCGAAGCCGAACTCGGCATGCTCGGCGGCGTCGAAGAGGACATCCAGGTCGATGAAGGCAACGCCTGCCTCACCGATCCGGCTGAAGCCGAAGAATTCGTCAAACGCACGGGCTGCGACTCCCTCGCCTGCGCCATCGGCACCTCGCACGGCGCGTTCAAATTCAAAGGCAAGCAATCGCTGCACTTCCACGTGCTCGATCAGATCAAGGCACGTTTGCCGGGCTTCCCCCTAGTCATGCACGGCAGCTCCAGCGTGCCAAAGGAAGAAGTCGATCGCATCAATGCCGCCGGCGGCACCATCGCCGGTTCGATGGGCGTCGATGTAAACGAATACCTGCCCGCGGCAAAACGCGGTGTCACCAAGATCAATATCGATACCGACGGTCGCCTGGTGTGGACCCGCGTGCACCGCGAATTCTTCCGCGACAAGCCGGCCGAGTTTGATTTCCGCCCGCCGGGCAAGATTTTCATTGAGGAATACGCGAAATTTATCGCCAGTCGCAACGCATTGCTCGGCTCCGCCGGACAACTCGAAGACCTGCGCGCCTCACTCGCGAAGTAAGTCACCGGCTCCCGTATTTTAGCCGCCTCCACCGAGGCGGCTTTTTTGTGACTTTGCCCTTCCGCTTGCCGTGCGCTTCTGGAAGATGGCGTCATGGTGTCCGATTTTTCCGGCAAGCTGGCCGCACTCGCGGAAGTGGTCGTGCGGATCGGCGTCAATCTACAGCCCGGCCAACCGTTGCTGATCACCGAGCCTTACGAACAACAAGGCGTGGTGCCCGCGGCGGCCGAATTTGTCGAGGCCCTGACAAAAGCCGCGCACGACGCCGACGGCGGAAAAGTCTCCGTAATATGGAGTGAGCCCGAGAAACTCCGTCAAATGGCCGCGAGTGCTGACGGCGCAGCTTTTGAAAAGCTCGTGCGCAGCCACACGCGCACCATGACGCGACAACTCGACAACGGCGGCGGCCTGCTCTGCCTGACCGGAAGTCTGCCGAATCTTTTCCACGGTATTGCGGCAAGCACCCTTGCGGCGCTTCACGAGATCAATTGGCGGCACTTCGGCCCGGTCGTGCAACGGCTCGTTCGCGGTGAAACGCAATGGTGTCTGACGCCCGCCCCAGCGCCCGCTTGGGCGACGTTGGCCTGCGGCGACTTACCGCATGAGCAGCAATTGTCTGCGCTGTGGAAAATCGTCTTCGCCGCCCTGCGCGTGGAATCACGCGAAGCGCCGCTCTCGTTTTGGCAAGCGCATTTGTCCGCTCTCGCCGCCCAAAGCGAACGCCTGAACCAACGCCGCGTGCGAGGCGTGCGCTACATGGGCGATGGCACAGATCTCACGGTCGCGCTTTCCCCGCGTCATCGCTGGTGCACGGCGCAACCGCTTTCGCGTCGCGGCGTGCCGTTTGTCGTCAACTTGCCCACGGAAGAAATCTTCACTTTGCCGCACCGTTCCTCGGCGCAAGGCACGCTCCGGGTGTCGCGTCCCGTGAATTTTGCTGGTGAAGTGATCGACGGCATCGAGCTGCACTTCGCCAAAGGTCGCGTCGTCCGCGCCGCTGCTACGCGCAACGACGAACTCCTGCAACAGATGTTGGACACCGACGACGGGGCGGCGCGACTCGGTGAAATTGCCGTCTTGGGGAGCGCCGTCGGCTTGCCGGAGGTGAAATGGACGCGCGCGCGTGACATTTTTTATCATCCGATTCTTGATGAGAATGCGGCCAATCACGTCGCGCTCGGTGCCGCTTATCCGTTTTGCCATCGGGGCTGGTTGAAGTTTTCCGCAAACCGCAGTCTGATTCACGTCGATTTGCCCGTGGCGGCGCAGGCAAGTTTTGTGGCGACGGAACCCGCGTGATGCTGCCACTGTCTCTCTTGACTTGAGCGCCCCCGAACTTTCGCCCGCTGAATATGCCGCCTTGCTTGCCCGTGCGCAAGCGGGCGACGAGAGCGCGTTTGGGCAGTTGATGCAGCTTCATTACGAGGCGGTGTTTCGTGTGATCTACGCCGTTTTACGGAATGAACATGACGCGAGAGACGTCGCACAGGAAGTATGGCTCAAAATCTGGCAGGAACTTCCAAAGTTTCGCGGCGACTCAAAATTCACGACGTGGGTGCATCCGATTGCGGTGCGCCGCTCGCTCGATTTGGTGCGCAAGCGCCGCCGTTGGTTCGATCGCTTTCTGCCCTTCAGCAGTGCCGCCGAGGATTTTCCGTCGGTGGCGGAACCTTCCACCGACCACACGGCGCGTGATGAAACCGAAGCCGACGAACGTGCGCGCGGTGTGCGGGCTGCCATCGATGAATTACCGCCGAAGCAACGGGCGGTGCTCGTCCTGCGTGAGTTGGATGGACTTTCCTATGAAGAAATCGCTGCTGGACTCAGCTTGCCCATTGGCACGGTGATGTCCCGTCTCTACCATGCGCGCCATTCGTTGGCGTCAAAATTGAAAAAATCGCCATGAAAACTCGTTCACTCCTTCTTTCCCTCTGCGCTTTCGGCGCTTTGTGCGCCGCGCTGCCTGCCGCACGCGCGGCCAATCTTCACGCCGTGCTCATCACCGCCAGCAATGAGAGCGGCCCAACCGATCCGCGTCTCGCCAATTACGAAGTGACGCTGCGCCGGGTGTTGCGCTTCAAATCCTATACGTATCAAGGCAGCGACTCGACGCGCACCGAGAAGCAGCGTTCCTCGGAACTCATCATCGGCCAAGGGCACGAATTGCAAGTGGAGACCGGCGATGATCCGTTGTCTCTGCGCATCCGGTGGTCCTCCGGTAGTCGGACGTTGATGAATACGGGCCTAACTTTGCGCGCAGGCGTCCCCGCTGTCCTCGGCGGGCCACGCACCGGAAAGGCGGAGGGCGAAGTCTACGCTGTTATTCTCGTGGCCCGCTGAGTGGGCGAGGCACGGACAGAAATATTGGCCGATTTTGAATAAACCCACCGTGAGCTGCGTCCTAAGGACAAACCCAAACCATGGGACAACTCATGAAAACCAAAGTCACAGTAATCTTGATTCTCGCGGTGGCCGCTTTCGCGGTGACGCCGAAGTCGGCGCACGCCGGCGACAAAGAACTCGCCCTGATCGGCGGATTGGTTGGCGGCATTTTGATCGGCAACGCCATCCAGAAAAGTCGGCCGGTTTACGAGACCCAAACCCACGTGATTTACCAAGCAGGCTACGATCGTCACGACGCGCATTGCGCGCCGGACGGCGGCTACGAAATGCGCATCGTTCGCGTGTGGGTGCCAGCCTGCTGGGAAACGCAACGTCGTCACGGTCGCATCACGCGCGTCTATGTTCCCGGTTACTACGTGGATCGTCGCGAGCGCGTCTGGGTGTCCTACAACAGCCACGGCGGCCATTCCTCACACGGGCACAACAGTCATTACGGTCGAAACGACCGCGATGATCGCCACCACGAGCGCGCTGATCGGCCTCGCTCCCGCCGCTAAGGGCACCGACACTCACCATTAACCATCCAGTCCCCATGAAATGCCGCATCGCCATTCCGTTGCTTTCCGCCGAGCGCGATGCGGCATTGCCGGGATCGCAGGCGCGGGAGCTGGCGCAACACCTGGCAGAGTGCGCGTCCTGCCGCCAAGCGCAGCTGGATCTGCCACGCGCGATGGCCGAATTTCGCGACGAAGTTGCGGCCGTGCCAGTCCCCGATGCCGCCGGCGAATGGCGATTGCTGCAGGCACGCTTACGCGAACTACGTCAGCCAGCCCCGCGTGCGACACAGAAAGTGGTTTGGGCCTGGTTGGCGGCCCCACTCGCCGCGGCGGCGGCACTGGCGATCGCGTTTCTTGTGGGCCGCACGCCACCGTTGGAAAGCCAAGTTGTGCCGCTGGCGGGCGAAAGTTTTGCGCGCGTCGATTTTATTGAAGTGGCCGATGCGTCGGCGACGCCGCTGGTTTACGTCGATCGCGAGAGTGGCTGGCTCGTCGTGTGGGCCGTCGAAGGCGAGTCCAGCGGACACGGTTAACCCCGCGCGGCTTCGATCGCCAACGTCTCCCGTCTTACGGCAACCAGGGAAATTTTTCCGTCTTCGGTTTCCGCTTTTCTTTTTGGGCGGTCATGAACTCTTTCGCTTCCTCGGTCATGTAGTAGAGCATGGTCGCATTACCCGCGAGCTCCTGAATGCCGCTCTGACCATCCAGCTCCGCGTTAAAGGCCGCCTTGAGGCAACGAATGGCCAAGGGACTGCGTTGCAAGATATCCTTGGCCCACGCCACGCCTTCCGCCTCGAGATCGGCGATGGGCACGACTTTGTTGACCAAACCCATTGTGAGGGCTTCTTGCGCATTGTATTGACGGCAGAGGAACCAGATTTCGCGCGCCTTCTTCTGGCCAACCATGCGCGCGAGGTAACTGGAACCGAAGCCGCCGTCGAAACTGCCCATCTTCGGACCGACTTGACCAAAGATACCGTTGTCGGCGGCGATGGTAAGATCGCACATCACGTGCAACACGTGCCCGCCACCGATCGCGTAGCCGGCGACGAGTGCAATGACGACCTTCGGCATCGACCGAATCAGTTTTTGCACCTCGAGAATATTGAGGCGCGGCACGCCTTTGGCGTCGATGTAGCCACCGTGGCCGCGCACGTTCTGATCGCCGCCCGCGCAAAACGCATATTTGCCGTCTTTCGCCGGACCCGCGCCGGTCAGCAGCACGACCCCAATGGTTTGATCCTCGCGCGCGTCGAGGAGCGCTTCGTGCAATTCGACGACCGTTTGCGGTCGGAATGCATTCCGCTTCTCAGGACGGTTCAGCGTGATCTTCGCGATACCGTCGGCTTTGTGGTAAAGTATGTCTTCGTAATTATTGGCTGATTTCCAGGCAGGAAGCATAGGCTAGCGGAAGACGAAAAACGCTGCGCCGCAAATGTTTTAGCGGTTTGCGAGGTTTTGGCGGGTCAAGTCGATTTTCCAGTTCTCAGAATACTGCTTGGAGAGCGGGGCATTATGGCCAATCCTCCGCCGCTTCAATGCAGACCACCGGTCACGGTTCGGGGGGATTCGTCAACAAGGGCCTCGCGCTCGGCGCATTAGGTGTCGTCTTTGGCGACATCGGCACCAGTCCGCTTTACACCATTCGCGAGTGCCTGCATCACTTGCCGCCGGGCGAACATGCCCAAGCTGTCCTCGGCGTGCTCTCGCTGGTGTTCTGGTCGCTCGTCCTCGTTGTCGGTCTCAAATATGCGTGGTTCGTGCTGCGCGCGGACAATCGGGGCGAGGGCGGGATTTTCGCGCTGTTGTCCTTGAGCAAACTGGAGCGCGGCAGCTCAACGACGCTCAGTGTCGGCACAATTATCGTATTGATGGGAGCCGCCATGCTGTGCGGCGAAGCGATCATCACGCCGGCGATCACGGTATTGAGTGCGAGTGAAGGCTTCAAAGTTATCTGGCCCGAAGTGGATGGCTTTGTCGTGCCGATTGCCTGCGTGATTCTGGCGGGGCTATTCGCGTTTCAACATCACGGCACGCAACTCATCGGACGCGTTTTTGGTCCCATCATGTTGGTGTGGTTTATCGTGCTGGGTGGCTTGGGCCTCTGGCATGTTTCGAAAACACCGATGGTGTTTCAGGCGCTGAATCCACTGGTCGGTCTGGACCTGTTGTTTACGCATCCGCGCCAAGTGGCGTTGTTACTCGGTTCAGTTGTTCTCGCGATCACCGGGGTCGAAGCACTTTACGCCGACATGGGACATTTCGGGCGACGCGCCATTAAAGTTGCCTGGTATGGCGTGGTGCTGCCCGGTCTCACGCTCAACTATTTCGGGCAGGGCGCGAACGTCATCGCGCACGGCGGCGCCGTGGGGAATCCGTTTCTGGAACTCGCCCCGGCTGGACCGATACGACTCGCCCTTCTCGCGCTCTCGATCGTTGCGGCCGTCATCGCGAGCCAAGCACTTATCTCTGGCGCGTATTCCCTGATCCGGCAGGCGATCCAACTCGGTTACTTCCCTCGCCTCACCGTCAACCACACCAGCGCGGAACATCGCGGCCAAATCTATCTGCCCCTCGTCAACATCACACTCGCCCTCGGTTCCATCGCCACGGTCTACGGTTTCAAATCATCGACGAATCTCGCCGCCGCTTACGGCATCGCGGTCACCGCGACGATGATCGTCACCACGCTGATTTTGTTCGTCGTGATGCAACGCGCATGGCGTTGGTCGTTGTGGCGGGCCACGGTGGTGTGCGCATTTTTTCTCGCCATCGATGTCACGTTTTTCTCGGCCAACGTGCGCAAATTTGCCGACGGCGGCTGGCTCCCCATCTTAATCGCGGTCGGCTTGCTCGCGATCATGAGCACCTGGAAATTGGGCAAGACGGCCATCTTCCGCCGCATCTACGCCAACGAGATCACCGACGCCGAACTCACCGGCATCGCCTCCAGCGAACACATCACGCGCGTGCGTGGCACCGGTGTCTTCATGGCCGGCAATCCCCAGGGCACGCCGCTCGTGTTGCTGCACCACCTGAAGGCCAATAAGGTCCTCCAAGAGACCGTGGTTTTGCTCAGCATCGTGACTGAGGAAGTGCCGTTGGTTCCCCCCGATGAACAGATGACCTTTCATGAGATTGGGCACGGCGTCTGGCGCGTGATCGGGCGTTACGGCTATATGGAGTCGCCGGATGTTGCTGTCCTGATGGAACGCGTGCGCGATGCGGGCGTGCCGGTAAAACTCAACGAAGCCACCTACTACTTTAATCGCGAAATGATCATCACCGGCGGCAACGCGCAGATGTTCGAATGGCAAAAACATTTCTACGGCTTCCTCAGTCGCAACGCGCGACAGGCGCGTGACTATTATCAACTGCCGCCGATGCAAATCATCGAAGTCGGAATGCCGATTCAACTCTGAGCCGCCGCGTGACCGCTACGCAAGTCGTGCGGCAATGCGACTAAAGCAGGCCTGTCGCCACGCGGCGTCGCGTTGGCGGTTCGTGCGCATTTCGAGCACGCGCACACCGCGCGCGGGCAATTTTTTCACCAACTGCGCCAGGTGCCGCAGATCGCGCACGGCAACGTGTTTCACGCCGTAGGTCGCGCAGAGCGCACGAAAATCGATTGATTGCGGAGTCGCAAAAAACTCTTCGAACGGCGGTTCAAACTTCGCCACGGGCAAGTGTTCGAAAATCCCGCCGCCATCATTGTTGATTAGCACGACGGTCAAACTGCCCTTAAACTGCTTCGTAATCAGAAAGCCGTTGGTATCGTGCAACAGCGCGAGATCGCCCGTGAGAAGAACCACTGGCACGCCGCCCTGCGCGAGACCCAGCGCAGTTGAAAGCGTGCCGTCGATGCCGTTGGTGCCGCGATTGCAGTGCACGAGATGCTGCCGCTTGTTCGCTGGCCAAAAATACTCCGCATCGCGCACCGGCATGCTGTTGGCGAAGTGAAACGTCGTGCCGCGCGGCGCTGCGAGCGGTAACAACGCGGCGACGTGCCCTTCAAAATCAATCGCGGCAGCACTGAGTTCGCGACGCAGCAGCCGTTGCACGCGTTGCTGGGCGGCTTGCCAAGTGCGCAACCACGCCGCCGGGGCCGGTTGGGTTTCGAGAGCAGCACCGAAAGCCGCAACGCTCGTGCGCAGCACCGTGGTGCGAGCATGCAGCGAGTCGGGATTCTCCACTCCCTCCGCCACGAACGTCACTGGCACATCGCCCGACTGGATCCACTGGCGCAGTGCTTTGCTGGTCGGCCAATCGTGCAAACAGAGCACATGCTCCGGTTGAAGCGCCGTCCGCATTTCCGCTGAACGCGCTAACAAATCGTAATTGGTAACCAATCCGGGCACGACATGCGCGAAATTCCGCAACGGCGACAACGCATCCGCCAGCACGGGCCAACCGAGTTTGCGGGCGAGTTGTCCCACGCTCCACGCATAGGCGGCGGCATCACCGGTGCGCGTCTGACCCGCGACAATTATCCCGCGACCGCACAAAGTGGGCGCGGCAATGTTTCGCGCGAGTGCAGTCGGTGTTGCTTCAATTGCGGCGAGAAAATCGCTCGGAAAACTATCCGCTAGTTTAGGTGCGATCCCATCATCGGTTGGCGGCAACGGATCGCGGAACGGCGCGTTCAGGTGGATCGGCCCCGCAACAGGATAGGCGCAACGCTCCCAGGCATGCGCGGCCATCTGGCGCACATAACGCAGCGACGCCAGCGTCGCCTCCGGCACCGCAAGCTCGTGGTAAAAATTCACGTGCGCGCCGAAGAGTTTTTGTTGGTCGATCGTCTGACCCGAACGGCACGCGCGCATTGCCGGCGGTCGATCCGCTGTTATGACGAGTAGCGGCACTCCGCTTTCTTGGGCTTCAATGATGGCCGGAAAGTAATTAGCTCCCGCCGTGCCGCTGGTGCACAGCAACACGACCGGTCGATTCGTTTGCCGCGCCAACCCAAGCGCAAAAAATGCAGCGGAACGCTCGTCGAGCACAGGGATCGCATCGATCTCGGGATGACGCGCAAATTGGATTGTCAGTGGCGTCGAGCGTGAGCCCGGCGAAATCACCGCATGCCGCAGTCCAAGGCGCGCCAAGGTGGCAACGAAGACACTGCTCCACAGAGCATTGGTATTGCGAAAATCGAAGTTGGGCGCGGCGCTCATGCGTTGGTCAGGGCTTCAATGAGAGCTTTGAATTTCAATTCGGTTTCCGCAAATTCCTTCTCGGGGTCGGAGCCGGCCACAATTCCCGCTCCCGCATACGTCGTCGCAGTGGTGCCGTCGATCAGCGCGGAGCGCAGACCGACAAAAAATTCGCCGCCTCCGCGATGATCCACCCAGCCACTCGTGCCAGCGTAGTGTCCACGGGCAAACGGTTCGAGGCGACTGATAGCGGCGACTGCTGCATCACGCGGCGTGCCGCCGACGGCTGGCGTGGGATGCAAGCGCTCCACCAAATCGAGAATATGCGTGCCCTCCGGCAGGTTGGCGCTGATCGGCGTGTGCAAGTGCTGCACGTTGGCGAGACCGAGCAGGCGCGGCTGTGCGGCGTGTTCGAGCGTGATACCTAGATCGGCGACGCGACGCGCAATCGAATCAAGCACGAGGTGATGTTCGCGAAGATCTTTTTCGCTCTGCAATAGACCGCGGGCGAGCGCTGCGTCTGCGCTGGCGGATTGTCCGCGCGGTGCGGAACCAGCCAGTGCTTCCGTGTGCATGCGACCCGCGGCGACGCGCACCAAACGCTCGGGCGAGGCGCCGATGAAGCTTTGCCCGCTGCCGTTGGCGAGCGAAAATGCGTAGCAACCCGGATAGCGCTGGCGCAGATGATTCAATATGCCCAGCGGATGAAACTCCTCCGCCGTCGTCAGTCGCAGGGCGCGCGCCAGCACAATCTTGCGGTAATCACCCCGCGCGATCTCCGCCAACGCTTGTCGCACCGCCTGCTTGAACTGGTCCCCGCCACCAATTTCTTCCACACGGCGCGGCGCCGAGGGGCGCTCGCGACCTTGGGCCGCAGAGTAGTCGAACGACAGGAACTTCGCGTGTGCTTTCCAAACTTTAGCTGTCACCAAATCGAGCGGCAGTTCGGGTGTGATGAGCAAATTCGCCACGGCTACGGAACCATCACCCACGCGCGCCACTTGCCAACGCGGCACAAAAACGCGCACCGAAGGAAAGGCGGCGTTCGGCGCTGATTCCGAAGAGAAACCCGCGCTGACGAAAAACAACGGGCCAGCCAAATCTTCATTGATCGGTCCGACGGCCAGCGTGTCATCGAGCGTGCGTTGAATAAAGGTCTTGGCGTCGCGGAATCGTTCGGCGCCGGCGCTGTTGAATTCCAGCACCGCTTCCGCACCGGCAACGGCGAATCCCGAACTCGGACGCTCAATGTAGCAGTGCAATTCATCGGCTTCGAAGATCGATTCCAACACCGCGAGCGGATCGAGACTTTCCACCCGCATGCTGATGCTCACCAACTGCGGTCGCCCGACTTGGCGCGAGTGTTCCGCGCAGTTGCTCAAGAAAGCACGCAACGCATCCGGCGTGGGATCAGCTGTGGGATTGACGTCGAGATGTTTCATCGGCGGTCGCCCGCGCGGCGTTAGGCTTTCTTCTCGGTCGGTGCCGGCTTCGGAAACAGAATTTCAACCGCGCCCAACGTGGCGCCTGCGAGCCGATCGCCCCAAACCAGTTCACCATCCCAAGTTGCCAGCGGCGCTTGCGCGAGTCCGCCGCGAATCTTATCGACCGCTGTCGGCATCACCGGCCAGAGCAACGCCGTGCCGAGGCGCAGCGCCTCCGCCATCGTGGCGAGCGCCGTGTGCAGTCGCGCCTGCCCTTCGGGAGAAGTGTCCTTGGCAAGTTTCCACGGCGCGGTGCGCTCGATGTAGGCGTTGGTCGCCGTGACAAATTGCATCGCGCGTTCGAGTGCTGTGTGAAACTGCAGTCCGTCGGACAACTTCAAGAACTCATCACGCGTCGTCGGCCAGAGTTGCTGCAATTCCGTCTCGGCTTCACCGGCTGGTCCGGCAAGCGGCACGACGCCGGCGGAGAATCGCGTGGTCATGTTCAACGTGCGATTGACGAGATTGCCGAGACTGTTCGCGAGCTCGCTGTTATAGCGGACGAGAAACTGTTCCTGCGAAAAATCGGCGTCCTGGCCAACCACCATTTCGCGGACGAGAAAATAGCGCAGTGCGTCGACGTTCCACTGTTTACCGAACGCGATGGGATCGACGAAATTGCCCGTGCTCTTTGACATCTTAGCGCCGTTGATCGACCACCAACCGTGCACCAATAAAGTCTTTGGCGGCGGCAGACCAAGCGCGTGCAACATGATCGGCCAGTAAATACCGTGCGCGGGAATCAGAATGTCTTTGCCGATGATGTTGAAATCCGCGGGCCAGCGTCCGAGTTCCTTCACCGCGGAGAAATAATTGAGCAACGCGTCGAACCACACATAGGTGACGTAGTCGGGATCGAAGGGCAGCGGAATCCCCCACTCCAAGCGGTCTTTCGGACGGGAAATGCAAAGGTCGTTCAGCGGTTCGCTGAGAAACTCGAGGAGTGATTTACGCCGGTGTGCAGGGAAAACAAAATCCTCGTTCGCCGTAATGTGGTCGATGAGCCACTGTTGGTAGGAGCGGAGTTTGAAGAAATAATTACTCTCCGTAATCTCGATCACCTCGCCGTAAATTTCCGGCCAACGGCCGTCGGCTTGACGATCTTTTTCCTGCAAGAACTGCTCCTGTCGCGCCGAGTAGAAGCCCTTGTATTCGGCGCGGTAGATCTCGCCCTTGTCGAACAACTGCTGGAGGCAAGCGCGCACGACCTCCTTGTGGCGCGGCTCGGTGGTGCGGATGAAGTCGTTGTGGGAAAGATTGAGGAAGCGCGCGAGTTCCACGAATTCCGCGGCGATGGTGTCAACAAACTCCTGGGTCGGCACGCCTTTCGCACGCGCGCTTTGTTGGATTTTTTGCCCGTGTTCGTCCGTGCCCGTCAGAAAATAGACGTCGTCGCCCTGCATCCGATGGGTTCGCGCGATGACGTCAGCCAAAACCTTTTCATAGGCATGGCCGATATGCGGCGACCCATTGACGTAATCAATGGCGGTGGTCAGGTAGAACGATTTCATGAAAAGAACTGTCAAAGTAGCGCTCCGGACTGGTTTGTCGAAGATTTTGAGGGACTAGTCACAGGCACCTGCTTACGTTGGCCGCGTCATCATGAGTCAACTCGCGCGAGCTCTGCTGCTGTCCTTGGTGCTGTTGGCGCTTTTCGCCGGCCTAGCCGCCGCGTCGCAATGGTGGTGGCGAGGGCAAGCCGTCGTATTGCGAACTGAGCAAGCGACCGCCACACGCACGTTGCTCGCCCAAGTTCTCGCGCTCGCGCCCCGCGACCCAGCCGCATGGGATGAATCTTACGCGCTGCAACTCGGCGAACTGCTCGGCGGAACCGTCACCTTGTCGCGCGAACCACCCGGGGGTTCGGTCGAGCCATCGGCGCGCGATTGGCATGAAGTCATCCTCGCACACCCGGCATCTGAAAATTGGTGGCTGCGTGCGCGGGTGCGTTCGTCTGCTCTCGCACGCTTACAAGTCACGCAACAACGTGTCTTTGCGGTTATCATCGCGGGCGGACTCATCGTGGTGGCGATGCCCTTCGGCCTACTTGCCTTGACCACGCGCAGTGCGGCTCTCAGCGCGGCCGCGCCCCAGCAACAACAGCGACGAGCCGATGCGTTTAGTGTCGAACAGATTGCCCGGTTAACGGCGGAACGCGGCGCAGCCTTGACCGCCGCCCACAGTGCACGCGAGCGCGCCGAGGAAGATTTGGCCGCAAGTCGCGCACTCCTCGCGCGGTCGTTGGAAAAACGAATTCAACTAGGACGCGAACTCCATGATAATGTCAGTCAAACCCTCTACGCCGTGTGCCTGACCTTGGAAAGTTCGCGCAAGAAACTGACGGCTCCCCCGCTCGCGTTGGCGCGCTTCGATCATTGTGTTGGTGAATTGCGCCGGTTGAACCAACAGGTTCGTCTCTATTTGCGCGAGCTTGAGCCACTCGCCGCGCAACAAGAATCGCTGGTAACCGGACTGGCGCAAATGCTCGCGACCCTCGATGGCGCGGGGGAAGGCCGCCTCGTGAAAAAGATTGACGCTGCGGCACTGGGCCTCATCCCGCCGGAGTCTTCGCTCGAAATCATCAATCTCGTGCGCGAAGCCGTGAGCAACGCCGTGCGCCATGGCCAAGCGTCGCAAATTACCGTGCATGCCGCCCACGACGCAGGCTGCGTGATCTTGGCCATCACCGACAACGGCGTCGGCTTTCAACCCATGACGCTCAGCAACGAGGGCCACGGACTTGCCAACATGCAGGCACGCGCCGCCGCACTCGGGGCGCAACTGCAAATTGAGTCCACGCCGGATAATGGCACTCGCGTGATTCTCACCCTGCCCGTTGCTTCTCAGGTATGATTCCCACCGCAACAACGTCGCCGATCCGCGTGCTGCTCGTGGACGACAGTCCGATTATCCGCCTCGGCTTGCGGGCGGCGTTGGAAGATTTCGCCCAGATCGCTATTGTCGGCGAAGGAGGCACTGCGGCTGAAGCGGTGGCGCTGGCGCAACAATTGCGTCCGCAGGTTGTGTTGCTCGATTTGCGTTTACCCGATCAATCCGGCGTCGCCGCATGCCGCAGCATCGTGAGCGCTAATTCAACTTCGCGCGTGTTGATTTTGACATCCTCTTCCAACGAACGTCACGTGCAGGAAGCATTAGCCGCCGGGGCCGCCGGTTACTTGCTGAAAGAGAATGATGGCGCCGCACTGGCCGCGGCAATTGAGCAAGTGGCAGCCGGACATTCCGTGATCGATCCGTCGTTGGTCGATCAAGTCGTGCGTCTCGTGCGCCTCGGCTCCGGGCCGGATGCCCGCACCCGCCTCGCCTCGCTCTCCGCTCAAGAACAAAAGGTCGTGGCGTTGGTCGCAGCAGGCCAAACCAACAAGGAAATCGGGCAGGCCTTGGCGCTGACCGAGAAAACGGTGAAAAATTACCTCGCGCGCATTTTCGAGAAACTCGGCATCACGCGCCGCGCGCAATTAGCGGCGCTCTATGTGGCGGCGGACCATACCGCGTCGTGACGTCGTCGGCCACTAACTAATCACCGAG
>JAUXXD010000054.1 GCA_030681265.1 Candidatus Didemnitutus sp. | reverse complement strand
GCTTCGCCAACTATCGGACGCGAATTCTTTTTCACTGCGGGAAACTCAACCTGTTGCCCGTGCTCCCGTCCTCACCGACCCACTAAGAAACCGGAAGAACCAGAAAATAGCCTAGTATAAGCTGCTGCATCGCTGTGAATCGGAGTTATCACACCAATTCGATGCAAACGGCGAGGCCTTCGCCGCCGCCGATGCAGATGGCGGCGACGCCGCGCTTCAATCCGCGCTCCTGCAAAATGGAGATCAGCGTCACGAGAATGCGCGCACCGGAACAGCCGATCGGGTGACCAATCGAAATGGCACCGCCGCGGACATTCAGTTTGTCGTGCGACACGCCGAGTTCTTTCGCGAGCGCCATCGGCACAACGGCGAACGCTTCGTTCACTTCCCACAAATCGACGTCTTCAACTTTCCAACCGGCGGCGGCGAGTGCGTTTTGCGTCGCTTGCACGGGCGCGGTCGTAAACCACACGGGGTCTTGCGCGTGCGCCCCGAAAGACACGATTTTGGCGATGGGCTTGAGACCTTGCGTGGCGGCGTGCGTGGCGGTGGTCACGACGAGTGCGGCCGCGCCGTCGTTGATCGTCGAGGCGTTGGCGGCGGTGACGGTGCCGTCCTTTTGAAACACGGGGCGCAGGGTCGGAATTTTTTCGTAACGCACTTTCGCCGGACCTTCGTCGTGTTCGATTTTCGTGGTGTTGCCCTTGTGGTCGGTGATTTCGAATGGCGTGATTTCGGCGGCGAATTTGCCGTCTTTTTGCGCGGCGTTGGCGCGGCGGAAGGATTCGATCGCGTAGGCGTCCTGCTCTTCGCGCGTGAACGAATATTTTGCGGCGCACTTTTCGGCGCAGTTGCCCATGTGGATGTTGTTATACGGATCCCACAGGCCGTCGCTGACCATCGAGTCCACGATCTGACCGTGACCCATGCGGAAACCTTCGCGCGCTTTCGGCAACAGGTAGGGCGCTTGCGTCATGTTTTCCATGCCGCCCGCCACGAAGAGCGTGCCCATGCCGGCGTGGAGCGAGTGCGCGGCTTGCATCACGGCTTGGAGACCGGAGCCGCAGACTTTGTGAATCGTGACGGCACGCGCGGATTGCGGCACTTCCGCGTAAATCGCGGCCTGACGCGCGGGGGCTTGACCCTGGCCGGCTTGGAGCACGTTGCCCATCAGCACATCGGTCACATCGGCGGGTGCGACGCCTGCTTGCGCGAGCGCTCCTTTGATTGCGGTCGCGCCGAGGCGGGCGGCGGGAACGTTGGCGTAGGCACCTTGAAAGGAACCGAGCGGCGTGCGAGTGGCGGAGAGAATGACGATGTCTTTCATGGCGGAATGGAATTTAGAAAAAAATCAAGTGGAGCGCAAAGCGGAACCGCTCGCAGGACGGTTGAGCGTAAACAACTCGCGCGTGCGCGCGTAAAGATCGCCGCCCATGCGCGCGATGAGATCGAGTTTCGCCGGGTCGAGGCGTCCGTCGGCGCCGAGTGCGTCGTCGCTGAGGTGTGCGCTGACGATGCGGCCGATGACGATGTTGCCCGCGCCCGCGCCTTCGCCGACGCGCACAATGCGATCAAGTCGGCATTCAAACGCCACCGGTGTCGCAGCGACGCGCGGTGGACGCACTTTCGCCGACGGTGCCGTCGCAATGCCGCTGTGCTCGGCTTCGCTCTCGCCGTAAGGCAACGGTGCCGCCGTGGCGTTCATTGCATCGCCGAGGGCGTGCGGCACGAGATTCACGACGAATTCCGGCACGGCCTCGATGTTGCGCAACGTGTCCTTCTTGCCGCCGTCGCGATTGTTTGTCGGCACGAAGAGCAGCGTCGGCGGATTTGAGCACACGCCTTGGAAAAAGGAAAACGGCGCGAGGTTGACGCGTCCGTCGGCGGAGATCGTTGAAACCCACGCAATCGGTCGCGGCGTGATGGCACTGATCATCCACGCATAGGCGTCACGCGGCGGGAGAGTTTCGAAATCGAGGGTCATGCAGAAGGAATCAAGGGAGTCAGGATACAGGAGTCAGTAGAAACAAAAGAACCAAGAGAAACTACTCCTGGCTCCTGAATCCTTCCATTCATTTATCCTCAGGATTAGCCGAGCCAGCTCAGCGGGTAGCTTGGGTCATCGAGGGCAAGGGCCTGCTCCGTGAGTTCGAGCGGTTGGGCCGTGTCGAACATCACCGCCAGTTCCTCGGTGCGCGTGGCGTTCATCGACGCGAGCGTCGTGCCCGGGTGCGGGCCGTGCGGAATCCCCTGCGGATGCAGGGTGAATGAGCCGGGCTCCACGCCCTTGCGCGAACCGAAATTGCCGCGCACGTAGAAGAGCACTTCGTCGGCCTCGGTGTTGTCGTGTGACCACGGCACTTTGACCGCCTCGGGATGATGGTCGAGGTAGCGCGGGGCAAAGGTGCAAATCACGAAGCCGTTGATCTCGAAAGTCTGGTGAATCGGCGGCGGCAAATGCACCGTGCCGGTGATGGGTTCGAAATCATTCGCGTTAAACGTGAACGGATAAACGTAGCCGTCCCAACCCACGACATCGAACGGGTGCCCGGCCATGACGTTGCGCGTGTAACGCGCGCCGCGGTCCTTCACGAGCACGGCGAAATCGCCCTCCTTGTCCTCGGCGATGATTTCGGTCGGACCGTGGAAATCGCGCTCGCTGTAGGGCGCGCCCATCCGGATTTGTCCTTCGGGGTGGCGGTAATGTTTCGGAATGCGCACGGGCCACGTCGATTCGAGGATGAGGTAATCCTCCTGGCTGATGTCGTCGGGCACGAGGCGGTAGATCGTGCCGCGCGGGATCACGATGTAGTCGTCCTGTTTGTAGCGGAGGCGGCCGAAATTCGATTCGAGCCAACCGCCGCCGGACCAGACAAAAATCACGTCGTCGCTCTGACCGTTGCGGTAGAAATCGTAGTCGCTCTCCATCGCCGTGGCGGGACGGCAGCGGAACGCGGCGATGTCGGCGTTGAACATCAAAGGCACGCGGCCGGTGTAAGGATCGCCGGAGCGCGCCATTGTGCCGGATTTCAGATGATGGTGGCGCAGCGGCGCGTGCGCCGCGACTTTGAGCGGTTGCTCGCGGAAGAGCTCAACCTTCTTCACCAGCGTCGGCGGACGCAGATGGTAAACGATGCTGTAAGCGCGATCAAAACCCTCGGTGGTGATGACGTGCTCGTAGTGCAGGCCTTCGCCTTTGTAACTCGTCGCGACATCGCGCGGGAACTTGATGTGATGCTTACGGGGCATCGCCCCGAGTTGGTGGTAGAAGGGCATGGTGGGGAGGAGAAGCGAGAAGCGGGGAGCGGAAAGTGGAAAACTGGAAGTAAGGCTGACCCAGATGATCGCTACTGTCTACCCGCTACTCGCTACTTTCATCAAAGTGAGCCGCGGCGCTCTTGTTCGCGTTCGATGGCTTCGAAGAGGGCGCGGAAGTTGCCTTCGCCGAAGCCCATCGACGTGCCCTTGCGCTGGATGACCTCGAAGAAAAGCGTCGGACGCGCGAACACGCATTGGGTGAAGAGCTGCAGCAGGTAACCGGTCTCGTTGTCGCGATCGACGAGGATACGGAGCTTCTTCAACTCCTCCTTGTCCTCGTCAATCTTGCCGACGCGTTCCTCGAAACTGTTGTCGTAGTAACTGTCCGGCACATCGAGGAAGCTCTGCCCCATTTTCCGCATTTCATCGATCGTCGCGATAATGTTGGGCGTGAGCAGCGCGATGTGTTGCACACCGGGGCCGCTGTATTGATCGAGAAATTCCTGAATCTGCGAATTGGCGGAGGACGGTTCGTTGATCGGCATCTTGATCCAGCCGTCGGTCGAACTGACAACCTTGGACATCAGGGCGGAGCGACCGGTGTTGATGTCGAAATGCATGAACAGATCGAGACCGAACACCTCTTCGTAATACGTGACCCACTCGTCCATGTTGTCGACGTTGGCGACGACGTGGTCGATCATGGCGAAGTTGATATCACGATCGTCGATGCCGCCGGCGACGTTCTTAAAGCCCGGCAAAAATTCGCCCGGTTGTTTGCGCTCTACGAAGCTGTGAATCGTGTCGCCGTAAGCGGCGATCGACGCGGTGGCGATGCGGTCGTCTTCGCGCAATGGATGCACGGCGTTGGCCCCGCGACGTTGCGCCTCGGTGAAGGCGTGCTTCGCGTCGGTAACGCGGAACGCCACATCGCGCACGCCGCAACCGTGCTTTTCCAAGTGGGCGCGCACGACTTCGGCTTCGGCGCCCTCGCCCTGCGGTTCGGTCACGAGAAAATTCACGCGGCCCTGGCCGACGAGATGGGCGCGGCGCCCCGCGAGGCCGGTGGTGGTGTCGCCATAAGCGCGCGGCACCATGCCGTATTTTTGGACAAAAAAATCGCGCCACTGGTCGGCGTTATCGACCCAGAATTCGATGTGATCAAATTGCTTGAGGCCGAGGGGATTGACGGCGGTTTTGCGCTCGGCGGGTTGGTCGAAGAAAGTTCTGCTCATGGATTTAGCGGGGGTTGGTCGTGGAACGACAAACAGTAACCGCGAACCCCCGTCCGGTCTATACGCCGAAGGGACTAATCGCCGCTTGCAGCCCCGCGCGAGAGTGGCCAACGTCGGCCTCCCCCACCCATGCCTTCCTCGCCTGCGCCTCTCTTGCTCGACCACGTGCTTACGATGCTGGAAGACGTGCCCGTCGGCCTGTTGTTGCTCAACGCCGAGTGCCAGCCGCTCTGGTTCAACGAAGAAGCGGCGCGCGCCTGCGCGGTGTGGAACCATGGCGAACGCCACGCTTCCGCCCTCCGCGCGCGCAATGCCTTTCAGGTGCCCGAAGTCCTGGCGAAAACCTGCGCCGCGCTCAAAGCCGACCCGGCTGCGGAACCGCACACGGTCGTCAGCGACCTCGCGCGCGGCCTGCATGCGCGCATCAAACTCCAGCCCGCGCGCGCCAGCGAGACGGAACACGCGTTTCACATCCAGCTCGATTACCGCCGCCCGCGCGGCGACCGGCACCGCCCGCTCTCGCCCGGCGCCGTGGCGTTGCTGGCACGCCTTTCCGAGCGCGAACGCGAAGTCGCCATGCGCGTGCGCGAAGGTCTGCGCACCGCCGAAATCGCCGCCGAACTCCGCCGCAGCCCGCTCACGATCAAGACGCAACTCGCCGCGATTTTCACCAAACTCAACGTCCGGGGCCGCACGCGCGTCGCGGCATTGTTGAATCGCTGACTCAGCACCGCGCGCGATGTGTCTCGCCCCACGGGCCCCTAGTGCGTTTGGACTAATTGGGGGATTCCGGTAGATTCCCCGGCGAATTTTAGTAACTTAACTGGGTCCACCGTCATGCCTGAAACCGTCTCCTCAACTCACCCGGAATCCCCCGCGCCGGATGGCAACGATCCGCGTTGCATCCCGCACAAGCTGACCAAGCCGCTGCCGATCGGCGACGAGTGCCGCTACCCGAATTATTCCGCCGAGGAACAGGATGTGTGGAAAACGCTCTACGCGCGCATGGTCGAACTCCTCCCCGGGCGCGCCGCCGACGAATTCGCCACCGGTCTGCACGTGCTCGATCTCGAAAAAGACCGCATCCCGGCGCTGGCCGATGTCTCGCGCAAACTTTACCAAGCCACGGGTTGGCGGATTTGCCGCACGCCGGGCCTGCTCGATGCGCACGATTTTTTTAGTTACCTCGCGCAACGCGTGTTCCCGAGCACCGACTACATTCGCGCGCGCTCCGAACTCGATTACACGCCCGCGCCGGATTGCTTCCACGACATCTTCGGCCACACGCCGATGATCGTGCACCCGCGCTTTGCCGATTTCTACCAGAAGCTCGGCCAAGCTGCGCTCAATTGTCAGGACGCTGCCACCGAGGAAGGACTCACGCGCATCTATTGGTTCACGGTGGAGTTCGGGCTGATTCAAAATGCCGACGGTCTGCGCATCTACGGTAACGGCATCATCTCCTCGTCGGGTGAAACGCAAAATAGCCTCACCCACAAGGTCACGAAACACCCTTACACGCCGGAGCGACTCGCGGCGCAGCCTTACGACATTTGGCACTTCCAGAATCCGCTGTTCATCATCGACTCGTTCGACCAGTTGGAAAACGAGTTCGTGCGCTGGGCGAAAGAACGCGCGTTGCTCTGATGCGAAAAGCGCGGCGGTGCCGCACGCAAAGCCGAAAGGCTTGATCAATCTCAAGGACGCGCGCACGCGATTGCGGCACACTGCGCCGATGTCCACGTCGTCCTCCTCGTTTCGTTCGCTCGTCTTGCCGAAGGAACACGGCAGTTGGTCGCTCGCGTTCGAGCCCGTCGTCCTCGGTCTGCTCGTCGCCGCCACGCCCGCCGGCTTCGCGCTCGCGGCGTCGGTCGGCGCGGGATTTTTTGTGCGGCGGCCGCTGAAACTCGCCGTCACGCTGGCCGCGGATGATCCGCGGCGCGGCGCGGCGGCACTTTGGGCGGCGATTTTCAGCGTCGTCGCGCTCGGCGCACTTGTCGGCGCCGCCACACTCGGTTCGTGGAGCGCGCTGTGGCCGCTGCTGTTGTGCGCACCTTTGGGCGCGACGTTTCTCTGGTTCGATTTGCGCAACGAAATGCGCGAAGCCGAAGCGGAACTCGCGGGCAGCGCCGCCTTCGCGCTCGTGCCGGCGGCTTTCGCAACGCTCGCCGGTTGGAGCGCGGCGCCCGCATTCGCCCTCGCCGCACTCATGCTCACGCGCAGCCTGCCCACCGTGCTGACGGTGCGCTGCTACCTGCGGCTGGAAAAACACCTGCCCGCGCAACCTTTCGCGGCGGCGGCAGCTGCGATCGCTGCCATTGCCGCGCTGTCTCCCCTGGCCCTGAACGGGTGGCTGCCGCCGGTCGGCCTCGGTGTCGCGGCTCTGCTCGCCGTGCGCACGCTGATTTTTGTTTCTCCGGCACGTCCTCACTGGACGGCGAAACGAGTCGGCATGCTAGAGGGCGGCATCGGCTTGGTGTTCCTCGTCGGGCTGGCGTTCGCCTACCGTGGCACGGTCGGCGTGTTTTGAGCGGTGCACCTCCTGCGCAGTTAATTGACGCGCATCAAGGCAGCGGTGCCGCCGAAAGAGTAGCATGGCCGCGAATCCCTTCACCTCGTGAGCAAACTCGCTTTTCTCTTCGCCACCCTCGCCGCCGCAGTTATCGCGACGATCGCGGTCGGTCGTTTCGCAGTGAATTCGCCGGAGCTTGCAGCGGTGTCGTTCGCGCCAGCGGCCACGCATATCGCACCGGCGGCGTTGGTGCCGTTGGTTGATCCCACGAGTGCGGGGCTTGCCACTGCGGCGCAAATCGCGCGCGGGGCCCGCACCTATCGCGCGCTGTGCTTCGCCTGTCACTTGCCCGACGGTAAAGGCATGGTCGGGGCCACGCCGCCGCTGGCCAATTCCGATTATATGTTCGCCGATCGTGAGCGCGCCGTGCGCATCGTGCTCAAGGGCCAGACCGGTCCGATCGTCGTCAACGGAGTGAACTACAACGGCGTCATGCTGCCGCTCGAAGCCGTGCTGACGGACCAGCAGGTCGCCGATGTGCTCACCTACGTTTACAATTCCTGGGGCAACCAAGGGGATGCCTTCGACCCCGCCTATGTCGCCGCCGCCCGCAGCCACTCGGTCCGCTAGTTGCATTTCACTCTTGTTATGAAAAAAAATACCCCACCCCTAATCATCGGCGCCCTGTTCAGCGCGTCGATTTTTCTCATTAACCTCAATGCCAGCGAAGGTCCCTCGGACGCCAAGGGTCCGGTGATCTTCCCGCCCGAAATCGTCGCGCTGCCGATCGAGCAGGCGATCCTCACCTCGCCACCGCGCGTGCCACCCCCGCTCACACGCAAGCACTCGGCGCGTGTCGTCGTCAACCTCGAGGTCCGCGAGGTTGTGATGCCGATCGCCGACGGCACCGAATACACTTTCTGGACCTACGGCGGCACCGTCCCGGGCTCGTTCATCCGGATCCGCGAAGGCGACGTCGTCGAGTTCACGCTCAACAACCATCCGTCCTCGAAGCTTCCGCACAACATCGACCTCCACGCCGTCACCGGCCCCGGCGGCGGCGCCGCCTCGACCTTCACCGCGCCGGGCCACGGCTCCAAGTTCACCTTCAAGGCCCTCAACCGCGGCCTCTACGTCTACCACTGCGCCACCGCCCCCGTGCCCATGCACATCGGCAACGGCATGTATGGCCTCATCCTCGTCGAGCCGCCTGAAGGCCTGCCGCCGGTCGACCGAGAATTCTACGTCATGCAGGGCGACTTCTACACCAGCGGCCGCTTTGGCGAGACCGGCCTGCAAACCTTCGACATGGCCAAATCAATCGATGAGCACCCGACCTATGTGCTCTTCAACGGCGCGGTCGGCTCCCTCGTCGGCGACAAGGCGCTCGTGGCCAACGTCGGCGAGAACGTGCGCATCTACTTCGGCGTGGGCGGTCCCAACCTCACGTCGTCCTTCCACGTCATCGGCGAGATCTTCGACAAGGTCTGGACCGAGGGCGGCATGAAGTTCGTCCAGGAACACGTGCAGACCACCTTGGTGCCCTCCGGCGGCTCCACCATTGTCGACTTCAAGGTCGATGTCCCCGGCACCTATGTGCTCGTCGACCACTCGCTCAGCCGCGCGTTCAACAAAGGCGCCATCGGCATGCTCAAGGTCGTCGGCGACGAGGACCGCGTCATTTACTCGGGCAAGGAAATCGACGCCGTCTACCTCGGCTCGCAATCTGAGGCGGGTTCCGAGTCCTCCCGCCGCGAGGCCGAGTTGAAGGCCCGCATCGCCGCCGAGATCAAGTCCAACCCCACCATCGCCGGCCTGACGAAAGAAGCGCAGTTTGAGCGCGGCAAGCAGGTCTATATGGGCGTGTGCTTCGCCTGCCATCTTCCCGACGGCAAGGGTCTGCCGAATGTTTTCCCGCCGCTCGCCGCCTCCGATTACATGCTCGCCGACCGCGAACGCTCCGTCCGCATCGTGCTCAAGGGTCTCTCTGGACCCGTCACCGTCAACGGCACGACTTACAACAGTGTCATGCCGCCGCATGAGGCTGCGCTCACCGACCAGCAGGTCGCCGACGTGCTCACCTACGTGTTCAACAGTTGGGGCAACTCCGGCGACGCCTTCACGGCCAACAACGTGAAGGCCATCCGCAACGAACGACACTGAGCCGCGAACGCCCTCACTCCACATATGCCCACCGCTCCGCACATCGCCCAACGAGCTAGCCGCCGCCTGCTCACGGGGTTGGTGTTCGGAGCGTTGTTTTTCACCGGGGCGCGGCTGTCGGCCGCCATGCCGGTCGCCGCCCCTCCCGGCACGGTCATCATCCCCGCCGGGGTTTACGTTCCACTGCAACGCACGCTCAAGGACCCCGAGCAATTTGACGTCGCCGCGTTTGCGCTCGATAAGTTTGCCGTCACCAACGCGCAATTCCTCGCCTTCGTCGTGGCCAATCCCAAGTGGCGGCGCTCGCAGGTCGCGCACCTCTTCGCCGACTCGTCCTACCTCACGCACTGGAGCGGCGACACCGATCTCGGACCACGGGCCCCAGTCGACGCGCCGGTGATCCTTATCTCGTGGTTCGCCGCGCGCGCCTATGCGCGTTGGGTGGGCCAGCGCCTGCCCACCACCGCCGAATGGGAACTGGCTGCCAGCGCTGGCTACACCTCACCCGACGGCAAGAACGACGAGCAGCTCAATCGCGACATCTACGCGTGGCTCGCGCGCCCCACTCCCGACGTGCTTCCCCAGGTCACCACGGCCCGGGCCAATTACCACGGCGTGCGCGGTCTGCACGGTCTCATTTGGGAATGGGTGGGAGACTTCAACACCGCGATGGTCACCGGCGAGTCCCGCGCCGACTCCGGCCTCAATCGCGACCTCTTCTGCGGCTCAGGCTCCGTCGGCACCAAGGACACCAGCGACTACGCCGCCTTCATGCGCACCGCGCTGCGCTCCTCCCTCCAAGCCAACAACACGACCTCCTCGCTCGGCTTCCGTTGCGCGCAGGATCTCCTCCACTGATCTCCTCATGAAACTTTTTCGTCTCGCCCTCGTTCTCACCACCGCCGCCTTCCTCGCCGCGACCAGCCACGCTGAGTCCTGCTGCAAACCGGAACCCAAGCCTGAACCGAAGACCGAACCGGCACCCTGCTGTCCGCCCGACGAGCCCGCGGCCAATCCCCACGCCGGGCACACGGAGCTGCTCGCAGCCACCTTCAGCCGCGAATCGCTCTACCAACTCGACGTCCCCTACACCACCGACGCGGGCCTGACGTTTCAGCTGGCGCAGTTGCGCGGCCAACCCGTGATCCTCGCCATGTTTTTCGCCTCCTGCGGCTACGCGTGCCCGCTGATTGTCGCCGACATCACCCGCCTTCGCGACAGCCTGCCGGCCGACCAGCGCGCCAACCTCGCGCTCGTGCTCGTGTCCTTCGACGTTGCCCGCGACACGCCCGCCGCCCTCGCCCAATATCGCGAGTCCCGCCTGCTCGACTCGCAATGGACGCTGCTGCACGGCAACGATGACGCCGTGCGGGAACTCGCGGCGCTTCTCGGCGTGAAATTCAAGCAGGAAGCGGACGGCCAGTTCGCCCACTCCAACCTGATCACGATCCTCAACGCCGAGGGCGAAATCGTGCACCAGCGCGCCGGTTTGCAAGGCGGCCTCGCCGAAGCCGCCGCCGCGCTCGCCGCGTTGCGGTGATTAGATCCGACCCGATTTGCCATGAAAAAAATCCTCACCTCCGTTAGCGTGTTCGCTGCGTGCGCCCTCGGCGCCGCCGAGCCCGCTTCATTCTCTGACGCTATTGCCGCCGGCAAAGTGTCGATCAACGCGCGTTTGCGTTACGAAGGAGTCGAGCAGACCGGTCTGCGCGACGCCAACGCCCTCACTCTCCGCACGCGCCTCGGCTATACCACCGCGGCGTGGAACGGTTGGAAATTCATGGTCGAAGCGGAAAACATCACCGCCGCCGAAGGCGACAGCTACAGCCAAGCCGGCCTCAACCCCGGCGGCGCGGGCAAGGCTGTCGTGGCCGACCCGGAATCGACCGAGATCAACCAAGTCTTCGCGTCCTTCTCCGGTGGCCACACGACGGTGACGTTTGGCCGGCAACGGCTCGTGCTCGATAACGCGCGTTTCGTCGGTGATGTCGGCTGGCGGCAAAACCAACAGACGTTCGACGGCGTCGTGTTGCAGAACAAGTCGATGGAAAAAACCACGCTGACCTACGCCTATCTCCAACGCATCAATCGCGTCTTCTCTGATCGTCACGCGCAAGGCAACTGGGACTCCGATTCGCACGTGCTCAACGCGAGCTACACGGGTTTCGCCGCGGGCACGCTCACCGCTTACAGTTACCTGCTCGATTTCGCCAACGCCGCCGCCAACTCCACCGCGACCACCGGCGTGAGTTTTAGCGGCGCGCAGAAAGTCTCGGATGACTTCAAGGTTTCCTACCGCGCCGAATTCGCCACGCAGGCCGACTACGGCAAAAGCGCGCTCAACTACCGCGCCAACTACTTCGTCGCCGAAGCGGGTCTGGTGCACAAGCAGGGCGGCTTCGCGCTCGGCCACGAACGTCTCGGTTCAGATAATAACATCGGTTTCAAGACACCGCTCGCCACGCTGCATGCGTTCAACGGTTGGGCCGACATGTTCCTCGCCACGCCGGCCGCCGGTTTGCGCGACACCTACGTGAAAGCGAACGCGACGTTGCCAGGCGCGGTTTCGTTGCTCGCATTCTATCATTGGTATGAAGCCGACACGAACGGCGCGAACTTCGGCAAGGAGTTCAACGTGCAAGCCTCGCGCAAGTTCGGCAAATACGTCACGGCCACCGCCAAATACGCCGATTTTTCCCGTGACAGTCTCGCCTACGCGAACGTCAGCAAAGTCTGGTTGCAGATCGAATTTATCTATTAAGCGCTTTCTGGTTTTTTAGTTACCTCAGCGACGCCCCGCGTGCTTTACGGCCGCGGGGCGTTTTTGTTGCATATCCACCGATTATCTAGTTCGCCGGATAGCATGTCTGTGCAAATATGCGGTAAGGGAATTCCCTATTGCCGGGCAATTTCGTGTGCGCCCCTCGTTGCATGTCGATTCAATAATCATCGCGGAATCGTCTCCCAGAGCATCTATCAGTTTTTTTCATTACTTAACGTATGGAGATGCGCCTTGTTGCTCCAGCCCTACCCCATCGTAATGTCTGCCGGAGTCTCGCTTCTCCATCATACCCCTGTAACTCGAAGATTCCACGCCACGCATATTTTCGCTTACGCATCCCGCGTCGAAGTCCAACACTTCTCTATTCTCTAAACGATCCTGCTTTTTTCGACGTCAGTAATGCCGAGACAAAAACGTGCGCCGTTCCTTTCCCAAAATTTTCCTTCCATGAACTCAGCTCAAATTCGCCTTAAGCATCACGCTATTATTGGCCAAACGCTTCTACGCGCCGTCGGAATAGTGTTAGTGGGACTCGCCGTCGGGCCGCTGCTTCACGCGCAAACGATTTGGACGGCCGGCTCTGGTAACTGGGCCACTGGCAGTAACTGGAGCGCCGGCGTGCCCGACTCCAGCACCAACGCTTCCATCACCAACGGCGGCACCGCCACCATCTCCTCCAGCAGCGAGGTCGCTTCGCTCACTCTTGGTGGCGCGTCCACCGGCGGACTTTCCATCACCGGCGGCGGCTTGGCCACTGCCGGCACCACCATCGTCGGTGCCAACGGCGCCACCGGCACCGGCACGGCGTCGATCAGCGCCAGCACTTGGTCCACCGCTGGAGATTTCTTTGTCGGCTACTTCGGCAACGGCTCGCTCACCGTCAGCGGCGGCAATGTGACCGTCGCCAACAACAGCTACGTCGGCTATTCCGGCACCAGCACCGCGACCGTGTCGGGTGGCAACTGGACCACCAACGGCACACTCTACGTCGGCACCGACTCTGGTGGCGGCAGCGGACGCAACGGCACGCTCACCATTTCGAGCGGCACCGTCTCAGCCGCCGTCACCCAACTTGCCACCGACGGCACCGCTGTCGGCACCTTAAATCTCAACGGCGGCGTGCTCGCCACCGGCATTGTGATCGAACACACCGGCTCCAACGGCGGCACCGTCAACTTCAACGGTGGCACCTTGCGGGTAACGCAAAACCAAACGTCGCTCTTCACCGATTTCGAAACCGGCGATATCCAAATCGCAGCTGGCGGCGCCACCATCGACACGCAGGCTTTCGACGTCGGCGTTTCCACGGTCATGCAAGGCGTGGGTGGCCTCACCAAAACCGGCTCGGGCATCCTCACTCTCACCGGCGCGCAGGCCTACACCGGCACCACCGCCGTCAGTGCGGGCACACTACTCGTTAACGGCTCGATCGCCAGCGGCAGTTCAGTCGTCGTCTCCGGCGGCACCCTGGGCGGCACGGGCACGATCAACAGTGCAACAACGATTCAAAGCGGCGGCACCCTCGCCCCGGGCGCGAGTCCCGGCGTGCTCACCTTCTCCAACGGCCTCACGCTCGCCAGCGGCAGTGCGACGAATTTCGAAATCAACGGCGACACGCGCGGCACCACTTACGACGGCATCAATCTCTCTGCCGGACTGCTGACTTACGGCGGCACGCTGAACCTCTCGTTTGGGCAGACCTTCGTCAACGGCACGACCCTCGATCTATTTCAACTTTCCGGCAGCGGCAGTTCCGGTTCCTTTTCCTCGATTGCCGCCACCGGCAGCTATACCGGCGCGCTGAGCAACAGCGGCGGCACGTGGACCTATTATAATGGTTCGCAATATGTAATTTTCACTCAAAGCACCGGCGACCTGACCTTTTCGGCTATCCCCGAACCCTCTGCCTATGCCGCGATCGTCGGTCTCGGCTCGCTCGGTTTCGTGATGTGGCGTCGGCGTCGTGCGGCAGCGGTGGCTGCGACCAGTTAAGTGCGCGACCACCTTAAAATCCTTTCGCCCCTCGCGTCTCGTGGCCAAGAGGCTTTTTGCACAGGTGCGACGAACAGCCTCATATGCATGAAGGTGGAGGCAGAATCACTCCACTCCGAACTCGCTTTCTCTAATCCCTCCAAATACGCTGAGGACGTCGACCTCGGCGCGCGGTTTCGTGATGTGGCGCGAGCGGCAACGGCTTGCGAAAGCAAACCACGTCTAACTGGACCAGATCAATCCCTCTCCGTCAGTCCAATACAAAACCCAACCCACACCCCGCCATGTCACGTAATGTTTCATCGTATTCCAATAAATTCACCGCGCTCCTGCTCGGTTTGTTCGCCCTATTCGCTGTGGTCGCCGCCAATGCGCAGACCGTCTTCCTGACCTTCTCCGGCGGCAGCGGCACGCCCGTCGTCATCTCTTGGTCGACCCCCATCAGCTACACGCTCACGTCGAGCACCTCCAGTTTCGGCGTGAATCCGTATTTCTATTTTCAAAACATCACCGGCATCAGCACTGCCGTGCCGGTCGATACGGTCGGCGCCATTCCCGGCGGCGGCCCGACCTATACCAGCACCGGCGCAGGCAGCGGCGACGGCCTGCAGACGATCAACAGCTACTACACCACCAACCCCCACGGCGTCATCACCAACACTGACCTCGTCTTCCGCGCCACCGCCGACACAACTGTCAGCTACTTGACGGCCGGCGACGTGATCAGCCTCACCGCCGGTCACTTGACCAACAACAACAACTACTTCGGCGCGTTACCGGCGAACGGCTTCTACAATACCTTCATCACCGACGCCAGTTACCAGTCCAACCTCGGCAGCGGCACCGCCATCCCCGAGCCGTCCACCTACGCCGCACTGGTCGGGCTCGGTGCACTCGGTTTCGTGATGTGGCGCCGCCGTCGCGCGGCGGCAGTGGCTGCGACAAGTTAAACGCGCGAACCACCGCCACGACCTTTCGCCCCGTGCGCCCTCCGGCCGCGGGGCTTTTTGCGGGCCCATCGGAGGGTTTTTGTCCGTCGCAAACGTTGACGCGGGTCAAGGCGGGCGGCGGTAGATTCGGGTAAAAATGAACCATGCCCCCCCATCTGGCTTCATTAACCCACGGCTCACCCGTCCCGGAAACACGCGTTTTTCCGCGTTCCGTGGCGGCGTCGCGCACGAGCGTTTCGGTCGCGCGCGTTTGGTTTTTGTTCGCCGTCGGCAGCCTCGTGCTCGCCGGCTTGCTCTCGCTTCTGTTGGTGGTCGGTCGCCTGCCGTTCCTCGGCGCGATTTTCACCGATCCACTGTTTTTCAAACGCGCGTTAGTCGTCCATGTGGATCTCGCGCTGGTGGTCTGGTTCCAGGCGGGCACGGCGGCCTTTCTCGCGCTCGCGCTGGGCGATGCGTTGCCGCGCAAACTCGTCGGTATCTCCTTCGCCTTTTGCAGCGCGGGTATTTTCGGTCTACTGGCCGGAGCAGTCATGCCGGGCGCGCAACCGATTCTCTCCAACTATGTGCCGGTGATCGACCACCCGGTTTTCCTCGCGGGGCTCGCCTCATGGTTTGTCGGCACGGCTATTTTCTTCATCGGCGCGTTGACGTCGCCAAACAGCCGCATCACCGGTCTGCCGGATGATGTGATCGTCGCACTGCGCGTCGCCGCGGCGGGCAATGTGATCGCGTTCTTCACTTTTGCGGCGGCGTGGCGCACAACGCTGGCCGGTCTGCCCCCGATCGGTTTCTACGAACTCGTCGCCTGGGGCGGCGGCCATGTGCTGCAAGCGGCCAATGTCGCCATGATGCTCGGCTTGTGGTTGCTGTTGCTCAACCGTTGGTCGGGCAAGTCCGTCCTTTCGCCGGCGGCCTGCCGTTGGCTGTTCACTGCGCTGATTCTGCCGCACGCCGCGCTGCCGTTCCTCGCCCTCGGCGGCACGTCGAATCCGCTCTACACCGAAACGGCGACCGAGCTGATGCGGTGGACGCTGTTCCCGGTCATTCTCATCGTGCTCGGGCTCGGCATCCGGCACTACGTGATTCATCGCCGTTCGCCCGATGTCGCGCGCACGGATTTCCGCCTCGTCGGTCTGGCGGGCAGCGTGTCGCTCATCGTGATGGGTCTGATCATGGGCGCGATGATTCGCGGCTCGAACACGCTCGTCCCCGGACATTACCACGCCGCGATCGGCGCGGTGACGCTCGCGTTGATGGCGGCAGCCTATGATTTCTGCGCCGCGGTTTCGCCGGTTGGTGCCGCCGCGCAGGCGTGGAAGAAAGCCCGCGCACAACTCATCATTTTCGGTGCGGGCCAGGCGGTCTTCGCACTCGGTTTTGCCATCGCCGGCGTCTACGGGCTCGGCCGCAAACAATACGGCGTCGAGCAACACGTGCGCACGACCGGCGAATACGTCGGTCTCGGCGTGATGGGCTTCGGCGGAATCCTCGCTGTGGCCGGCGGACTTTTATTCCTCGCGATCATGCTGCGGTGCATCGGCTCGTGGCGCGCTCGCTCCTTACCCCAAACCTAAAAACTCATACCCATGAAAAACGAAAATGAGATCCATCCGTGGCAAAAAGTGCTCGACAATCACTGGCTGCTACTCGCCCTCGGCGTGATCATCCCGTTCCTCTCCTACACTGCGTGGGGTTGGATCGAGTTGGCCCTGACCAAACCCGCGTTGCTGCCCTAACCCGCTCCCCTACCCATGAGCTTGCGTCCACTCACCTCCCCCTGGTTTCACGCGCCCGCCGGCCACGAAAAACTCTGGCTCGGCGTCGCCGTGCTCTGGTGCTTCGTGATGTCGCTGATGATGCCTTACTGGCATTTTCGCGGCAAACAGAACAGCACCGGCGAAGCCTACACCGTCAGCCCGGCTGACTTCCTCGCGCGCACCGAAAAATTCGTCGAGGCCAACCGTGTCGGCACCTACAAGAACCCGATCGATAACGCGTTCTTCACCGAATCGCCGATCGTCGAACCGGCCCCCGGCAGCGACGTCTATCTCGTTGCCCGCATGTGGAATTTCTACCCCGTGCTGAAATTGCGCGTCGGCGAAACCTACCGCGTGCATATGTCGTCGCTCGACTTGAACCACGGGTTCTCGCTGCAGCCGCTCAACATCAACTTCCACATTCTGCCGGGCTACGACCACGTCATCACCATGACGCCGACCTCGAAGGGCGAATTCACCATCGTCTGCAATGAGTTCTGCGGCATCGGCCACCACGCCATGACCGGCAAAATCATCGTCGAGTAACCACACCTGCCATGACCTCTGCCTCTGCTTCAACTCCTGCCGCCAGCGAATCGCATTCGCTCGCGGTCCCGGGCGTGCCGAAACGCGTCTGCGCCACCACCGGACTCAGCGTCTGCTTGGATGCGCAGCGTTTCATCAAGCTCAACGCCGTCTCCGCGGTGGTGTTCCTGCTCCTCGGCGGCATCGCCGCGCTGCTGCTCGCGCTTACGCGCTGGCAAACCGTGCACTTGCTGCCGACCGACTGGTTCTACCGCATCCTGACGTTCCACGGCCTGAACATGCTGATCCACTGGATCCTGTTCTTCGAAATCGCCGTGCTCTACTTCGCCTGCACCACCCCGCTGAACGCCCGCCTCTACTCGCGCAAAATCGCGTGGGTGTCGTTCCTCATGATGTTGGTCGGTGCCGTGATGGTGGATTACATCATCCTCGCCGGTAAAGCCGACGTATTGATGACGTCCTACCTGCCGCTCGTGGCGCATCCGTTGTTCTACCTC
>JAUXXD010000048.1 GCA_030681265.1 Candidatus Didemnitutus sp. | reverse complement strand
GGGTTTCGCAAGCGAACCGATTTCTTTGCCCACGTGGTTGCGCAAGGTTTCCTTGAGCGCATCGGTCGGTTCGCGGCCGGCTTTCAACGTCACGAAGACGACGAGGGACTGGCCCTTGAGTTCGTCAGGGCGGCCCACCGCGGCCGCTTCGGCCACGTCGGGATGCGAGACCATCGCGCTTTCCACTTCGGCGGTGCCGAGGCGGTGGCCGGAGATGTTGAGCACGTCGTCGATGCGACCGACGATCCAGAAGTAACCGTCCTTGTCCTGCCGCGCGCCGTCGCCGGTAAAGTAATAGTGCGGGTGTTTCGGGAATTCCGAGAAATACGCTTTCTTGAAACGTTCGTCGTCGCCCCAGAGCGTGCGAAGCATGGACGGCCACGGTTTGGTGATGACGAGTTTGCCGCCACTGTTGCGCGGGACTTCCTTGCCATCGCTATCGACGACCATCGGCACGACGCCGAAGAACGGCAGCGTGGCCGAACCGGGCTTAGTGGGAATCGCGCCGGGCAGCGGCGAGATCATGATGGAGCCGGTTTCGGTCTGCCACCATGTGTCCACGATCGGACAGCGTTTTTTGCCGATGAGTTTGTGATACCACATCCACGCTTCGGGATTGATCGGTTCGCCGACGGAGCCGAGGAGGCGCAGCGAGTCGAGGCGGTGGCGCAACACGTAGTTGTCACCCCAGCGCATGAAGGCGCGAATGGCGGTTGGGGCCGTGTAGAGGATCGTGATGCCGTGGCGATCGATCATCTGCCAGAAGCGGTCGGGTTCCGGTTGGTTGGGCGCGCCTTCGTAGAGGAAAATGGTCGAGCCGTTCGCGAGCAAACCGTAAACAACGTAACTGTGGCCGGTGACCCAACCGATGTCGGCGGTGCAGAAGTAGCGGTCGTTTTCCTTGAGATCGAAAACGTATTGCGCACTGAGTTTTGCGCCGAGCAGGTAACCTGCGGAGGTGTGCAGCACGCCCTTCGGTTTGCCGGTGGAGCCGGAAGTGTAGAGGACGAACAGCGGGTGTTCAGCAGCAAAGGCTTTCGCTTTATGATGGTTCGGGGCACCTTCCCAAGCTTCGCGCCACCACGTGTCGCGGCCTTCGACCATGTTGATGGCATTGCCGCAACGCTTCACCACGAGCACCGATTGCACACAGGGGGCCCCTTCGATGGCTTTGTCGACGTTGGCCTTGAGTTCGATAATTTTGCCGCGTCGCCAACCGCCGTCTGCCGTGATGACGACCTTGGCTTTGCAGTCGTTGATGCGGTCTTTGAGTGCTTCCGGACTGAAGCCGCCGAAGACGACAGTGTGCACGGCACCGACGCGCGCGCAGGCGAGCATCGCGATGACCGCCTCCGGAATCATCGGCATATAGATAGCGATGCGCTCGCCGGGTTTGACGCCCATATTCTCTAAAACATGGGCGAAACGACTGACGTGAAAATACAGTTGGCGATACGTGATCGTGCGCACGTCGCCGGGTTCGCCTTCGAAAATTAAGGCGGCTTTGTTTTCCCGCGCGGTGCCGAGGTGGCGATCGATGCAATTTTCAGAAACATTTAACATTCCGCCGCCGAACCACTTAGCAAACGGCGGCTTCCAGGACAGGACGGTTTTGAACTGCTTTCGCCAGACCAAATGTTCCTTGGCTTGCTTCGACCAGAATTTATCTGGGGCGTTGACAGACTCATTGTAGAGCCTACGGTAAGCCTCGTAGCTGCCAAGATTTGCTTGGCTCTTGAACTCGGCTGAGGGTTTGAAAACTCGGCTCTCCCGAGACACTGAGGTAATCGTTTGGTCCGTCACTGTTTCTCCTTCGTTAGGGGGTTGAAGCAAAAGCTGTTAATGGCTCTTACGGATTTAGCGGTCAAGTCTCGGCAGCTCCGCAACCAAGCTTTGTATGGAAAATGATCAATCGCCCGACGCAACCGCGTCGTCGGCTTCAGAACAAAATCCCGCGCCGCAAGCGCAGGAAAACTCAATTCTCGTCGAGGGCGTGCTCGACATCGACAACAGCCGTAACGGCCAGTTGCTCGACCTTGCGCGCTATGGCAAACGTCGTCCGACCGACCCGTTTGTGCCGCGCGAACTCATCCGCCGCTTCAAGCTCAACCAGGGCAACTACATCACGGCACAGGCGACACCTGACCCGCGTTTCCCGAATCCAAAGATTCGTTTCATCGAATCGGTCGATGGCATGGATATCGAAGCGCGTCGCCACAAACTCGACTTCACTAATCTCCTGACGATCACGCCGGAGAAGCACCTGAAACTCGAAATGAAGGACGGCCGCATGACCACGCGCGTCGTCGATCTCTTCTGCCCGATCGGCAAAGGCACCCGCGGCCTCATCGTCGCCCCGCCCCGCACCGGCAAGACCACCATGTTGCGCGACATGGCCCTCGGCGTGATCGAAAACCACCCGGAATGTCACGTGATGATTCTCCTCGTCGACGAACGTCCCGAGGAAGTCACTGATTTCAAACGCAGCGTCCCGGCCGAAGTTTGGGCGTCGTCCAACGACGAAGCGGTGGAGAACCACATTCGCGTCGCCGACCTCTGCATCGAGCGCGCCAAGCGCCTAGTCGAAGCCGGCAAGGAAGTCGTGCTCTTCCTCGACTCCCTCACCCGCCTCGCCCGAGCCCATAACACCGCCAAGAATTCCGGCCGCACCGGCACCGGTGGTTTGGACGTGCGCGCGCTCGAGAAGCCCCGTCAGCTCTTTGCCGCCGCGCGCAACACCGAAGACGGCGGTTCGCTCACCATTATCGCGTCCATTCTGGTCGAGACCGGTTCGCGCATGGACGAAGTCATTTTCCAAGAATTCAAAGGCACCGGTAACATGGAACTTGTGCTCGACCGCAAAGCGGCCGAAATGCGCATCTGGCCCGCCGTCAACGTCGCCTCCTCCGGCACCCGCAAAGAGGAACTCCTCCTCGACGCCCAGGCACTCGATTGCATCCACTTCTTCCGCCGTGCGCTTGTGCAGCAGAAGATCGAGGAAGCCACCGACACGATGATTACCCGCCTCGGCAAGACCAAGACCAACGCCGAATTCCTCAAACTCATCGCTCGCTAAAATACTTCCGCCTCCTCTTTCTCTTTTAACAACCAACCTGCCACCTGCTGAATGAATAGCTTCTCCGAGCAATGTCTCGATATGGCCCGATCAATCCTCGGCCATAACCTTGATTCCATCAATCCCGACGGGACGATTACTCCCGTCCCCGGTGAAACCACCCGTTCCGACGGTCCCGGCCATGCGGCCTACGCCCTCGGTGAATATTACCGCGCCACCGGTGAGACGACTCTCAAAGGGCACGACCTCATCGACCTCGCCGCCCGCTGCATCACCGCGCAGGCATTCACCGAACCCGCTGCAGAAAACGGCCTCGCCTACGCGTCGCTCGGCCTGCTCGCCTTCGGTCCGTCGAAGGAACGCAACCCCGTCTGGGAACGTCTCGTCGACGAAACGCGTCAGCGTCTCGACAAGCAACTGCTCCACCGCAGCGACTACGATAATTACTGGCAGGCGTTCAACATCGCCAAAGCCGTTTGCCGTTTCTCACTCGGACTTTCCAAGAAGGACGAAACCTCGCGCCTCATTGAGCGCATGGTCGAACGCATCGAACAAACCAGCTCCACCGGTTTCTTCGACGATTCCGAACCCGGCATCGGCGGCCAGTTCGACGTCTATGGCGTCATGGCTCTCGTCTTCGTGCGCTCGGCGCTGCAATTGCACGCCAACTCCGCGTTGCGCGAGCGCAAGCTCCCCACCCTCCGCACTTACGCAGAAAAGTATTTGAAAATCATGCCCGACCTCGTCCGCGCGGACGGTTTGGGCTGGGCTTACGGCAAGGGTGCCGGCGCTTACGGACAGATGCACTGCATCACGCTCATTCTGCAAGCGATGCGCGACGGCTGGATTCCCGAGGAACAGAAGGCGAAGTATTTCGATTATCTGCGCCGCCTCTTCTACTTCTTTTTCCAGACCTACCTCGATCAAGAGCACGGTTGCCTCGATGTCCGCGATGCCGAGCGCACCGCCTATGCGACGCACACCACGCGCATGGCAAATTTCGACGCCGCCCGTTACCTCTGCCAATGGTCGCGGCTCGCCAAGGCCGTCGGCGTGGCACCGGATACGACGAAACTCGAAGCCATCCGCACATCCGGCCGCTTCGCGATCTTCGACAAATCGAATCGCAAAGAACAAGGCCTCTTCCTCTACCGCGACATCGAATCCGGTCTGCAGGTGCAACTCCCGCTGATCAGCGCCGGCGGCACCGCCACCTCGGACAGCCTGCCCTTCCCGCATTCGCCGGGTGTGTTCGATTGGCCGGACAGTCTTTACCTGCCCGTCATGTTGCCCGAACTCACCTTCGGCGACCAAGTGACAATCCCTGCCTTCTACGGCCAGCGCTGCGTCACCGGCCTCGGCTTGAAAAATTCGTTCTACTTCCGTTACGAACAGCCCGAGCTGATCAACAAGAAGGAAGAAATTGTGAAGGGCCTCGGCAGCGTGAAGGTGCAATGGACGTTCACCGGCAGCAAAGTCTCCGCGGAGTTCTCCTACACCGTCAAATCGCAGGTGCAACTCGACAAGTTCCGCATGGCACTCGTCATCGGTGCGCCGCACTCACGTTACCGCGTCGCCAACTCGCTCGTCATCGGTCCGGAAGGTCACCGTTGTCAGGTGCAGAAAGACGATTTCCACGCCAACTGGCAGGAAACCGAAGTCGTGACGGCCGATCCGAACTACCGCACCAATTACGGCAAGATTCACTACGTGCAGATGTTCGTCCGTGATCATCCGCTGATCATGCGTCCGGGCCAAGTTTATCGCCTCGCGGTCACCTTCGAGCCCGATCTCACGATCGCCGAATCCTAAGCAACTTTGCCTAGTCCGCGCGCGTGCGCGGTCATCACAAGCCCGCCTTCACCGGCGGGCTTTTGCTTTGGTGCAGACGCTTGCGGCAAAACAAGCCGGAGATTACTGCCCGGGTTTTCCGCGTCAGTTGGCCGGAGCGATCGGCAGTGTGGCAGGTATGCCGTCCACCGCCGCAACGACGGGCGGCTTCTCTGCGTTCTTTTTCGGGCCACCGACGAGCACGTCGAGTTGGCTCTGAATCTTGACGAAGAAATCCATGTCGAGATTGCCTACCGGCACTTCGATCATCTGGTGCGACGGCATGTGCTCGAACACCGTGCGCGCGCCATCCGGCGTCACGCGACGGGGCTTGATCACTTTCTTGCGTTCCAACATCAGCGCGAGGAACTGCAGCAGGCGCGTGTTTGCTTCGCTCGGCGGATTCAACGGGTCACCGAGCGTCAGGAACAAACTCTCTGCCGTCAGTTTCAAAGCGCGGTCGGCGTTATGTTCGTTTTTGCGCGGTTTGTATTCCACCACCCAGCGGCACAACACCTCGTGTGGATTCTCCAAGTTGCGGTCCTCGGCTTCCAAGAGATCTCGCCGGCCCAGCGCACCGCCCTCGGCTTCACGCACGAGATAACACACGACGCGGTCGCCTTCGGAAAAATCCCGCGTGGAGATACAGCATTGGGTGGAAATCGGATGCAGGGTCAGTTCCATGAGCGATCCTCTTGTTTACTTCTGTCCGGGTTGAATGCTAGCCCAAATCCGAATTTTGACCGGCGTCCGCCGCCCGCCGAATCGGTCCGCGATTTTTCGTCGTGCGCCCACCTTTTGTTGGCCAAATTCCGGTTCTTCGGCTCGACTCTGCGCCATGGCTGACCTCCAGTCCCTCCTCACGGTGCGCGCGATTAAGGCGCTTGATAAAAACTCCGCCGACACGTTCGCCAGCGTTTTGCTCATCCGCCGCACCACGGCAAAGACCGCCAAAAACGGCAATCCGTTTCTCACGGTGGAACTCGGCGACAAAACCGGCTCGTTTAGCGTCAATATTTGGGGCGATACCCCAGCCTTCGAAATGGTCAGTGCCCTGAAAGACGGCACGGCGCTCCGCATCGAAGCGAAACTCGACTACTACAACGACCGCCTCGCGCCGCGCCTGCTGCAGGCCACCGCGATTTCCGTCGAACAATTGCAAGACTCCGCCGTCCTCGCGAATCTCATCGAGACTGCGCCCGAGGACCCCGAGTTGCTCTGGCTCGAGTTCCAAGAGCACATCGCGGCAATCCAGCACCCCGAGTTGCGCGCGACAGTGCAGGCGGTCTTTGACGACATCGGCGACACCTTCCGCGTCGCTCCCGCCGCCGTGTCGATGCACCACGCGTATCGCCACGGCTTGCTCGAACACACCTGCCATATGGCGCGCGTCGCCCGCGCACTCTTCCCGATTTATCCGGAGATCAATGCCGACCTCGCACTCGCGGGCATTCTCGTGCACGACACCGGCAAAGTGGTGGAATACCAAGGCGACCTCATCACCACCCGCAGCCGGCGCGGAATTTTGCAGGGCCACGTTGTGCTCGGCTATCAACTCGTGCGCAAGGCGGGTATCGTCACCAAACTCAACAGCGATCTCCTCGAACGCCTCGAACACATCGTGCTCAGTCACCAGGGCGAACTTGAATGGGGCGCCGCCGTCATCGCGGCGACCCCCGAAGCCGTCTTCGTCGCCAAGATCGACGATCTCGACGCCAAGATGGGCATGGTGCAGCGCCTCCTGCGCAACGCGGGCGACGAACCGACTGACGAGTTCTCCGAGCGCCACTTCGGCCTCAACGCACAACTCCTGTTGACCAAGCCTGCGCTCTAGGCGCTGGGCCGTAAGCGGCACGCCATCGCACCGCACGGGCGGTTACAAGTTCGGCCTTTCGGCGCGTTGAAGCCTCTTTGCTACTGCTGATGTGGGCGCGCTTTTCGGTGTTGCTCGACTGGCAATACCTGCGGGGCATCGCCGCTTGACCGTAATGCGCACATCGGCGGGCTGCCACCTACGTCAGCAGTTGCACGATGCGGATAATGGGCAAGAAGAGCGCGATCACAATCGTGCCGACCACACCGGCCAAGAACACGATCAGAATCGGCTCAATCAGTGAGCTCAGTCCGGCCACGGACGTATCGACCTCGTCATCGTAAATATCTGCGACCTTGTTGAGCATGTCGGGCAACTGGCCGGTGTGCTCACCGACATCGATCATGCTCGTAACCATTGCCGGGAAAACGCCCGTGCTCTCCAGGGGACGCGCCACTGGATCGCCTTCTTTCACGCGGTCATGCACCACCTCAATCGCGCCCGCTACGCGAGCATTGCTCGTCGTGTCGCGAGTAATGGTGAGTGCTTGCAAAATCGGCACCCCACTCGACAACAACGTGCCGAGGGTGCGCGTGAAACGTGCGACGAGTGACTTCAAAATGAGTTCGCCGAAAATCGGCATCTTTACGACCCACGTGTCGAGAAGCAGCGCACCCGCAGCCGTATTGCGAAACGCCTTATACGCGGCCCAAGCCACGACGCTCACGCCAATCACAATCAGGTAATGCGTGCTGATGAGCTCGCTCGCAGCCAGCACGGCGTCGGTGAGAGGTGGCAACGGCGCGCCTTTCAACAAGTCCGCAAAGATCTGTTTAAATTTCGGCACCACGAAGACGAGCAGTAGCGCCAAGATGCCCACGGCGATGCCCATCACGATGACCGGATACATCATCGCGGCCTTGATTTTCCCCTTCAATTGCAGGCTCTTTTCCTGAAACTTGGCCAAGCGATCGAGCACCACATCAAGCACGCCGCCCGCTTCGCCGGCCTTGATCATGTTGGTGTAAAGCCGGTCAAACACCTTTGGGTGACGCGCCATGGCGTCGGACAAATTGCTGCCGGAGCGGATGTCGTCGGCGAGCGAATCCATAATCCCTTTGAAAGACAAATTGCGCTCCTGGCGCGCGAGCACTTCGAGGCCCCGGAGCAGCGGCATACCCGCTTTCAATAATGTGCCGAGTTGCCGCGTGAATCCGGAGAGTTCCTTGGCCGAAACCGAAACACCGAATGGGAATTTCACCGAGAAACTGCGTTTCGCTTTCGGAGATTTAGCTGCCGCTGGCGCAGGAGTTGCCGCACTTGTCTCGCCTTTCCGGCGCACGGCCGGCGCGGCAGTCTTAGCTGCGGCCGCCCCGCCGATTTGCGCGATTTGAATCGGAAAGAGGCCCTTGCTTTTCAGACTATTGGCAGCGGCTTCGGCGGTCGCTCCTTCGGTTTCGCCCGATTTTTCGTCGCCGCGAGAATCTAGAGCAGTGTAAGCGTAACGGGGCATGGTCAGGTGTATTTGGCGACTTCTTCGAGAGTGGTGTCGCCATTCAAAATCGATTGCAACCCCGCTTCGCGCAACGGCACCATGCCACGCTCGACTGCACGATGCCGCAGTTGCACCAACGATGCGCCCGCGACGATCAAGTCGCGCATGTTATCATCGATCACGAGCAATTCGAAAATACCGTGGCGGCCCTTGAAGCCCGAGTGGTGGCAGGTATGGCAACCTTTGCCAAAGTAGAAGGGGCGATCACCCAGCTCCTCTCGGTTGATACTCGCCTGTTTCAGGACGGCGTCGGTTGGAATGTAGGACGTGCGACATTCTTTGCAAATGCGGCGCACCAGTCGCTGCGCGAGCACCGCCTCCAAAGTCGAAGCGAGCAGGAATGGTTGGATGCCCATGTCCATCAACCGCGTCACGGCACCCGCCGCATCGTTCGTGTGTAAAGTAGAAAGCACCAAGTGGCCGGTCAGCGAAGCCTGAATACTGATCTGCGCCGTTTCGAGATCGCGAATTTCGCCGACCATCACAATGTCCGGATCTTGCCGCAGAAAGGAGCGCAGCGCGCGCGCAAAAGTCAGATTGGCCGAGTAGTTGACCGGCACCTGCATGATGCCGTCGATTTCGTATTCCACCGGATCTTCGACGGTGAGAATCTTCACGTCGGGCGAATTCAACTCCTTCAAACAACTGTAGAGCGTCGTCGTTTTGCCGGAACCGGTCGGACCAGTTACCACGAAAATACCGTTGGGGCGGGCAATAATTTTCCGAATGCTCTCTTCGAGCGCCGGCGGCATCGTGAGCTGCGTGATGTCGAGTTGCACCGCCGATTGATCGAGCACGCGCAACACCACACTTTCGCCGAATTGCGTCGGCAGGGTCGAAACGCGCAAATCGACGGCCTTGCCGGCAATCGTTAACTTGATGCGACCATCCTGCGGCACGCGGCGCTCGGCGATGTTGAGGTTCGCCAGCACTTTCACCCGCGACGTGATCGGCAACGCCAGCGTCTTCGGCGGCGGCGCCATTTCGTAGAGCGTGCCGTCGATGCGGTAGCGGATCTTGAAATCGTGTTCGAACGGCTCGAAGTGAATGTCAGACGCCTTGTCCCGAATCGCCTGACTCAACACGAGGTTTACAAAGCGAATAATCGGCGTTTGACCCGCCATCTGCTCGAGATCGGCCGCCGAAACGTCTTCCCGTTCAGTCCCCTCAACTTGCGATTGCAGCTCATCCACCACATCGGCGATCGACGATTCTTCATCGCCGTAGTGTTGGTGAATGAGCGCGGCAATGCGTTCCGGATCACCGACCGTCAGTCGCACATCGCGCTCCAGTGCGAAAGTCAGATCGCTGATCAGCTGATTATTGAACGGATCTACGGCAAGCAGCGTCACCGACGTCAGGTCAGCGGCCAGTGGCGCAACGGCGTAGGTGCGCGCCAGGTGACCATCGACCATCGCCAGCGCGTCGCCCGGCAGATTCGGCGGTAGCGGATCGACAAAGTCGGCGCCGAGGTGATTGGCGACAGCACGCAAGAGCTGCGCCTTCTCCATTAAACCGAGGTTGACCACGACTTCGGCGAAAGTCTTGCCGGACTGTTTGTGTTCCTCGAAGGCAAGTTCGAGTTGGCTGCCTTCAATCAAGCGACGCTCGTTGAGCAAATCGAAAATGGTTTGGTCGTGGCCCTCGAACATGAGTGGGTGCGCGTCGGTGGTTTAGCGTCGGGAGCGATTCACGGCGGCGCTGGCCGCACGGTGGCGCGGCGAAAGCGAGGTTTGGCGGAGGTTCGTAAATATCATTTTAGAACGTCCGCAGTTTGTGGCCCATACTGGTGAGCTTGGTGCGCATTGCATCGGTGTCCTGCGCCTTTTCGATCGCCTCGTCGGGCTCGATCAACTCGCGGTTGACCAAGCTGAGCAAATGCGTGTCGAGCGTGATCATGCCGAGCGCCGCGCCGGTTTGGAGATCCGAGGAGATACGGAATGTCTTGTTATCGCGAATCAGCGACGCGATCGACGACGTATTGATCATGATCTCATAGGCGGCAACGCGGCCGCCGCCGATTTTTTTGCATAACACTTGGGAGATAACGCCAATGATCGAAGTCGAAAGTTGGGTGCGAATCATCTCTTTCATGTTTGCGGGAAACGCATCGACGATCCGGTCAACGGTCTTGGCCGCGCTGTTAGTATGCAACGTGCCGAAAACCAAGTGCCCCGTCTCGGCCGCGCTGATGGCGGCTTCGATCGTTTCCAAATCGCGCAATTCACCAACAAGAATCACATCGGGGTCCTGCCGCAACGCGCGACGAATCGCCTCGGAGAAACTCGGCACATCCATGCCGACTTCGCGCTGCGTGACGACGCAGCGTTTGTGCGGGTGGTAATACTCGATCGGATCTTCAATCGTGATGATATGACCGTCGCGGTTCTCGTTGATGTAATTCACCATCGAGGCGAGCGTCGTCGACTTGCCGGAACCGGTCGGTCCCGTAACGAGAAACAATCCACGCGGACGATAGAGTAGTTCCTTGATTTTATCGGGCAACCCGAGTTGGTGCAGGTCGAACAACTGGTTGGGAATCTGCCGCAGCACGAGCCCATAGTTGCCCTTCGCTTTGAGGATCGAAACGCGGAAGCGGGCCTTGTCGAGGTAGGCGAAGCCGTAGTCGGTGCCGCCGTTAAGCTTCACGTTTTGCACGTGCGCGTCGGGCGTGATCGAAAGCATCAACTGTTCGGTGTCCTTTGGCGTGAGAGCCGGTCCATCAATCGGCGCCATACCGCCCCGCATGCGCAAGGTTGGCGGCGTGCCGACTTGCAGGTGAAGATCGGAGCACTTCTGGTCGACCACCAGCTCCAGCAGATCATTCATTTCATAGCTCATGGGGACAAGGGGTTGGTCAATCGGCATCGCCGACGGTGACGGAGACAACCTCTTCGATGGTGGTTAAACCGGCGAGCACTTTCCGCACGCCGTCTTCGCGCATTGTGCGCATGCCGTCCTGGCGGGCCTGGGCGCGCAGTTTTGCCGCACTGGCATTTTCATAGATCATGGTGCGGATCGTGTCGGAAACGAGGAAGATTTCGAAAATGCCCATCCGTCCGCGAAAACCGGTGCCGCCGCAATGCGCGCAGCCGATGCCGTGCGCGAATTTGGCACCTTCCAATTGCTCCGGTCGCAGGTCGAGCGCGCGCAATTCACGCGAGGTTGGCGTGTAACTGCGCGTGCATTGCGGACAAATGCTCCGCACCAAGCGCTGCGCCACCGTGGCGCGCAATGCGGCGGCCACGAGAAACGGCTTCGCGCCGATATCGATCAAGCGCGTGACTGCGCTAGGTGCATCGTTCGTGTGCAGTGTGCTGAAAACCAAGTGACCAGTCAGCGAAGCGTTGATCGCAATCTCGGCGGTTTCGTTGTCACGAATTTCACCGACCATTACGATGTTCGGCGCTTGGCGCAGCATCGCGCGCAGGGCGGATGCAAACGTCATTCCCACTTCGGAGCGCACCGGCACTTGGTTGATACCGGAGAGTTGATACTCGACCGGATCTTCGACGGTGATGATTTTGCGATCGGGGCGATTGAGATAATGGAGACAGCCGTAAAGTGACGTCGTCTTGCCGGAGCCGGTCGGCCCCGTCACCAACACGATGCCATCCGGCGCACCGATGAGTCGTTCGATTTCGGTCTGGTCGTCCTTGAAGAAACCGAGTTCCGGCAGACCGAGGCTGAGGCCTTCTTTGTCGAGAATACGCATCACGATGCTCTCGCCGTGCGCCGTCGGCAGCGACGAGACGCGCAAATCGAGTTGCTTGCCACCGAAAGCCACTTGGATGCGTCCATCCTGCGGCACGCGTTTTTCAGCGATGCTGATATTCGCCATGATCTTTAACCGTGAGATGATCGCGAGCTGTTCGCGCTTGGGTGGCGAATCAACTTCAACCAGCACACCGTCGATGCGGTAACGCACCCGGAAGCGGCGTTCCAGCGGCTCCAAATGTATATCGGAAGCACGCCGCCGCACCGCCTCGTTGATAATGGTGTGCACCAGCCGGATAATCGGCGCATCGCTGGCTGATTCAGTGGGATCACCGGAACCGCTCGACACGATCGCCCCGCCGCTGTCACCGCCGGTCAAATCTTCCATGCCCTCGCCTTCCGCGCCGTAGTGTCGCGCGATCGCCCGGTGCAAATCGTCTTCCGCCATCACGCACGGAATCACGCGGCGTCCGCTGATGTGCTCGAGACTGTCGAGCACATCGACATCGAGCGGATCCGGCACGGCGACAAGCAAGGCCTCGTCGCGCCACCCGACGGCGCAGACGCCGTGCTTGAGCACAAAAGAACGAGGCAAAGCTCCCAGCACATCGCCGGGAATCTGGTGAATGCCCACTTCGACGTAAGGCATGCCGAACTCTTGTGCGATGGCCTCGGCCACCGCTTTGAGATCGAGCGCGCCACTCGCCACCAACAGTTGTTTCAAGTTGGGCGGCACCGACGTGAGGTCGGTGTGACCGGCCACTTGTTGGCGGGCTTGTTCTACCGTGTCGGCAGTCAGCAAGCCGCGCTCTAGCGCAATTTGAATTTGGTAGTCGTCGGCAGTGGTCACGGGGTTGGGGTAAAAAGCGACCGCAGCAAGTGCGTTAGCGGTTCAGACTCATCAGGAATTCCGCGTTGGTTTTGGTTTTCTTGAGGCGCTGGATCAACATCTCAATGGAGTCCGCGGCGGGCACGCCCTGCATCGCGCGACGCAAGCCGTAGATGCGCGCCAATTCGTCGGGATGGTAAATGAGCTCTTCTTTGCGCGTGCCGGATTTGTCGATGTTGAGCGCCGGGAAAATGCGCTTGTTCACCAAATCGCGGTCGAGGTGGAGCTCCATGTTGCCCGTGCCTTTGAACTCTTCGAAGATGAC
>JAUXXD010000039.1 GCA_030681265.1 Candidatus Didemnitutus sp. | reverse complement strand
CAACGGCACGGCGGCGTTGGAGTGGGTGCATCAACCGCAAAAACGCGGTGTGGTGATGCTGGAACTCGCGGCGGTGGGCTCGCTGTTTCCGTTTGGCTTTTTGCGCAAAAGCATCGGCACGGCGCTGCGGCAGCGGGTGTTGGTTTGGCCCGCGCAGATTGATTACCAATGGCACGTGTCGGCGACGGCGACCATCGGGGCGTCCGGTCGCCGCACGGCGCATGCGGGCGGCGGCGACGATTTGTTTGCCCTGCGCAAATACCAGCCGGACGACTCGCATCGCCTTGTGCATTGGAAGGCGAGTGCACGTCTCGGCCGTCTGCTCGTGCGCCAATTCGCGGCAGAAACCCACGCGGGATTCTCGCTCTTAGTCGATCCGATGGCAGAGGTTTGGACGCGGCCCGAACAATTCGAAGTGCTCTGTAGTTTCGCGGGCACGTTGGCGGAGGATTTATTTGCGAGCGGTCGCTTGCGCGGCGTCGGGATCGCGGGTGAGCCGTGGTGCGAAACGCGACGCTTGCGCGATCTCGAAGCGTTCTTGGATCAACTCGCCGCGTTGCGTCCGACCGCATTGCCGCATGGCGGAAACGTTCGGGCGAGTCGGGGCGAACGCGCCGCGCCCAACCTCATCACCTTTGCGCCGGAGGGTCCGCGGACCGTTGGTGCTTACCTCAATGGCAACCGTGCGGCCTCAGCTTAGCCTCGACGAATTGCGTCGCTTCAAGTGGCTGCTCGGCGGCGCGCTGGCGCTCGTGTCGTTGTGGACCGTCTTCTTTCTCGATGTGGAGGCATTGGGTTTGGTGGCGGTGGCGAGTGTGGTGATCGTGGCGGCGATGGCACGACCGCAATGGCCCGCGCGGGTGCCGGCGCTGCTGTGGCGGCTGGCGGTGCCGGCGATCATCGCGGGGGTGGCGGCGGACTTCTATTTCAGCGCGGAAACATTGCCCGTGCTGATTCGTCTCGCGGTGTTGCTGGTGACGTATCGCGCCGTGGCGTATCGGCGGAAGCGCGAGGACCTTCAACTCATCGTGTTGGGATTGTTTCTCGTCGTCGTTGCGGGCGTGCTGACCGTCTCTTTGGAATTTGCGCTGCTGTTGCTCGTATTCACCGCGTGCGCGCTGGGGTTTCTGTTTACGGTGACGATGGTTGATCTCGTCGATACCGGACCGGGGGTGATGCGGCCGGAGGAATTGCGCGAAGTGCCCACGTGGGCGAAAGGTGATTGGGCCACCGCGTTGCGCCAACTGCGGCGCGCGATTGATTGGCGCGTGGTGGGCTTTGCCAGCGTGCTGTTCGTCGGCGTCGTGGGCGTGTCGGCGTTGCTGTTCATGCTAATTCCGCGGTTCGAGATCGGGAGCAGTTTCTTTCTTGATAAATACATCACGCGGAAAAGTCGCACCGGTTTCACGGAGCAGGTGCGTTTTGGCGATGTAACCGAACTCGTGCGCGATGAGAGTGTGGCGCTGCGAGTGGATCTGACCGATGCGGCATCGCTGCCCGAGTTGCCGTATTTTCGGCTGATCGTGCTCGATGAATACACACCGACCGGATTCCGGATGTCGGCGGGACTGAAGAATGATCTGCTCCGCGCGCAACGCTTCACGCAAACCCTGCGCGAACGCGGCGCCGGACACGGGCCGAATCTCGGCAGTGCGGGCGGACAATGGACCTTTTACGTCGAGCCGGGCGTCAGTCGCTTTTTGCCGTTGCCGGGGAAATTCGCGACGCTGCGCCTGCGCGAAACGACACCCGTGCAAATGAGCATGAGTAACCGCTTGGTGGCGCTGCGCAGTGAACCGCTGACGATGACGGCATTTCAATTGGACGGGGTCGAACTGTTGTCGGACGTGGCGGACGCTGGCTTCGGCCGGGTGTGGCAAGCCCAACGTGACGGCACGCTGAGCGCGACCGACCCCGCGCGTCACTTGCTCGCGAGCACAGAAATACCGGCCGGTGTCGCCAACGAAACTGCGCTGCAGCGCATGGTCGCGGAGATTTCCTCCGGCGCGGATTTATCGGCGGCGGAGTTTGTCGCGCGGGCGACGGCTTGGATGCAGGCGCGTCACGCTTATGCGTTGTCGGCGAGTATTCCGCGCGGGGAGGCCGATGACATCGTGCGCTGGCTGGAGTCGAACGAACCGGCGTTTTGCGAATATTTCGCCAGCGGACTGGTTGTCCTTTGTCGGGCGGCGGGACATCCGGCGCGGGTTGTGGCGGGCTTTCGCGGTGGCGCGCTCAATGCGTTTGAAAATTACATCATGGTGCGGAATTCCGACGCGCATGCGTGGGTGGAGGTTTTCGATGGCGACGGACGGTGGGTGCGCACAGATCCGACGCCGGGGAACGCCGCCCGCGGGATGCGCGTGCTGGCGACGGCAGTGGCGCGGACCGGCGACCGCAGTTGGTCGGCGCGCTTGGATACGCTGCGGGTGTTTTGGTATCGGCGCGTGGTGAATTTCGACACCCGCCAGCAAGTCGAGCTCGCCGACTCGGTGAAGGGTTACGCGACCTTGGCGGGTGAGGCGCTGCGCGCACGACTGGGGCGATGGGGTGAGCAACTCAAAGCGTGGTTGGCGGGACCATGGGATTTGGCGCGCGCGGGACGCGTGGCAACCGGCGGAATTCTGCTGGTGGCACTCGGTTGGGCGCTGGCGCGTATCGCGCGGCTCGCGTGGCGACGCTGGCAAGGTTGGCTCGCACCGGGGGCGCTCGATCCGGTGCGGCGTGAGGCGGGGCGCTGGTTGCGGCACCGGCAAGATTACGCGCGAGAAGGGAACGCGGCACTTTGGCCCGACCCGCTTGTGTTGGATTTGCAACGTTTGCGCTATGGTCGCCGCGAAACGTGGCCGAATCCGCGTGCCATCTTTCAACAAGCAAAGCGCGTGCGACGCCCAAAGTGCCGCGTGACAATTACGGGCCGCTGATTTGGAAGGTCGCGACGGGTTCGCGTTCGCTGATCTCTTTCCACGTCTTCATCACTTGCTGCACGACAGGCGCGGCGTGGAGACCGCCGCCGTAGTTGGCGTCCACTTCCTGACTCTCCAGAATGACGGCGAGGGCGATTTGCGGATTTTCTACCGGTGCGAAGGCAATCATCCACGCGAGTTCAATCGTGCCACCGGCGGTGCGCCGTTGGGCGGTGCCGGTTTTGGCGGCGATGCGGAGTCCATCGACGCGGGCGAATCGACCGGTGCCGATCTGCACGCACTGCTCCATGCCGTTGACGACCGCCGCATAGTCGGCCGGACTGAGTCCGATTGGCGCGCTGCGTTGGCGGGCGCGATTGGCGACGTGGAGAATCGTGGGTTTGGTGTGCGTTTCGCCGCGCGCAAACGACGCGACGAAGGCGGCAACTTGCAACGGCGTGGTGTCGAGGAAGCCTTGCCCGATGGACATGTTGGCGGTGTCGCCGGGGAACCAACGCTCTTTCAGTTTCTCCATTTTCCACGACGGATCGCCGACGAGCATGCGACGGGTTTCGCCGGGGAGTTCGATGCCGGTGGGACGATCGTAGCCGAAGCGGCGGGCCTCGGCGGCGAGCAACTCCGGGCCGATATCGACGCCGGTTTTGTAGAAGAAAATATTGCAGGAGTCGCGGATGGCGCCGACGAGATCGCGTTCGCCGTGGCCATGGCGCGAGTTGCACGGGAAGCGGCGGTTGCCGACCATCAGGTAGCCGGGGCAAATGGTGTGCGTCTCGGTGCGGTCGATGGCACCCGCCCGCAGTCCGGCGACAGCGGTGATGATTTTGAAGGTGGAGCCGGTGGCGTAGGCGCCTTGGAGCGCGCGGTTGAGCCACGCGCCGTTTTCTTCGATGGATTTGGCGGTAGCGACGCCGAGGCGCGGCACGAAGGCGTTGAGATCGTAACTCGGGGCCGAGACCATCGCAAGGACTTCGCCGGTGCGCACATCCATCGCGACGGCGGCACCGACTTTGCCGGCCATCATGCGTTCGGCCGCGAGTTGCAGATCGATGTCGAGGCTGGTGGTGAGATTGCGGCCTTGCACGGGCAGGCGTTTTTCAATCGGCAGATCGACTTTGAAACCCGCCGGATCGACACGATAGATCGCGCCACCGGCCTGGCCTTGCAGATGGGCGTCGAATTGTTTCTCGATGCCGTCGCGACCGAACGAGCCTTTCATCTTGAAGGTGAGCAGATCGTCGCCGGGGAATTCCTCGGCTTCGGGATTGTTGTCGATGCCGACGTAGCCGAGCGCGTGCGCGGCAGCGGAGGCGTAGGGATAATGGCGCGTGCTCGAAGCGTAGACTTGCAGCGGCGAATCGACGGGAATGCGCTCGATTAGCCGCGCGTATTCGTCGGGCGCGAGATCATCGAGCAGGATGTAGGGCAGGAGGAGCGTTTGTGCGAAATGCCGGTTGAGGCTGCCGCTTTGCACACGCTCGTGGCGCGCGAGAATGCCATTGATCTGATCAAGGTAGCGCTGCGCGACGGCGTTGCGCGCGATGCGTTCAAGTTGCTCGGCGGTCGGGCGGTCTTCACGCGGTTGCCCGCGGTAGGCGCGCAGGACTTTGCTGAACTCAGCGCGAAATTCCGGACGAAGTTCCGCGAGATTGAGCACGACGGAGAAACGCGCGCGGTTGCCGACGAGCACCTTGCCGTTGCGGTCGTAAATCGTGCCGCGCGGACCGGGCACGATGACGCGGCGTTGGTTTTGGAGGCGCTCGCGCTCGCTGTAGAGTCCGCTGGTGAAGAGCTGACGGTAAGCCATGCCCGAGATGAGGGTGAGCAGCATCACGGCAATCAGTGCATAGAACACCATGAGGCGCGGATGGCGCGCGGAGTGGGATTCGATGGTGGGACGGCTCACGGGAACAACAGGCTCAGTTTTCGCGGCGAATCAAAGTTCCACGCGCCGACCGGTCTCGGGATTCAGGTTGGCGCGGGCGAGGAGGTGCCCATTGAGCGACATGAACCACGGCATGACGACCGCGATCACGATTTGCGATGCGAGGAGATCCACGAACAAGCGCAGCCACGCCTCGCCCGGTCGCGGATTTGCTCCGACGAGGAGAAACGAGAGCGCGAGGAACAGAAAAAGATTCGCGATCAAGGCGACTACGGTGGCGAAGATCGGTTCGTCGCGCGGAAATTGACGGCGTCCCGAATGCAACGTCGCGTGAATGATCCCGAGGAACACAATGTGCGTGCCGAACGGCACCGGCTCCAACGCATCGAAGGCGAGTCCGGTGAGCGCGACCGCGATGAGCCCGTGGCGAAAGTCCAAACGCAGCGCCGAGTAGGTCACGAGTGCTCCGCCGAGATAAAGATGCACGGCGAATGGCGCGAGGTGGTGATTCGCCAGCGCGTTCAGCCAGATAAAAAGTCCGTTGGCGAGCAGCACGAGAAACCAGCGGATGTCGCGGTTTTTCACGGCGGTTAAAACTCCTCGGGATTGATCGGCACGAGCACGGTGACTTCGGTCAAGGCGCTCAATCGCGGATCGAGGCGCACTTCGCCGCTCTTGAACAAACCGTCGGTGGAGGGTTCGAGTTGCACGATGTCGCCGAGCGTGAGGCCCGGCGGAAACACGCCGCCGAGACCCGAAGTCACGAGCCGGCGCGGCTGGCCTTTATGCGCAAAAATATCCGCCGGCACAAACTCGATCGTGCCGCGCGGAGCCTTGAGCGAGTCGTTGATGCCGCCTTGATAGGAAATGGGGCGGCTGTCGCCTTCCGCCGCGGCGGCAACGCGAAATGTCGGGCTCGACACCAAATCGACGACGGAGGTGTAGGCGTAGACTTCGACGACGCGGCCGACCACGCCGCCGACAAACACGACCGGAGCGCCGACGGTGATGCCGTAATTGCGACCTTTGCGGATCACGAGACGTTGCCACCAGCCGGAGAAATCGCGGCGTGCCACCCGCGCGGGTTCGAAGCGATGGGTGGGCAGCGGCGGAAGTTTCAGGAGATTTTCCAGCCGCAGGAGTTCGACGCGCAGGTGTTCCTTTTCCTGCAAACTGAATTCATACGCGCTGTTGAGATGTGCGAGGGAGCGACCGGCTTCGAGCAACTCTTCTTTCGAGCGACTGCGCTGGCCCCAGTATTCCTGCAGGTCCTGCACGTAGGATTGCGCGGCGGCGAAGGGCGCTTGGAATTCGAAAAACGTCGCGCGCGTGAACGCTTTGACCACGTAGGGCACGAAGACCCACGCGAGCACGACAATCGCGAGCGTGGCAAAGGGGCGGGCCTGATCGAAGCGTTGCGGGGACACGGCGTGGTCGGCATTTCGGCCGGCGGGGTAGGCCGGCCTCGCTTAGAAATCCGAGGCGATGCGGTAGAGCTCGTCGATGTTGTTGAGGAACACACCGGTGCCGTTGGCGACGGCCGACAGCGGATCGTCGGAAACCGTTACGGGCAGTCCGGTTTTCTCGGAGAGCAATTTGTCGATGCCGCGAATGAGCGAACCGCCACCGGCCATCACGAACCCGCGATCCACGAGATCGGCGGAGAGTTCGGGCGGGCAACGTTCGAGGGCGGCGCGCACGGCTTCGACGATCGCGGTGATCGTGTCGGAGATGGCTTCGCGAATTTCCTGCGACGTGATGTGAATCGTCTTCGGCAACCCGGCGACGGAGTCGCGGCCCTTCACTTCCATCGAGAGTTCGGTGGCGAGCGGATAGGCGGAGCCGATCGTCATCTTGATTTCTTCCGAGGTGCGCTCGCCGATCAGCAAGTTATAGGCGCGCTTCATGTAGTTGATGATCGCCGCGTCGATTTCGTCGCCGGCGACACGGATGGATTTCGAAAAGACGATGCCGGAGAGGGAAATGATGGCGATCTCAGTGGTGCCGCCGCCGATGTCCACGATCATGTTCGCGGCCGGTTCATCGACCGGTAGGCCGACGCCGAGGGCCGCGGCCATGGGTTCGAGAATGGTGATGACTTCACGCGCACCGGCGTGCGTGGCGGATTCTTTCACGGCGCGTTTTTCTACTTCGGTGATGCCGCTCGGGATGGCGACGACGACGCGCGGCGAAACGACCTTGGAGTTGTTGTGCACCTTCTTGATGAAGTAGCGCAGCATGGCCTCGGTGATGTCGAAGTCGGCGATGACGCCGTCCTTCATCGGGCGGATGGCGGTGATGTTGCCGGGCGTGCGGCCGAGCATCCGCTTCGCTTCGTCACCGACCGCAAGGACCTTGCGCGAACTGGTGTGGACGGCAACGACCGATGGCTCGCGCAGCACGATGCCCTTGTCTTTGACGTAGACGAGGGTGTTGGCAGTTCCGAGGTCGATGCCGATATCGTTGGAGAAAAGTCCCAGCAGTTGATTAAACATGTGGCGGTGACAGGGTTTCCGTATCAAAGCCCCGCGCGCGAGAAATTGTCAAAGCCAAAGGCCTTGAAGGTCGGGAGCTTGGAAAGAAAATCTGCTCAAGGGAAGCAGTAGCGGTGGCTTGACGCAACGACGCTTTGTGCCCGTCGCATCTGTGACCCTTTGGTCATCCAGTCACGGAATTGAATTTTTTCCAAGATCTCGCCGTCGCCACCTTGGTCGCAGGACTGGTCGGGTGGTTGAGCCAACGGGCGGGCTTGCTCGCGATGGTTGGCTGCCTCGTAGCCGGTATGGTGATCGGTCCATTATTCAACCTGCCGGTGGGCTTGGTGTTTCGATGTTTTCCATCGGGACGAAGCTGAAGTTGGCCAATTCGTTTCGGCTGCACATGGCCGGCGTCGAACGCCAAGGCGTGTTGCTGGAGACCCCGACGACGATCTTCGCGCGTGCGAAGGCGGTGATTGCGTGGAATCGCACCACGAACGAAGTGCGCTCCGGTCAGATTGCCGCCGCCGACGGGTTGGCGTATTGGCTACTGAAAATTCGACGGCGTCGAAGGCAACCGCGACAAGGAATTCGTCGATCCGCCGGATTATGGCGCGATCGAGTATGCGTATCCACTGATGGCCAAAGCCGCTGGCCTCACGATGACCGAATGCCGCTTGCTCGAGGAAAACGGTCGGCGACACTTCATGACGCGCCGCTTCGATCGCCGCGCGGGCGGGGCGAAATTGCACATGCAATCCCTCGGTGCGCTGGCCCATTTCGATTTCAACCAGGCGGGTGCCTACTCCTACGAACAAGCGTTGCGCACCATCCGCCAGTTGCCGCTGCCGATGGCGGACGTGGAGGAGCAATTCCGCCGTATGGTTTTCAATATCGTCGCGCGCAATCAGGACGACCACGTGAAGAACATCGCCTTTTTGATGAACCAACAAGGCGAGTGGTCGCTCGCGCCGGCCTTTGATGTCACTTACGGTTACAACCCCGGCGGCTCGTGGACGGCTTCGCACCAGATGACGCTCAATGGGAAACGCGACCACTTTACGCAGGCGGATTTCGCCACTTGCGCCAAGACCGCGCTGATGAAACGCGGACGAAGCGCGGCGATTCTCGCGGACGTGTGCGCGGCTGTGCGCGAGTGGCAGACCGATCGTGGCCTCGAAGGCTCGTTTGTATCTGAGGAATATTTACGATTCCTGCAAACTGACCAGCACGGCCGCGTTATCAGCCGTTCGATTGGAAGGGGATTCCACGGGTGAACCGGAGCACTGGGAAGTGAGTTGGATCATGCCGCAGGGAGTGGGGCGCCGCCGAGGGATCTTCATCCGTCTTATTTCCGGCTGCGGAAACCACCCATGATATAAATGACGAGGAAGATCAGAATGATCAGGCCGATGCCGCTGCCGCCGATGGCGGGACCGCCGATATAAAAGCCGCCACCGCCGAACAGGAGTAACAGGATGATGATCAACAAGAGTAGGTTCATGGCGGGAAAATTAACAGGTCGTCGGGCCCGCGGCTATGGGGCCTTACCCATCCAAGCCGGATGACGAATGTGGCACTTGACCAAGCGGTGCCCAGTTCGGAGCCAACCTGGTGGTTGGCCGAACCTGTGGCGGGTTTCACCCCATGGTGTCCGCGGCGAATTTTCGGCAAGCTAAGTCGTCAAGCAATGAAGCCCTCACCCACTCTCCCATGGCTCGCATTCTCGTAATCGATGACGACGAATCGGTGCGCACTATCGTGCGGTTGTTGCTCTCCCGTTATGGTCATACGGTGATCGAAGCATGTGACGGTCAGGAAGGCTTGGAGCTGTTTCCCGATACGGCTGCCGATTTGGTGATCACCGACATGATGATGCCTCGAAAATGCGGCCACGAAGTTATCCGAGCGCTCCGGGAAAAACAGCCACCGGTGCAGATCATCGCGATCTCCGGTGGTGGGCGACCTGGGGAGAAGCATCCGCTCGATACCGCCCGTCTGCTGGGCGCAGTTCGGGTGCTCGCCAAGCCATTTACTCGTGAAATGTTGCTGGCGACAATCAACGAGGTGTTGCCGGACCGCACCGCCGTCGCCGTCGCCGGCTGACCCTCGTCTGGCCCCTTATGGCCGTAAAATTTCAGGACTACTATGAGACGTTGGGCGTGGTCCGCACCGCCGCGGCGGAGGAGATCAAGCAGGCGTTCCGCAAACTCGCCCGTCTCTATCATCCCGATGTGGCGAAGGACAAAATTTCCGGCGAAGCGAAATTCAAGGAGATCAACGAAGCCTACGAAGTGCTGAGCGATCCGGAGAAACGGCGACGCTACGACGAGCTCGGTGCCAATTGGAAACCAAACGGAGAATCGCCGTCCCCTCATGGAAATCACTCGCGCGGACAGCCGCGCGCCGCTGGGAATGAATCCGATTTCGAATTTGGCGGCACCGGTTTCAGCGATTTCTTTGAATCGTTTTTCAGCGGACGGGACGGCGGTTTTTCTGCCGCCCCAGAAACTGCAGGACGCAGAAGCGCCGCGCGGGATTTCGCTCATCCCGGTTCCGACATCGAGGCCGATTTACTTGTCACGTTGGAGGAAGCCCTGCGGGGTTCGCAGCGCAAGGTGACACTGCGGCGACCAAGCATCGGCCGAGAGTCTGGACGAACCAATACTTACCAAGTGCGCATCCCGCCCGGCATGAGAGAAGGCCAGCGCATCCGACTCGCCGGCCAAGGAGGTCCGGGCGAGGGCGGCGCGTCGGCGGGTGATCTTTACCTGCGCGTGCGTTTTGCGAGACACCCCGATCTGCGGGTGCTGGGTGATGACATCCATTGCGAACTCGATCTTGCACCGTGGGAAGCTCTGCTCGGCGCGAAGGTGCCCATCCCAACACTCGGGAGTGCCACCACAATTCGCGTGGCACCCGGCACGACGGCCGGCACGCAACTGCGGGTGCGCGGCCAGGGTCTGCCGCGTGCAGACGGGGTGCGCGGCGACTTTTTTGCGACCGTGCGGATTCAAGTTCCGGAAACCGTGTCGGCGGAAGAACAAGTTCTCTGGGAGCAGTTGGCCAAGGTTTCCCCGTTCAAACCAAGGAGCGAATTATGAAACAGCCCCACTCCGAAAAACAGGCGCGGTCGCTGTCGTTGGTGCTGGTGACTCGCGCGCGTCCCGCGACCTATTCGCTCGCGCACGCCGCTCGCCTCGCCGCGGTCCATCCGGAGATGCTGCGGTATTATTGCCAACTCGGACTCTTCGGTGAAGCGCGCGCGAAGACGGAGTCCGAACCGATTTTCGACGACGATGCGCTCTTCGAATTGCGCCGGTTCGAACACTTTCGCCGGCACCACGGGATCAACCGCAAGACCCTGCGGCTGATCTGCGGATTGTGGCGCGAGGTCGAGCAACTGCAGGCCGAAATCCGATTCCTGCGCGGCCCTTGAAGCCGGAGGAGGGCGAAACACCGGTGCTTTCCTCCGTGTCGGTTCGGGCAAATTGATCGCCGGACCCCAAGCGGGTTAAACCCCATATTCTCCGCTCTGCTTATCGCCTATATTGGCCAAACTAAAAACCACGGACTGCTCCGGATGCCATCCAGGCACCCAATGTCAAGCAGGCCACGACACTCGCGGGAGTTTCCCGCTGCACTCACTGTTCTGCAATATTCCCATGAAAACATTCCTTAAACTTGCCATCGGTGCGGCTATCGCCGCCACCTTCTCCCTGTCCGCTTGGGCGCAATCTGACCCTCCCGTCAAACTCGACCCACTGGTCGTGACTGGCGAAAAGGTAAAACTCGGACCGGAGAAAACTTCCAACTACTTCATCCGCATTGAAGTCAGAAATTTTCAGGATGAGCCCTTGGGCCGCATTATCGACCTCGGCGTCGATCTGATCAATGGCCGTATTGTCGAAGCGCTGATCGAGTCCGACAGCTCACTCGATGTGGGTAATAAGGTCGTGGCGGTGCCACCGCTCGCCTTCATGCCGGACATGATCAACAACGTCTACCGGCTGAACGTCAGCACGGCCACGTTTAAAACGGCCGCGGCGATCGACCTCTCGAATTGGGAAGACTACGGTCGGAGTCGCCGCGTTGCGGCGGCCTATCGCCTGTTCGGTCAAGAGCCCTATTTCCTCGAGGAAGGCGACACCGCCAGCAAGACGGATGTTCGCCCGAAAGTCGCACTTGGCACCGTGGAGCGCTGTCAGAAACTACTCGATTTGCCCGTGGGTAATCTGCAGGGCGAACCGTTCGGCAAGGTGTGGACCCTCACGATGGATATCCCGCGCGGTCGCATCCTGAACGTCATCGTGCTCGCGCCGGGCAATTTCCTGACGAAGAGCGTCATCCCAGCCATGGCCCTGAGTTTCAATCCCGCGCGGACAGCGCTGCTACTCGATAGCACCAAGATCGAATACGCCAAAGAGCCGCGCTATATCTTCACCCCGGCCGCTTACGGCAACGAGTCCTACTACAAAGAAGAATCCTACCAAGGCCCGCGCACCAACGTCGCCCTCCGCCAAGGCGATAGCTATCGCGACATCGACCAAACGGTGCGGATCAACAAAAATATCCACGCTTCGAATATCGACGCCCGCAATATTGAGATCGGCACACTCAATGACCGCGTGACGTTGCGCGGCTGGGCCTACTCCGAGTCCGATAAAAACCGCCTCGGCGAAATCGCGATTGCCGCTTCCCGCGTCGAACTCGTGGACAACCAAATTACCGTGGGCAAACCAGTGGCGGCCAACTAGCACCCACTGGCCCGACACCCGGCTGCGCCGGATTCCATTCCCGAAAATTTATCTATGAAAACACTTCGTCCCTTCCTGCTCCTCGCGGCCCTGAGCCCCGCTGTTCTCCTCCTTCGTAGTTGTTCCAAAAACGACCCGGCACCCTCGGTCGGGCAAAAAACCCAAGCGGCAGCCAAGGAAATCGCCGCCGACGTGAAAAGCGCCGCGATCGATTCCTGGGACAGCATTAAGGACTACACCTACGAAAAGCGCGCCGACTTCTCGGCCGGACTTGACCGCCTCGCGGTCAAGCACGACTCCGAGATCAAAGCGATGAACGCCAAGCTCGAAGGCTTGACGGACGCCGCTGCGCAAAAACGCGACGTGGCGGCCAAGGAGTTTGCCGAGGCCCGTGCCAGTCTGAAAACCAACCTCGCTGAGTTGAACGCCGCGACGGCCGACACTTGGGCGGCGGCCAAAGTGAAAGTCGCTGATTCGTGGAAGCGCACGCAGGCGGCATTTGAAAAGCTCAAGGACAGCGCCAGTTCCTGAACCCGCGCATCGACGTCGCGATCATGCAGGTCCGGAGCTAGCGGGACATCGACCAGACCGGGCGCATCGATCGCGATTTTCGCGCCACCAAGAGCAACGTCTGGAACGTCGAAGTCGGCACGCTGCATGATCGCGTGCCGCTGCGCGGCTGGACCGACACCGAAGATGATCGTCGCCGCCTCGGCGAAAATCGCCATCGCTGCCGCCCGGTTGGAACTCGTGGACAACCAGCTCACCGTGGGGAAACCCCAACCGGTCACCTCCAAGTGATCCCGTGCCATCAGCCGCCGACCCGTTGACCGTGACCGGATCAAATCTTGCCCAGCAAAGTTACGCGCCCGCCGAATTTCCTCGGCTGGCTTTCCGTCAAGTCTTGCCCGGGCTCCTCCGGTCGAAAGTCACCCCCGAAATTATTTTTCCCATGAACCGTTTTCACCTGATCCTTCTGGCTGTCTGCGTGCTGCCTGCAGCCGGGCACGCTCAATTCACCGACACCTTCAGCTCCTTGGATCCAGCCTGGGTCACGAATCGTTACGATCCGGCTGGTTTTGAGTCGGTGCAATTCGACGGTGACAACCGCCTGCGGTTGACGATCGCCGCGACTGACAGCGCCGCCAATCGTCCGCCTGCTTTCAGCGATGCATTCTATAACACTCAGGGTCGCGCCCGCCCGGGCGACGTTCTTGGTCTCTGGTCACTCAGTGCCCAGGTTTTTGTCAGCTCGACCTTCAACACCACCACCGGTCCGTTGGTGCACAGTGCCCTGTGGGGTCACACCGGAACGACGAATGCCGGGGGCGATTACCTGATTCTTGGTTTCACCAACACCAGCCCGACCGACCCGCTGAATCCGGCCGCTGGCGATCGCGCGTTTCGCTTTCACGCAGTTGATACTGAATTTGGCGACTTGCTCGATCTCGGCGTGCCCGCCGGTTTTGTATTCGATACCTGGCACACCCTGACCGGCACGTTCGCCGGGAGCACGTTTGATTATTTCATCGACGGTGCGCTCGTTTACAGCCGGGCCACGGCGGCAGGAGACAACCTGCTCAGCGCAATGGTGCAGGGATACAATTTCGGCCAGCCAGCCAGCTACTCGGTGTATTGGGACGATGTCACCGCGACCGCGATTCCGGAACCGGCGGCGGCAACCGGCGTGGTGGCGGGCCTGATGCTCGTGCTGGTAGGTGTGCAGGCGATGCGGAAGCGGCGCGCCGCCAGCTGAGCCGGATTTCATGCCGTTGCGGAGGTGCGCTCTCAGCGGCACTCGCGAGTCGGGCGTGACGCGCCCGTCTAGTTGATCGTCACCTGCACGCTGCTTTCGAGCACGCCTTGCGCGATGGGCGTAGCGCGTGAGACCGGCCGTGTCGTGGATGTTGAGTTTATTCCCTTTGAGAACCGATTAGAGTTCGTTCGCGCCTCGGCGGACGGAGCGGCGGACCATGACCGTGGCCAGTGCCGCCAATCCCGCGAGGATGGCATAGGTGGAGGGCTCGGGAATGGCTGTCGGAACCGTGACAGTGTTGGTATCAAAGGTCACCGCACCGTTTCGCGCGAGCATCCGACCGTCCACGATGGCGCCGGTGGTCAAGGTGATGCTGGTCAAGGCCAGGACATTACCCGCGAATTGGGAGGAGGTGTTGAGCGTGGCCGAGCTGCCGACCTGCCAGAAGACGTTGGCTGCTTGGGCACCGTTGATGAGTTGAATCTGGCTGTTGGTCGCCGTGGTGAGAGTGGATCCGGCTTGGAAAATCCAGACGGCATTGGGATCGCTTTGGGCATCGAGGATGAGAATCCCAGTGACCGCGAACGAGCCTGAGCTGTTGTAAACCCCGGGCTGCCATGTCTGCCCGCCAAGATCGTAGGTCGCGCCGAGAGAGAGCGTGGGCGTCTGCGTCGAGGCGTCGTTATAGGCCGCCGTGAGGGCTAACTGTGCCGCACTGGCGGTGCTGTCGTTCACGTGGCGGGTTCCGCTCACTGTCATCGCGGGTGTTTCCGTCACGGTGGCTCCTGGACTGACTCCGAGGTCGCCGGTGAGAGTTGTCGCTCCGGTGCTCGTGATCGTGGTGCCCGCCAGAACGGCGAAGGTCGAGGCGGAGCCCAGATTGACCATCGTTTGCGCGCCGACTGATGGCGCGAGAGCGGCGAGTGCGACCGCAACCAACGAGGAGAGTTGTTTGATATTCATAGCAGCAATTATAGCCCTTCGGCGACCTTTCGCTATGGGGCACAACCCTGCATTGATTCGGATCGAGTTGGCGGGGCCGTGTTCCTGCTCTATCTGATCCGTGGCCCAGTGCATCGATCCAAAGTTACCAGAGGCAGTGACTTAGCGGTCAGATGATCGTCACTTGCACGCTGCTTTCGATGACGCCGCGGGCGATGGCGTAGCGGGTCAGGCTGGCGGTGTCATGGATGTTGAGCTTGTCCATCAGGTGCTGGCGGTGTTTCTCGACGGTTTTGATGCTGATGCCGAGTTCGGCGGCGACCTGCTTGTTCGCCAATCCTTCGGCGACGAGCTGCAGCACCTCGGATTCGCGAGAGGTCAGTCGGCTGCCGCTGGCCTTGATCAGGCCGTTGCGATCGCGTGGCCGATTGGGATTATCTTGCAAGCGCTTGGCAATGGACGGGCTGAAAAAAGTGCGGCCTTCGGCGATCGCGCGGATAGCTTTGATGAGAATCTCCGCCGAGGTCTGCTTCTCCAGAAAGCCCTTCACGCCGACCTCGATCATGCGCTCGACGTAGACATCATCACTGTGGGCGGAAAGGATGACCACCTTCGCGGCGGGATTGGCGGTGAGGATTTGGCACGTCGCTTCCAAGCCGTTGAGCATGGGCATGGCGATGTCCATCATGATGACGTCGGGTTGAAGTTTGGCGGCGAGTGCCACCGCTTCTCGGCCCGTGCAGGCTTGGCCGACAAGTTTGAAATTGTCCTCAACGTGCAACAACGCGCTCAGACCTTGGCGAACGATGGCGTGATCCTCGGCGAGCAGGATGGTGATTTGTTGAGGAGCGGTCATTTAATTGATTTTCCCGCGATGAACGGGATTTCGGCGCGCACGACGGTGCCCTTGCCGGGCGTGGATTCGATCGTGAACGAGCCGTCGACCATCTCGACCCGCTCCTTCATGCCAACCAGGCCCAGTCGTTTGCTCTTGGCGTGCAAAATTTTCCGGACGGAGAACGCTTTGCCGTTGTCGCGGATCTCCATTCGGAGCTTGTCGCCGATTTTCAGGATGCTGATTTTGACGGTCGTAGCGCGCGCGTGGCGGGCGACGTTGGTGAGCGCTTCTTGGGCGACGCGGTAGAGCACGATGCGCCGGTCGCTCTCCAGCTTCTCAACGCCGCTGAAAGCGGTCAGGTGGATCTTGAGATTTTTCCGAGCGGGCAGGCTCTTGCAGAAGGCGTGCAGGGCTGGGATCAGGCCGAGGTCGTCGAGCACGGCCGGCCGGAGGTCGCGAGCGAACCGGTGCACGGAGTCCACGGAGTCCTCCACCAGCCGCTGGGTGCGGGCGATTTTTTCTTTCAGGTGTTCCACCTCGGAGGTGTTGCCGTGCATCAGGGACGAGAGCTCGACGTTGATGCCGACCAGCGTCTGCACGACTTCGTCGTGTAGTTCCCGGCTGATCTTCTTCCGTTCCTCTTCCTGCGTGGTGAGGATTTGGTGGGTCAAGTGACGGAGTTTCTTGTGCATCACCTGAGATTCGAGGAGCAGTGCCCGGTTTTTTCTGCACCCAAGCGAGTGGTGGTCAAGGACGAGACCAGTTTCTTGTTGGTCGAAGTCAGCTGTTTGGTGCGCTTGATCACGAGCTCCTCCTGTTTCACGGCGATCTTGGCCAGCAGGTCTTGGACGGTAAGCAAAGCGTTTTCGGTTTTTCTGCGCTGGGTGATATCCTGAAATCCGAGCAAGATTTTCTCCCGATGACCGGGGTCTTGGCTCAGCATCCGGGCGTGCAGGAGAAAGGTGCGACGACCGAGGCGGGCAAAATCATGCGTGACCTCGAAATCATTGAAGGAATTATGGCGCGGCAGGATTTCGCGCAGCAGCTTCCGCAGCGAAGGGAGGTTCCAGTTGCCTTCGCCGAGCCGGAAGACCGAATGCCCGAGGGTATTTTCCGGGGAAGCCTTGAAGGTGGCGAAAAAAGATTCGTTGGCTTTCTGGACCCGGAACTCGACGTCTAGGATCAGGAGCGGGTCGCGCATCGTGTCGATGACGGCCTCGGCGAAATCGCGGGCACGCGCGACTTCGCGCCCGGCCTGCTTGGCCACGTCAATATCGACCAGCACCAGCACCGCCCCGTCCACCTTGTTGTCGAGGGTGAGGTAAGGGCGCACGCGCAGCGAATACCAGTGTCCGTCCCGTGTCTGCACTTCGCGCTCGCACTCGCGGACGGTCGTGATGACTTCGGTGATGAGTGTCTCGAGGTCGGGCACGTCGAGGTTGTGGCGGATGCCGCCGATGAACCGGCCCAGATCACTGGCGTGGAGGTTGAATTGCTTCTCGGCCTGCGCGCTGAAGCGTCGGATCGTCAGGTCGCGCCCGAGCAACAAAATGACGAGCTTGGTCGAGGTCTGGAGGTTGGTGAGATCGCCGTTGAGGCGATTGAGTTCGGCGTTCCGGCTGACCATCTCCTCGTTGACGGTGGTGAGTTCTTCGTTGGTGGACTCGAGCTCCTCCTTGGAGGTTTCCAATTCTTCGTTGAGGCTCTGCAACTCCTCGTTGGCGGACTGGCCTTCCTCGTTGGATGCTTGGAGTTCCTCGTTGGCGGCCTCCTGGTGTTCCTGAATGGACTGCAGGTAGTCACGCGTCTCCGCCAGATCCTGTTCCAGACTGGCGATGCGGCTGGCTTCCTCGCGCTTACTGATGGGTGCCCGGGCCGGGGTCTCCTCTGCGGACAGGAGGGAATGGCCAAGTTTGTCCGGATCTTCAAATAGGACCAAGTAACGGCGCTCCTTGAGATTTTTCAGCGGGACGACTTCGAGGTGCACGACGCGATTTTTGCCCTCCGATTTAAATTCCACACTCGTTTTGCGGGCGGTCTGGTGGCTCTTCTTTGCTCGGTTAATCGTGGCGCGCAGTGGCAGCATCAGGCCATCGCGGGCCATCTTCAGCAGATCGAAGCGCGCCTTGCCGGTCGGCGGTTCGAGATAGAGACCGGTCGGACCGCGAAATTGCAGGATTTGCAGGTCCTCGTTGATCAGCACGCTCGGCGGGGCGAACTGGTTGACCGTTACGCGGTCGGCTTCGCGTTCGGCGTTGAGTTCGCCGCGGAAGGCTTCGGCGGCACCGCCATGGCCGCGGCCGGTCAGGGCCGGAGCGCGCACCGCACCGAGTCTCACGCTGGACTCGCTGCGCAGCGGCAGATGAAAAGCGAGGTTCGGCGCCGCCTTCTTGGCGAAAATCTTCTGTCGCTTGTCCACCTGTGAGAACAAATCGATAAAAGCGCTGACGGATTCCGACGCGCCGAGGAACAGATAGCCTTCCGGCTTGAGCGCATAGTGGAAGGCGGGCAGCGCCTTCTTTTGCAGACTCGGTTCGAAATAAATCATCACGTTGCGGCACGTGATCAGATCCATGCGGGAGAACGGCGGATCGCTGATGAGATTGTGACGGGCAAACACGACCTGCTCGCGCAGGGATTTGATGACCCGGTAGCCGCCTTCCTCCGCCACAAAAAAGCGCCGCAGCCGCTCCGGCGAGACGTCGGACGTGATACTCTTGGGGTAGAGCCCGTGGCGGGCTCTTTCCAGATTGGCCTCGCTCAGGTCGGTGGCGAAAATTTGGAGCTGGCGCGGCCGGTGGGATTTCTCCGCGGCTTCGGTGAACAACATCGCGATGGAATATGCCTCCTGTCCGGAGGAACAACCGAGCACCCAAACGCGCACGGGATCGTCGCTGCGCGCGGCGAGCAGCTTCGGCAGCACCTTGGCTTTGAGCGCAGCGAAGGCATCGGCGTTGCGGAAGAAACTCGTCACACTGATGAGCGAATCGGAGTAAAGCGCGTCGAGTTCCTTCTCATTGCCCCGCAGAAAATCAGCATAGCTCTCGAGCGACTCCCGGTGGTTCAACACCGCGCGCCGCGTCATGCGCCGGTGAACGGTGCTGGACTTGTAATGGGAAAAGTCGACTCCGCTGTGGTTGCGGAGCAGGAGGAGAATTTTCTTGTAGCCATCCGTTTCGGACAGATCGGTGGCGGCGGTCGTCGGGGGGGGCGCCGCGCGGGGACGCGGGGCCTTTGCCGTGGACCGGCCGGCGACATAGGGATGCTGCGCGATCCGTGCCAGTTCGCGCGCAATCTGGGTTGGCGAAAGCACGGAGTCCACACAACCGGCCGCGATGGCGCTACGCGGCATCGAGTCGTAGCGGGCGGAGTCGTCCTGTGCGAAAGTGAGACCACCTTCGGCCTTGATGGCCTCGAGGCCGATCGTGCCATCGCTGGCGTTGCCGGAGAGGATCACGCCGACGGCGCGTTCCTGTTGGTCATGGGCCAGTGCCTCAAAAAAGAAGTCGATCGAGTGGGCCGAGGTGCCGTTGCGTTTGCGGGGCTGCAGTTTCAGTCGTCCGCGCGAGATGCCCATGCTCGTGTTCGGCGGGATGATATAAACCTTGTTCGCCTGCACCCGGAGATTGTGGGTCGCCTCGCACACGGGCATCGCCGTCGTCCGCGCGAGCAGTTGCGTCAGCGCACTGTCATGTTGCGGATCGAGGTGCTGCACCAGCACGAAGCCGAAGCCAGTGTCCAGCGGCAGTTGCATCAGCAACTGCGTGTAAGCCTCCAGGCCGCCGGCTGACGCGCCGACGCCGACGATGGGGCAGCCGGAAGCGGCGGGAGCAGGGGATTGAGGTTTTGTTTTAAGAGCTTTCATTGGCCTTGTGGCATCCGGTCACTGCTGCCAAGCGACAACGGGCAATGGATGGTCTGGGGGGCATGACTTCCGTCAGTTATCATTAAAGACCTGCTCGCCATGGATAGCGACAAGTTAAGTCTGGGGTGTTTGTTGGCGAATTGGTGGGAGCGCGACAGTCGCGACCAAGGTCGCTCCCACAAGAAGGCGTGTCGCTCCCACAGGAATGCGCGACTTTCGCGAATCAGCATGACGGGCTGAGGAAATTGTGGAGAGGTTTGGATACATGCCTTAGGCGGCAGACTGAGCCGCCGTGGTGGTGCCGGTCGGATGGGGGATGCGCACTTCGATTTCGGTGCCGGCACGCCGGCCGGATTTGACTGTGAGGGTGGCGCCCACATAAGCGGCGCGCTCGCGCATGCCGGCTAGTCCGAGGATTCCTTGGTCGCTGCGCCGGGCGGCGTGATGCTTTTCGTCGAAGCCGATCCCGTCGTCATTGATCACCAACTGGACATAGGCGCCTGCTGGGCGCAGTGAAACGGTGACGTGCTTGGCGTGGGCGTGCTTCTCGATATTTTTCAGGGCCTCTTGCGCGATGCGGTAGAGTGCCAGTTCGGCGTCGGCGGGCAGCCGCACGACCAAGGGCGCGCCCTCCAGCTTGACTGCAAGGCCGGTGCGCGTCGCGAATTCGTTGCAGGTGACGCGTAGCATTGCGAAGAGGCCGAGCTGGTCGAGGATGCTCGGCCGCAGATTGCGTGCGATGCGTTCCACCTCGTCGGCGGTGCGGCCGAGCAACGTGCGAAGTTTTACCGCCTCACGCTTGGCCGGGCCGTCGTGCTGCGAAAGCTTGTTCGCCAACGCCTGGCTGCTGAACAGCACGGCAATCAGTGGTTGGGTAATGTGATCGTGCAGATCGAGCGCGACGCTGCTGCGCTCGGCTTCCTGCACCTGCACTACCCGGTGCGCCAAGGCGCGCAGTTGTTCCTCACTGCGCCGCGCCTCGGTCATGTCAGTGACCACGAGACCGAAGATCGTGCTTTCGGATTTTTCCCGGGCCATGGGACGGAGGGAGAGTTGCACCGGCATTTGCGAGTCGTCGCTGATCTTGAGCAGCACGGAGAGCTTGGCGCCCGAGGCGGCAGACTGCTTCAGCAGCGGCTTGAGCCGGGCCCGATCATCGGCGAAAAGAAAGTGGCGGAAGGAAATGCCTATCACCTGCGCCAGAGGACGCCGAACCATCTGGGCAAAACATTGGTTGGCGTAGAGGATGACGGCGTCGGACGTCAGCGTCAGTGCGCCCTCGTTCATGGATTCGATCAGCACGCGGTAGGCGTGCTCGGCGCCTTCGAGGGTGAAAACTTGCGGACCTTGCTTGCTTGCCACAACTACCGTGTCCACTTCGCCGCCGCGGATGGCGCGCAGCGTCTCGGTGGCTTCGGCGAGGCGCCCACGAAGCTCGGCGAGTTCGTCCACCTTCGCCGGCTTGCGGTGAGGCAAGCGGGCAGGCTTGGCGCGGACGGGCTGAGGACGGGATTTTTTCACAGGATGATTTTATTTTTAACCCCTAAATCCAACAGGCTGAAAAGTTCGGTGATGTCGGTGAGGTTACCGATGAACCGGCGTAATGGCAGCGGCAGAACGATAATGAGCGTCGGCGTGGCGACGATCTGGTTGGCGCGCGCCAGTGCGGGCTGCTGATAGATGTCGATCACTTCGAGTTTGACCCGGTCTTTCAGGATGGTTTCGCACAACACCCGGACGCGCCGCACGGCTTGATGCGAGCGGGTGGTGGCTCCCGCCACGAACAGGCGCAGCACATAATTGTCCTTGGGCTGGTGGCGGGGGAACTTGGTGGTGACCGGCTTGGCCCGGCTGGTCTTCTTGGCTTTCAGAATGGTGGTCTCGGTTGAGCGACCGGCCGCAAGTCCAGGCCGATAAGTGCGCGTTGGGTATCGGACAGGTTGCCAATGATCGTGCGGATGGGCTTTGGCAACCGGCGCACTACGGTGGGCACAGCGAGGATCTGGTCGTCTTTGGCGAGGTGGGGATGCTTCTGCAGATCAATCACCTTGATCCGATAATGGCCTTTGAGGTGGGTCTCGCAAAACGACTTCAGGTTCGCAAATGCCGTCACCGATTTGGGAGTCGAGTCGATCACGTAAAGGCGCAGTTGCCAGGGGGGACCGATTGCGTGCCGGGCAAGGAGTCGGCGTTTTTTGGGTTGGGTTATCACAGGTTTGCCTCGCGTGGCTTGGCTTTGCCCCGACTGTTGGCTGCCACTTTGGCATCCGCTTGGCGCAGGAGCCCGGAGGCCGCGCGTTCGGTGGTTAATTTGAGTGTGCTGGTGCCGACCTGTTCCGCAATGCGCCGCAGTTCCTCGGCTTCGGCTTCATAGTCTGAGCGCAGCCCGCTGATCTGGCGTTCGATGGCCGTGCGCTTGCGCTCCACTTCGCGTTTGAGTCGAGCGGCCTCCTGTTGGCCGGTCAGCACGGCGGCATTTTCGAGTGCTTCCTGCGCCACACGGGCGGAGCCGGTCAACACGCCACTGGGTCCAATGTAAGCGTCAACGATGTCGATGCCGTGGTCCGAAATCAGGAACTCGCGGATCTGGTTCGAATGCGCCATGCCGCGCGCCTTGAGCACGTAAAACACGCGGTTGCGTTCGCCGTTGCCCTCGAAATCTTGCAGCAACATCCACGCATCCATCAACGAGGACATACCGCCCTCACTTTGATTCAGGGCGTGACCACCTTGGGTCAGACTGGTGAAGAGCGAAGTGATATGTCTGGCCTTCAGATAATCGATCAAGCGCGTGACCATACCCTTGCCCTCGGAGACGGTGCCTAGCTCCATCAAACTGGTAATGGGGTCCACGATGACCACATGTGGCTGAAACGTGGCGATCTCTTTGAACATCGTGGCGAGATGCATTTCCAGACCACAAAGCGAGGGTCGGGCGGAGTGAAAGCGCAGCAAGTCGCGTTTCACCAGCGGTTCCAAGCGCAACCCGATGGCATGCATGTTGCGCACGATTTGGTTGGGCGATTCCTCGAACGAAAAGAAGAGCACACGCTCGCCGCGACGCCCGGCAGCTTCGGCGAAATTGGAGGAGATGATCGTCTTGCCGGTGCCGGCCGTGCCGGTGAGCAAAATGCTGCTGCCGCGAAAAAAACCGCGCCCGCCGAGCATGGCGTCGAGCCGTGGGATACCAGTGGCAATGCGCTCGTTCGTCACGTTGTGATGCAACCCCAACGATGTGATAGGCAGCACGCTCAGGCCCTCTTCGCCGATGAGGAAGGGAAACTCGTTGGTGCCGTGCAGGGCGCCGCGGTATTTCACTACGCGCAAATGTCGCGTGGCGATCTGGTCGTTGACCCGGTGGTCGAGCAAGATGACGCAGTCGGAAACATATTCCTCCAGCCCGTGGCGCGTGAGCGATTCGCGGCCGCGCTCCGCGGTGATGACGGCGGTCACGCCTTTGTCCTTGAGCCAACGGAAGAGCCGTCGCAGTTCGCTCCGCAATACCGCCTCGTTGGGCAGGCTGGCAAAGAGCACCTCCATCGTGTCCAACACCACGCGCTTCGCCCCGATGGAATCAATCGCGTGCCCGAGCCGAACGAATAATCCTTCGAGATCATACTCGCCGCTTTCCTGGACTTCGCTGCGCTCGATATGGACGTAGTCCACCACAATCAATTTTCGGCGGACGAGGCCCGCCAGATCATAACCGAGGGACGAGACGTTGGCCTTCAGTTCACCCTCGGTTTCCTCGAAAGCCATGAACACACCCGGCTCGTCGAATTGCGTCGCGCCGCGCACGAGGAATTCCGCGGCCAGCAACGTCTTGCCGCAACCCGCGCCGCCGCAGATCAGTGTCGGGCGTCCGCAGGGCAACCCGCCGCCTGTGATTTCGTCGAGGCCTTGGATTCCCGTGGGACACTTGGGCAAAAGTGTCGTCTTTGGTGAGAGGGATTTGGTGCCTTTCTTTTTCATTCAAGAATAGCGTTACATTGCCCTAGGTCTTTCCAATCAACAATGGGGCCTGACCCTATGGGGTATTCACCTACCATCACTCGCCACCGACTTGCAGGGGCCGCGGCGTGGCGGCCAGGAGGCGCGCTGGGGTTATCTCTGCTAATCCACGAAAACACCATGGGCGCAGTTACCATGCTCCTTTGCTGGGGTCATCAACTCCATGAAAACAAAATTGATCTTCCTCTCCTTCGTGCTGCTCGCGATCTCCGCGGCCAGCGCTCGCGCCGATCTTCTCGATAACGTCACCATCGACATCCGGCTCGGGCGTCGTGCGCCTCCGCCGCCTCCCGCCGTCGTCATCGTGGTGCAGGAAAACGATAGCCACGGTCCGCACCAGTGGGAACACCGTGGTCATTGGTATCAGCGCAGCCGCGCCTACTACTATTATCCGGGCGACGATGTCTATTACCGCCAGTCCGACCAGATGTGGTTCTACTTGGAACGCGGCCAATGGCGCTCGAACCGCAACTTGCCCGATTTTGTGCGCATCGATTTCGGCCGCAGTGTGACGGTGAACATGTTCACTGACCGGCCCTACACTTATCACGAGAAAGTCGTGGGCCGTTACCCGTCCAATTATTTTGGCACCCGCGTGCGACTCCAACATGAGGACAAGCATGATAACCGTCGCGATGTTCACCCGCAGAACAAAAATCACGACGAACGCGACTCGGACGGTGACGGTCGCGACAAGGACAAAGACAAGAACAAGGACAAGAAGAAGCACGATAACCGAAAGTGAATCCGGCGCGTTCGCACTCCCGCCTAATTCAGGGCACAAAAACGTTTCGTTGGTCGGAGGCGTGCGCGCGTCTGTTCGTGTCGTGGCCGATCAAGTTGGTCGGCACTTCGCTGGGGATGATGGTGTTCTTCACGGTCTATTTCTGGGTGCTCAATCATCCGCAGTTTCCAGTCACGATCATCCCGTTCACGGCGGTTGATCGGTGGATCGGATTCCAGCCCGCCGCGCTGCCGCTTTATTTTTCGCTCTGGTTATATGTGTCGCTGGCACCAGCGCTGGTAATCGACCGGCGCGAGCTTTGGTCCATGGCCGTGGCATGGGTGGCGCTGAGTGCCGTTGGTCTCGGAATTTTCTTTTTTTGGCCAACCGCGGTGCCGGCGCCAGACATCGACTGGTCGCAGCACCAGTCAATCGCTTGGCTCAAATCTACTGATGCGGCGGGCAACGCGTGTCCGTCGCTGCATGTGGCCTTTGCCGTGTTCAGCGCGGTTTGGTTCGAGCGACTACTGCGACAGATGAACGCGAGTCGCTCGGCGCGCATGCTCAACTGGCTGTGGTGCGTCGGCATCCTCTATTCCACCATTGCCACGCGGCAGCATGTGGCGCTCGACGTTCTCGCCGGCACCGTGCTGGGCGTGATTGTGGCCGGCGTGCATTTGCGCTGGTTGCGGCGCAGTGGTGAGCCGAATTGTTAGCCACGAAAAACACAAGGTATCCGGTGGCAATCGAGGCCAGCAAGGCGCCTAGAGGCGCGGGGACGACTTGCTTGGCATGGCAAAACTGACTTTGCGTTCTTGGTGGCAAAATCTTTTTCCGCTTCAGTCGATCGCGACGCTGTCGTGATTCAGATCTTTGGCCACGAAAACACAAAATAGGTCGGTCCGATCTGCGGACATCTGGCGCGCCCATGGGCGCGATGCCAATTTGCTCCGACTGTTTTTGTGTTCTTGGTGTTTTTGGTGGCCAATCTTCTGAGATAGAATCGGTGACAAACTTAATTCGCCAATTGCGACGTTCGCGGGATGATGCAGCGGTAACCCGATTCGCGCAGCCGTTCGAGCACGCGACGAATGGCGTGAAGGCGAATTGCGTCGGGAACTGCCGGTCCTTCGTGGAGCAACAGAATCGCTCCGGGAGCGAGACCGCGTAGCACACGTGCCGCAACTTTCTCGGCATCGCTCGACCACAACTCCATGCCGCGTGCGCTCCAACCCACGCCGGTGAGTCCACGTGACCGAAGCGCCGCCGCCAGCCAAAGATTTTTAATTCCGGCCGGCGGACGAAATCGCGTTGGTCGCACTCCGGCGCGGTGCAACGTGTTCAATGCCGCGTCGAGTTCCCACGCGACTCGAGCGGGTGACGCGCACCAGAAAGTGGCGAGCGGATGCGTGTGCGTGTGGTGGGCCACCTCATGGCCGGCCGCGACGATGGCATTGATCAGCTCCGGATGCGCGGCGGCTTTTTCACCGATCACAAAAAAAGTTGCGCTGGCCTCGTGCGCCGCGAGTAGCTGCAAAATTTTCGGCGTGTCGTCGGCATCAGGACCGTCGTCAATCGTCAGCCACACCTCGCGCTGCATCGTGGCAAAACGTCGGTGCATGCGCACCAGACCCTGCGCTCGCGGAGCAAAAAAGTGATATGCCAGCAGCAAGTCCGGTCCGAACCACAACGACAGCGCGGTGCTCAGGTTGCTTTGGAACAAAAAGACCGCCGCCAATTTTCCGGCCAAGTTGATGATGAGCAGGAGCCGCACGGGAGCTATTGGTCAGTCATTTGGCCACCACGAAACACATCAAGAACACGGAGGAAACTCCCGCCAGGCCGACGGTTTTTCGGAGCTTCATCATTTGGTGTCTTAGGTGTGTTTCGTGGTGACTGATCCGACGTTTCATTTCTGTTTCGTTCAGTAGCGCCAACTGTAGCCAAGCGTGAAGCCCAGCGCGTTGATGCTCGGATTCGGGGTGGTCATGCCGCCGTTGGACAAGTGTTGATACATCAACCCCGCGCTCACGCTGCGCCCGGGCGCGATGGCCTGTTCGATGCCACCGCGAATAAACCAGTTGAGCGTAAAGTCCTGACCGAGTCCGCCAGTGTTTCCGCGCGAATCAGTGAGTCCGAAACCGCCGCCGATACCGGCGAACAGCGACATGGTGGCGGAGCGATTCCACCATTCCAGTGAAGGCGAAGCGGAGAATCCGAGATAGCGGGACTCCGGTCCGCTTTGCAACAGATCGACCAGCAGCGTGAGCCGGTGACGAAGGACGAGGCGCGTTCCGTCGGAATATTCACGGTGCCAGAATTCCGCGGAGCGCCACGAGAGTTGCGCGGGCACGAGGTGGTATGCGAAAGGTGTGCCTGTGCCGATTTCCCAGAGCACGCCGGTTTCAAAAGTCAGTGCGCTGGCCGCCCAAGGAGGAGTGGGTGGCGACTCGTTGGCCAACACGACCACACACAGGGTGGAACCGAACAGGACGGACTTGATGAACGGAGACATGCAAAAGGAACCGCCGGAGCGCGGAGCAACGCTCCACCTTGAACGACGAATGACGATCCGGCTATGGGGTGGTCACTCCATAGCAAACCATGTGACATCAGGCGAAGGGAGTCGCACACTGAGCTCGGCTCATGAAACAACTCACTCCGACACGGCGTCCCTTTGGGACAAAAAGTCAGCTCCTTCTGATTGGCGCACTTTTGGCGATCGTCGCGACGGCGGTGCTGGTTGGAATGAAAATGGGCGTCGGTGATGCCGTGAATGGAGTGGTGCTGGGCTTGCGCGAAGCGGGCCCGTTGGTTTTTTTCACCGCGATGGCGCTGCTGCCAGCGGTGGGTTTTCCGATGATGCTTTTTACGCTGTCTGCTGGGCCGGTGTTCGCGCCGACGCTCGGAGTGGGTTGGGTGATCACGTGGTCGGTGGCGGCGGTGGTGATTAATTTATTGCTCACCTACTGGCTGGCGGATCGCGCGCTGCGTCCGCTCGTGAGGCGATTGCTGACTTGGTGCGGATTTTCACTGCCGGAGACTACGGCGGTTGGACCCTGGCAGCTTGCGCTGATTGTGCGGCTGACGCCCGGCCCGCCGTTCTGGGCGCAGAATTATCTGCTTGGTCTGTTGCGCGTGTCGCTTTTGCCCTACTTGGTCGTCTCCAGCGCGATCATGACCGGTTACATTGTGGCACTCGTGTTTGGTGGAGTGGCGATCATGGAGGGCAACGGCCGCTACGCTTTCGCCACTGTCGCGTTGCTCGTCATCGCCATCGCCGCGCGGCAACTCTGGCTCAAACACACGGCGCGTCGCCTCCCCGAGATCAATCACGCAATTCCTGCGAAGTAATTCATCATGTCCCTCTCCGCGACAGAACTTCCCTCATTAAAAATCACCTTCGGGCCACGCGAAGCCTTTACCGTAGGCGTGCCGGTGTTGGCGGGGGAGAGGAACGAAGCGCTTTTTGGTTCGACGGATTCCGTCGGGCAGCACGGGGATTTTTTGCTCTTTCAAACCAATGGTTGGCTCTTCGGCTGCGCTTCGTTGCCGCTCACCGTCGGATTGGAAGAAGCGTCGCACCGATTGTATGCAAATATTTTTAAGGCGTCGCGCGGCTTCCATCTCGCGCGAATTTGGAATTATGTGCCAGCGATCAACCATGCCGGCCCCGAGGGTATGGAAAACTATCGACTGTTCTGCCGCGGGCGCTCCCTCGCGTTCGAGGCGCACTTCGGCCTCAACTTCAACGCGCAGTTGCCGTCTGCTTCCGCGGTCGGGTGCGACGCGGACATGTTGACAGTGGTCTTTGCCGCGTGCGACGCGGTGCCGCGCCATGTGGAGAATCCGTTGCAGGTTGCGGCCTACGATTATCCCGGCGACTACGGTCCGCGCGCTCCCAGTTTTGCCCGGGCAAGCGTGGTCGCTGGTTCCGATGGGGCTACGGTATTCATTTCCGGCACGGCGGCGATTCGCGGTCATGCCTCAATCGCGCCGGAGAGCACGCGACTGCAATTGGCGTGCACGTTGGAAAATCTGCAAGGCATCGCCACGGCCTGTGGGCTGGGGCCCGGACTGGGCGCCGGACACGGTGTTGCCCGTCATTTCAAAGTGTATGTGCGGCACGCGGAAGATCAGCCCATGGTCGCGACTATTTTAGAGGAACAACTGCTGCGGGACGGCGACCGCGTATCCTACCTCCGCGCCGACATCTGCCGTTCCTCGCTCTTGGTGGAAATCGAGGCGTCGCTCTTCAAAGCGCAGTTACGCTGATTTCGTCCGCCCAAACATTGCCGCTTTTCTACCCATGACTTCTGGAAAACGCCGACCCTCCCGCGCCATGAGCCGCCTGCTGCGGTATTTCTGGTCGGGCATCTTCGTGATCGCGCCGATCGCCCTCACCGTCGTGACGCTGGTCTGGTTGTTCGAGGGGGTGGACGGCATCCTCCGTGACTACGTGAAATATCCCGGGGTTGGCTTCGTGCTCGTGCTGGCCACGGTGGTGCTGGTCGGGTGGTTCGCCTCCTATTTTTTCATGCGCCGGATGTTCAAGGTCGTGGACGGTTGGATCGAGCAGACGCCGGGTGTGAGTTTTATCTATTCTACTTTGCGCGATTTCTTCGAAGCGTTCGTCGGCAACAAGCGTCGCTTCAACCAAGCCGTGTTGGTCAACGTGCTCGCCGAGGAAGTCTGGATGATGGGCTTTCTCACCAGCGAAGATCTGGAAAATTACAAACTCGGGGAAGGCTATGTCGCCGTCTACGTCCCGCAGGCTTACAATGTCGCGGGGCAACTTTATCTCGTGAAGCGCGACCGGGTTCGTCCCATCGAGCATCTCGCTTCCGGTGAGGTGATGAAATTCGCCGTGACCGGCGGCGTCGTGGACAGCGTGGACACGGGCTCCGCTTAAGCGCGTTGCCCGAGACGCGGCGCGAAATCAGACGCGAGCCGGACTACGACCGAGTAGGAAATAGAGGATCGAGCCGAGAAAAGGCACCAAGACGATGAGCACGATCCAGAGCAGCTTGTTCGGACTGTTGCCCTTGATGCAGTCGACCAGCGCAACGATCCAAAAAATAAACAAGAGCAGGCCGAGGAGGTAATTGAGATTCATGGTCGCAAGATACGTCTTGGGGACAGCGCCGTCGATGGGGCCAACACCCACCGCCGCGAGAAAATCATTTTCGCGACTGTTGAGTAAACACCATCACCTCAAATACCCGGGGAAATTTACGGCCCATGGTGGGAGCCTGCTGGCAGGCGATTGAGCGCGTTCTCCGGGAGCTGACGTTTCGCCCCTCCTGCAAACTGGCTCCTACATGCCGACTAAGCCGACGCAGCTAAGGCGCGCGTGTCGATCTTGCCGCGCGCGGTCAGCGGCAGCGAGGACATCACGGTTATTTTCTTCGGCACTTTCCACGCCGCCGTGTCGGCGTGCAATTCGGCGCGCAATTCGCTCACGCGCCGATCCGTCGCCAGCACCGCGCGCAACGTCGGCTCAGCGCCGCCACAAAAATCCACCCACGCGTCACGCACGCCGGTCAACCGGCACAACCGTTCGCGCACCTCGCCGAGATTTACCCGTCGGCCTGCGATTTTCACGGTGGAATCGCGCCGGCCGAGCAAGGTCACCTTGCCGCGGGCATCCAGTTCCGCGCGATCAGACATGATCCAGTTGCCGCGTTGACGATTCCCGTGCGTCAACACTGCCGCGCTGCACACTTGCAGTCGCTGGCCGGAGCGCGCGATCAATTGCACGCCGCGCAACGCACGACCTACGTGGCCGGCGAGAGTGGCCGTGCCGGTCCGGTCGTAGCTGATGCCACCGGTCTCACTTGATCCGTAGAAATTATGCAGTGGCTGATCGAAGCGCTCAGCGAAATTCCGCGCCACCTCGGGCGGCAACGGTGCTCCAGCGGAAATCGCCAAGCGCAAATTCGGCAAAGCCAGATCCGACGCCGCCAGCGCTCGCCACATCGTCGGGACGCCGGGGAAGACGGTCGGTTGCCAGTTGGAAAAATCGGTGGCGATGGCGTGAGGTAACGGCGCGCTGCCGCAGACGAGTGGCACGCCATGCGCGAGCAAAGGCACGGTCAAATTGCCCAGTCCGTAGGAATGCCCGAGTGGAATCAGCGCGTAATTTAAGTCGCGCGGCCGGATGCCCATGGTGACGGTCACTTGACGGGCGTCGGCGAGCAACTGGTTCGCGGTGAACACCAGTGCGCGCGGTTGGCCGGTGGTGCCGGAGGTGAGCTTGATGAGGCAGAGTGACGGATCGCGGTAACGCCGCGCGTTGGGCAGCAGTTCGAGTTTCGTGCCATTCCACCAGGCGGCGGCGCGAATCGAGACCGCGAGCCGACGTTGCGCGACCGGCGGTTCGTTGGCGTCGAGCGGCACCACGACTGCGCCAGCCTTGAGCAGACCGATAAAAATCTCGAACCAATCGATGCCGTTGGGCGCAGCAAAAATCACCGCGCGACCCTGCAAGGAATTCGGTTCCGCCACGTGTTGCGCGAGCCAGTCGTCGGCGCGCGTGTCGAGTTCGCGAAAGGTGACGATGGCGCCGTCCTTCGCTTGCACCACAGCGTGATCATCGCCGCGTCGGCGCAACGTTTTCGTCCACGCAATGAGGAGCGCATGCCTCATGATTTTTTACCCAACGCGGAGAGATGTTCGAGTTCGATGACGAGCAACGCGGCCAGCACCATCAGCGAGACGGTCGAACCAAGTGCGCGCACCACGGGAATGCCGCTCAGTGCCAGCACACCAAAAGCAGCGGCGGTGGTTAACGCCGACAGCCGCACCGAGACCGGAGTGGGCTCGCGGCGAAACGCGGACGTTGCGGAGAAGATGGAATAGTTGTGCGTCAGGCACACGCCGAGAAAAGCTCCGAGCAAATGGAAAAGATTGAGCGGATGACCGAACCAGCCGAACACGCCGAAGATACCGAGACACGCGCCGCAAGGGATGGCAAAAATGCGCGCGCCATCGCGCCAGCCATAGGTGAGAAACACACCCGCACCCACCAACGCAAAGCCGGTCAGACTGAGCCACAGCGCGGATTGCCGGTAGCAACTGAAAACATGGTTGAGCGTCTGGAGCTGCCCGCTGGTGACGGTATTAGTATCGGACGGCGGCGACACCACGGGCGCCGCGCGCACGAGCGTAACGAACCAGCTCAACGGCTGGCCCACGTGCAGCAGTAATCCGATCGGTCCGGTGAGCTTGGTCTGCAGCGCATCGAGGGCAGTCGTGTAATTGGAGGCGTCGGCGTTAACTGCATAGTGATCGTAGGCCGCGAAGAATGGCGCGAATTCCGCATCGTCAAAACCGGCCGCAATCAATGCGACGCGCAACTGGCCGGCAAACTCCGGGTGGGCGCGAGAAAAATCTACGGCGGCGGTATGCGCCGCCACGGTCGGCACCACGGTGCCGAGTCCGATGGCGGTGGAATGTCCGCCGCTAGTCGCGTCCAGCCATGCCTCTAATTTCGCGAGTGACGCACGGGCTTCGCTGACGTTGTTGCCGTAGGTGAGATAAACCGTCCGACCTTCCTCCTCGCCGAACAGGGCGGTGAGGCGCGCGTATTCCTGTTTGAGTTCGGGAGAGGGAATTTCCAATTCACGGATGTCATCTTTCCATTGCAGCATAGCCAGTCCCGGCAGCGCGATGATCCACAGCGCGATGAGCAGCCGTCGCAGAGTGCGGCGCAAACCGCTCGGCAAGGCGGATCCGCCGCGAAAATTGCGGGTTTCGAGAAAATGATTTTTGACCGTGGAAAAATAAAGCACGGCGGCGACGAGTGCGCCGACCAGACCGGCGCCGACGAATACGCCGAGCTGGCGGATGAAGGGCAAATCGGAGAACAGCAGCAGCGAAAAGCCAGCGACGGCGGTCAGGCAGCTCGCCAACAGGGGTTTGGTCAGCCGGCGAACCTTGGCCCAATATTTTTCGTCCGGCCCTGCCGGTGCCTGCATGAAAAGATAGAATCCGTAATCGATGGCCACGCCGGTCAGCAACGAACCAATCACGAACACCATGATGTGCAACCGGTCGAACACCAGAGTCGCAGCCACCCAGGCCCCGAGCACAGACAGTCCGACCACGGGTAACAAATGCAGGCCGCGATGTGGTCGGCGGATGAAAGTGAAGGCCACGGTCAACACAGCCAGAAGTGAAAAGATGTTTAGCCACGTAACTTCTCGTTCGATGCGAGAGCGGCTGGCCGCGGCGAATCGGTTTACGCCGGTGTAAGCGACGGCGAATTGCGAATGCTCCAACTGCACCGTTGCTGAGACCTGCGCGATGGCGGCAAATACCGGCGCTTGTCCCGCCTCGCTGAGCGGAGAGGAGGCCAGTCGCGCCCACACGAGCGTGGTCGTCGGCACGGCGGAAAACCCGCGACCTTCCTGCAACCGCGCAACGGCTCCGGGCAGCAGGAGCAAAGGGTCGGATGGAATCACGTCGGCAAACGCGAGCGCCTCGGGAGTGATCAAAAATTGTTCGAGTGCCTTCGCGGCGTCGCGCGCGAGCCAGTTAGAAAATCCCGTTGGTTCGCCACCGCTGCTCGCGTAAGCTGCGGTGCGTGCGTTCAGCCAAAGAGGAAACAGCAGCGTGAAGCGTTGCTCGAACAATTCGCGTCCGAGACTTTCGCGCACAGCGGGGTCACTCATGAGCACGACCTGATCGAAAGCGGGTTCGCGATTCAGTGCTTCGACGAAGCGCGTCGCCGCCGCCGCCGTCGCC
>JAUXXD010000036.1 GCA_030681265.1 Candidatus Didemnitutus sp. | reverse complement strand
CCAGAAAAAACGGCACGCAAATCGCCGGAATCCCCACCGGCACGAACCACTCATCCCCGACGTGACACGGTGGTTGAAACGTCAAACCACGCTGCGCGAGCTCGTCGTAAAGTTGTTGCACGAGCGGTTGCAACGACGTGTCCGTCAACGTGAGCCCGAGTTGGGAAATCTTTTTATCCAGCAGAAGTTCGTCGTCCAACTCGTGCCAAGGGGAAGATTCCATCAGCGGAACGGTAACGGGAATTTTCCGGCGGACGACTCAAATTCCACACTTTGCATCACGAACCGCGGAGTGTAGAATCCGCGTCAACCCCCAATCCACGGAGTTTCCCATGCCCAAATATGTCGATGGTTTCGTTTTGCCCGTCTCGAAGAAAAAACTTCCAGCCTACCGCAAGCTGGCTCAGAAGGCCGCCAAGGTCTGGATGAGCCACGGCGCCCTTTCCTACATGGAATGCGTCGGCGACGACCTGAATATCGGCGGGATGCTGTCGTTCCATACCATCGCCAAAACCACAGCGGGAGAAACCGTGGTGTTTTCGTTCATCACCTACAAATCCAAGAAGCACCGCGACCAAGTGAACGCCAAGGCCATGAAGGATCCAGTTCTCGGCGCGCTCTGCTCAGATTCCAAGAAAATGCCCTTCGATTGCAGCCGGATGGCGTATGGCGGCTTCAAATCATTCGTGGAGCGCTGAGTGATTCCGCGCGATTTTCGAAACTGAGTTGAAAAGCCGCCGTGCGGTTGGCCTGATGGTGCGATGTCGCTTCGTGTCGTTGGTCAGCGTTGTCTGAGTGAACGGGAACCCGAGTTGGGTCTCGGGGTTGTGGCGTCGGTGGATTTGAGCGCGCGGCGCATCAATATCGCCTTCCTCGCCGCCGGGGAAACCCGCCTCTACGCCCTCGGCACGCCCGTGCTGAAACGTGTGCAATTTGCCATCGGCGAAACTGTCACGCCCCGCGAAGGCGCGAAGCTGGTCGTCGAATCCGTCGAGGAAAACGACGGCCTGCTCACCTACGTCGGCGGTGGACGCCGCCTGTGTGAAAACGCGATCTCGGACGTCACGAATGTCAGCTTTCCGCCCGAGCGCCTCCTGGCGGGCCAAGCGGATCCGGGCGAGGTGTTTGATTTGCGTTACCGCGTTTTGCAGGCGCAGGCGCGCTTCCGTCAGTCGCCGGTGCGGGGTTTTCTAGGCGGTCGGTTGCAGCTCATCCCGCACCAGTTCTACATTCTCCACGAAGTCGCCGCGCGCCAGGTCCCGCGCGTGTTGCTCGCTGACGAAGTCGGGTTGGGCAAAACGATCGAGGCGTGCTTGATCATGCAACGGCTCCTCGTGACCGGCCGCATCCGCCGCGTGCTCGTGCTCGTGCCGGAATCGCTCACGCACCAGTGGTTCGTCGAATTACTGCGCCGTTTTAATTGGTGGTTTAGCATCTACGACGAGGACCGCTGCGGCGCGATCGAACAAAGCGAGCCGGGCCAGAATCCATTTCTCTCCGCGCAACTCGCACTCGCCAGCGTCGAATTCCTCGCGCGGAGCGCGGTGCGACGCGAACAAGCCTGCAGCGCGGGCTGGGACATCGTGGTGGTGGACGAAGCACATCACCTCGTCTGGTCGCCCGATTCGGTCAGCCCCGAATATGCGCTGGTGGAGAAACTCGCCGCGCTGACGCCCGGACTCCTGTTACTCACGGCCACGCCGACGCAGCTTGGCGTCGCAGGACATTTTGCGCGCCTCCGTTTGCTCGACCCCGATCGCTACACGGACTTCGCCGCCTATATCGCCGAGACCAAACGCTTCGGCACGGTCGCGGGCGTTGCCGGCAAGATCATTGAGAAAAAGCTCCTGACGGCGACCGATCACGCCACGCTGCAAAAACTTTTCGTGCGCGATCCCGCACGATTGAGCGAACATCTTGAAGCGCTGAGCAAGGGCCGGCCCACTGCGCGCGAGGCGCTGTTGCGCACGTTACTGGATCAACACGGCACGGGCCGCGTCGTCTTCCGCAACACGCGCGCGGCGATGACGGGATTCCCCCAGCGCCAATACCACCCCGTGCCGCTCACCGGAACGAATCTCAACCAACTGGCGCGCGTCGCTCGCGAATTGCGGGCGGAAGAAACCGGTGAAGTCGCCGATATTCGTTACTCCTTTAAAGAGGATCCGCGCATGGATTGGCTCGTGGCTTTTCTGGAGGAAAAGCGTCCGGCCAAAGTGCTCCTGATCTGCCGTTCGCAGCGCAAGGTGCTCGCGATTGAAGCTGCGCTGCAGGAGCGCACCAGCGCGAAAGTTGCGCTTTTCCACGAAGGCCTCCCGCTCGTGCAACGCGACCGCAACGCCGCGTGGTTCGCGGAAGCGGACGGCGCGCAATTGCTGCTGTGCTCCGAGATCGGCAGCGAAGGCCGCAATTTTCAATTCGCGCACCACCTCGTGCTCTTCGATTTGCCGCTTAATCCGGGGCTCGTCGAACAACGCATCGGTCGCCTCGACCGCATCGGGCAAACTGAGACGATTCGCATCCATGTGCCCTTCATCGCCGGCAGCGCCGCGGAATGTGTCGCCGAGTGGTATCATCGCGGCCTCGACGCCTTCGAAACCCCCCTGCACGGCGGCAACGATTATCAGGAAAAATTTCGGGAGCGGCTGCTGGAATTCGCACTCGCCTTCGACGAAAGCGACCAGACCCGCGGTCGCGCCGGACTCGACAAGTTGATCGCGGAAACCACGAAGTTCCGCACCGAGCTCACTGCCAAGATGAAGCAAGGCCGCGACCGCTTGCTCGAACTTAACTCGTTCAATCCCGACGTCGCCGCGCGCGTGATCGAACAAGTTCGCGCCGCCGATGCTGATCCGTTCCTGCGCGATTTCCTCATCGACCTATTCGACCACTTCGGCGTGCGCATCAAAGAGGACGAGAACGGCGACGTGACGCTCGATCCGAGTCACGCCTTCGTGGAAAGTTTCCCGTCGATTCCCGCCGACGGCATGCTTGCAACTTTCGCGCGCACCCGCGCGATTGCGCGTGAAGACATTCGTTTCGTCTCGGCGGATCATTCGCTCGTGCAAGATTCGATCGATTTGCTGATCAACTCGCCCGCAGGCACGACCGCATTCGGCTTGATCGAGTCCGACGCACCCAATCTGGTGCTCGAAGCCATCTTTGTGCTCGAGACCGTCGCCGACTCGCGGTGGCACGTTGACCAGTTCCTCGCGCCCACGCCGGTGCGCGCCGTCGTCGACGTGCGCAGCAACGACCTCACCGCCACGCGCACGCCGTCGTCGCTCTCGGACGATTTTGAAGACAGCGACATCCACCGCTTCCTCGAGCGCCGCGGCTTCAATGCGTCCTTGCTCAAACGACTGCTCGAAGCCGCCACCACCGTCGCCGAAAAACAAAGTGCCGCACTCAAAACCAGTGCCGCGCAACAAGCCACCACCGCGCTCCAAGCCGACGTGCAACGCCTGATTGATCTGCGCCACCTCAACGATCACGTGCGCCCGCAGGAAATCGAACTCGCCCGCGAACGTCTCGCGCAAACCGTCACCGCCATCAGCGGCGCGCGCCTCCGCCTCGATTCCCTCCGCCTCATCCTCGAAGGCCCCGCCGGCTCAATCAGTTTGTAACGTATTATATTACAAACCGGTTTGGCTGCTCGGGCGCGGAACGGTGCGGCGCTGTTGATGGGATTGCCCGACACCGCGCGTGCGGTGCAACTCACGGGTTTACGGCGAGCAACTCGACTTCGAAAATCAGGCCCGAGTGCGGCGGGATTTTGCCGGCGCGCAATCCGCCGTAGCCGAGGTGCGGGGGAATATAAAACTCGGCTTTCCCACCCGGCTTTACAGTCGCCATCGCGGCCGCCCAGCCGGTGATCAGGTGATTGACCGTGAAATCAGCGGGCTTGCCGCGCTCGCGGGAGCTGTCGAAGACCGTGCCGTCCACGAGGCGTCCCACATAGTGCACGCGAATCCGATCCGTGGGCGCGGGCGGAGTTCCTTCACCTTCCACCAACGTGCGGACGCCGAGGCCGCTATTGCGCCACTCAACGCCAGGCTGGTTCGCCAATTCGACACCGAAATATCGTTCACGCCGCTGCAGCGCCTCGCTCTTCTCCGGCACAGCCGGCGGCGGGGCTTCCTTCGGGCCGCAGCCGACGAGAGCAAATCCAAGACCGCAAAGTAGAAAGAGCGCCAAGCGTTTCATTGCTACAACATGCCGCACCCTGCGAAAAAATCACTGAGAAATCCTGAGCCACCCGAAACAGGCACTAGCGGCGCGGCGGATAACCGTCCACCCGCGCCCCGAGCACGATATCGCGCGTCACGTGCCAGACGCCGGCGGAATTACGCGTCGGCACCGCCAAGCCATTGCCGCCCCGACCGGTGAGTAACTGACGACGTTGCAGGGGCGTGAGGTGCGGATCGTCGTCGAACAGCAGGTCGTCGATGTAATACGTGCAACGGCCGGGTTCGAGCACGTGGAAATGAACGTGCTGCGGAATATCAGTGCCGGGATAAGCGCCCGGCCGGATCGTAAGAAACTGGTAGCGCCCCTGCGCGTCGGTCCTCGCCCAGCTGCGTAAGCGACCATGGCGGAGTGCGGCCGAGCCTCGTGCAAATCCCCCCAGCGGAGGGTAAATGCCTTTTGCATTCGTTTGATAGGCGTAAACGATGATGCCGGGCACCGGTTCTCCGCGCGCATCCGTCACCACACCCGAAATAATCATCGGAGCGCCCGTCTCATCCGAAGGTGCGATTCGACTTACGGCCGGAATTTCATCGGGCAATCCCTCGAAAACAGCCTCGCAACCCTCGCCGGCACCGATGATCGGCTCGCGTGCCCTCGTCATTGACGAAAGCGCGAGCGCGGCGAAGACGACTGCAAACCAACGGCTCACTTTGCGCATGGCCTGCACCATGTCGTCAGCAGCGCCCGCGACAACAATTTTCAATCATCCGCAACTGGCGGCCCCAGTTCGCGCCAACGGTTCCACCTCGGCGACGCGCAAGCTCACGCGCGCCATTCGCGGACGCGTGGGGCGAGATGCGCGAGTAGTTCGGGATATGTGGCGGGCACGGGCGAGTTGAGAAGAAATTCATTGGCGCGCGCCTTGTGTCCGCGCGAACACAACGCCGCCCAAACATGCAGTTCGAACTGCGCGTGCAACGCCGCGTGCGCTTCGTGCAAGCCGAGAGCTTTCATCAAAAACAACAACGACTCGACCGTGGAGAAGCGCTGCGCATCCGCTTGTGCGCGCAACCAGTAGCGACTCTGCCCTTGCATCGGCAGGCGGACACGACGGCCCCACTTCGCCACACGGTGCGCCATTTCCGTCGCTTGCGTCCACGACGCGTCGAGCAACAGCACTTGCAAGTGCGCCGCGTCGCAGTGCGCGGGCATGGGTTCACCTTGTGGGTGCAAAATCCAAAGTTCGCGATCCGGTGCCGCCACGACTTCGCGTTCAAGCAATCGCTCCTTGCGATACAGATGCAGACCCGAGGACGGCATCACGCGCTTGATCAAGTGCCCCGTGCTGCTCGGCCGATAGGCTTCCATGAAGTGCATCAAGACTTCGACGCGGAGCGGCGACACGACTTCGCGCCACGCCGCACACACGCACCACCGCGGCGCCAATTGGCAACGCAGACAACGCGGAGTATCTCGCAGCACGACGGAACGTGACATGCGTCCAAAGCGTGCGAAACCGCCGCAGTGGTCAATCCTGCGCTCGTGCTGGGCGGTCTCCGGCCCGCCGCGTGCGGCGGCGCGCGACGCCGTTTCGCTCAATTCCAGGACGAATGGCGGGGTTTTTTTACGATTGGGCCGAGGGGAGTTCCCTAGAGTTGGTGAAAATGCTGTGAAAAGATCGTGTAATTTGCTGCACTCACCCAGCCCTGTTTACCGCCGTCCTGTGTCGCCCTCCTTTCCGCCTTCCGCAACCACCCGCAAGCTGCGCATCCTGTATGCGGATGACATGCCCGAGTTGCGGGAGTTGATGGCGGCGCTGCTCAGCCGCGAAGGGCATGAAGTCAGCACGGTCGAAGATGGCTCGCTGGCGTGGGAGAAAATCCAAGCCGCGCCCGGCACGTTCGACTTGTTGATCACCGACCACCACATGCCGAAAATGAACGGACTAGAACTCGTCGCGCGCGTGCGCACGGCTCCCTTCAGCGGCAAAGTAATCGTTTTCAGCTCGGATGTGAGTAATGCGGTGAGGGAGAAATATCGCGAATATTGCGTCGATCAGTTTTTGCCTAAACCAATCTTTCGCGAAGTGTTGGTGCGCACCTTGCGCGAGTTGTTCGCCAAGTCGGATTCCGCGCTGGTTTAAGCCCCCGCCAAGTTGCTTGTGACACTATAGCCAGCCTTGCGTGTCGTAGCCGAAGCGACTTCACTGTTCGCCTGCTATGCTTACTCAACACCCAACTCACCGCCGCCGCTTTGCGGTATCGTTAGCCCTCGTTGTTGGACTGGCCTCAAACTTGAGCGCCGCCGACACGGTTGATTCCATGACCGACAATCCCTTGCTCACAGAGAGCACGCTTCCGTATTTTTTCCCGCACTTTGATCGCATCAAAGACGAGCATTACGCTCCGGCCTTTATCGCGGGCATGGGCGAACATCGCGCCGAGATCGATCTCATCGCCAACAATCCTGAAGCTCCGACGTTTGAGAATACCATCACCGCACTGGAGCGCGCGGGGCAGACGCTCGGTCGCGTGAGTCGCGTGTTTTTCGGGCTTTCCGGCACGATCACGAATCCGGCGATGCAGAAAACTGAAAAGGAAATGGCGCCGAAACTCGCAGCGCACGGCGACGCCATCCGTCTCAACGCCGCGCTTTTCCAGCGCATCTCCACCCTCTTCGATAATCGCGAATCACTCGGCCTCGACGCCGAATCCGACCGTTTGCTCGAGCGCTACTACAAGGATTTCATTCGCGCCGGCGCGAAGTTAAATGAGGAACAGAAGACGGCCCTCCGCGCCTTGAACGCCGAGCTCGCGACCATCCACACGAACATCGCGCAAAACATCCTCAAAGAAACCAACGCCTCCGCCGTGCTCGTGGAGACGCGCGAAGAACTCGACGGCATGTCCAACAACGCCATTGCGGCGGCGGCCGTCGCCGCCAAGGCCGCCGGGCACGAAGGCAAATTCGTCATCCGCCTGCTCAACACCACCGGGCAACCAGCGCTCGCTTCGCTCAAGAATCGCGCGCTGCGCCAACGCTTGCACGAAGCCTCCGTCACGCGCAACAGCCGTGGCGGCGAGTTCGACAACACCGCGTTGATTTCCCGTCTCGTGCGCCTCCGCAGCGAACGCGCCGCCCTCCTCGGTTACCAACACCACGCCGCGCTCCAACTCGAAGAACAAACCGCCCGCACCGTCGATGCCGTGAATGCGTTGATGAGCCAACTCGCACCGCCCGCAGTCGCCAACGCGCGCAAGGAAGGTGCCGATCTCCAAGCTGTGATCGACGCCGAAGGCGGCGGCTTCCAACTCGCCCCGTGGGATTGGGCGATCTACACCGAGAAAGTTCGTAAGGCTCGCTACGATTTCGACGGCCAGCAAGTTCGTCCCTACTACGAGATGAATCGCGTGTTGATCGACGGCGTGTTCTTCGCTGCGACCAAACTCTACGGCATCACTTTTCAGGAACGCCCCGACCTGCCCAAATATCACGACGACACCCGCATCTTCGAAGTCTTTAACGAAGACGGTTCGCCCCTCGCGCTCTTCATCGTCGATTGGTATGCCCGCCCGTCGAAACGCGGCGGCGCGTGGGCCAACTCCTATGTGGCGCAATCGCATCTCTTCGGCACGAAGCCGATCAGCGCCAACCATCTCAACATCCCGAAGCCACCCGCCGGCGAGCCGACGCTGCTCACCGCTGACGAAGTTAACACCGCGTTCCACGAATTCGGCCACGCCCTGCACACGATGTTCTCCGACGTGAAGTATCCGCGCTTCGCCGGCACCAGCGTGCCGCGCGATTTCGTCGAGTTCCCGTCGCAAGTGAACGAGATGTGGGCAAACTGGCCCGAGATCCTGCAAAACTACGCGAAGCACTACCAAACCGGCGAGCCGCTCCCAGTTGCGATGTTGGAGAAAATCCAAGCCGCCGAGCAGTTCAACGAAGGTTTCCGCACCACGGAATATCTCGCGGCTACGCTCGTCGATCTCGCCTGGCATCAACTCATGCCGGACGAAGTGCCCGCGCCCGAAGCCGTGATGGCATTCGAGGCCGCCGCACTCGCCCGCTATGGGGTCAATTACGACGCCGTGCCGCCGCGCTACCGCAGCCCCTACTTCAATCACATCTTCGCCAGCAACGGCTACGCGGCGGGTTACTACTCCTACATTTGGAGTGAGGTGCTCGATGCCGACAACGTCGACTGGTTCAAGCAAAACGGCGGTCTCACCCGCGCCAACGGTGATCGCTACCGCGCGATGCTGCTCTCCCGCGGCGGCAGTCTCGACGCGATGCAGATGTATCGCGATTTCGCCGGTCGCAAACCGAATGTGAAACACTTGCTCGATCGCCGCGGCTTGAACGCGCCGACGGAGTAAGCGCATCGACAGTTCTCTCTCGCCCCGTGGTTGCACGACCACGGGGCTTTTTCTTGCCCGGATAATTCGGTCATTCGCACCGTGCGCGATTTGCGATTCTTGGTTTGCGAAACGCGGCGGGCGCAGCCGTGATGTTTTCGCCCCCCTCCGGCCTCGCCAAATTTTGCTCCACCCTACCCCTATGGAAGCATCCATCCTCACCAACGCTCTCCTTCCGCTCGCGCTCGGCATTATCATGTTCGGGCTGGGGCTCGGTCTCACCTTTGCCGATTTCCGTCGCGTCGCAGAGATGCCGCGCGCCGTGATCGTTGGACTGAGTGTGCAAATTATTTTACTACCCGGTGTCGCGTTTCTCATTGCGAAGGGACTCGGGCTTTCACCGGAACTCGCCG
>JAUXXD010000035.1 GCA_030681265.1 Candidatus Didemnitutus sp. | reverse complement strand
TTTTCTTCGTGGATTGCTTCCACGATTTTGCGCGTTTCGAGCGGACTCGGAATCGTCACCACGCGACACCCGCGCAGAATCGGATACCACATCGTCACGGTGAAGCCGAACGAGTGGAACACCGGCAGACAGCCGATGATGACCGCGTTTTGCGGCAAAATCGAAAGGGAGGAGACCTGGGTGCAATTGGCGAGAATGTTGCGGTGCGTGAGCACGACCCCTTTCGGCTCGCCGGAACTGCCGCTGGTAAAGAGAAGGCCCGCTTCCTCGTTGTCGCCGACGCGCGGGAGTCCGAGCAGGTCGGCATACCATTGATTCGGCAGGAGGAACGCACCGAGCAACCACGGCAAAATCGCTTTCTTGCCCCCCATCGCCTCGATCTCGGTTTTGAGATCGAGGGTATTCTCCGGAAACGGGAAATTCGGCACCTTGGCGCGCATCGCGTCAGCGGTAATAATCGTTTTGATTTCGCCGATGCGCAGCGCGGCTTCTACGGCGGCGCGGCCCACGGTGAAGTTCAAGTTCACGGGAATCTTCCCAGCGCACGCGATGGCGAGATTGGCGATGTGCGCGCCTGCGCCCGGCGGCAGCACCACGCCGACGCGTTTCTCGGGCACGTTTTTGCGAATGCGACGCGACAAAGCGGCGGCGACGGCGAGCAACTGTGCGGCCGAGACCGGCTTACGTGCCGCTGTGCGATCGATGACTTCGATGTGCCGCGGACGCTTCGCGAGGGCGCGGACGCATTCGCGGGCCAAGTGCCGCTTGAGCAGTGGACGCTCTTGAAACGCCTCTTCGCCCAAATCGAGCAACGCACGGCGAGCAAACGCTGTATCAGCGCGGCCCACCGGAATCGGCGCGCCAAAGAGCACACACACATGCGTCGGCATCAGTCGCGGTGATTTGCGCAGGTATTTGTTACCCGCGAAGGAAAATACCGAACCCCACAAGCCATCAATCACCGCCGGCACTACCGCCGTCTGGGCTTGGCGAGCGATGGCTTCGAAGCCTTGGTTCAAGCGCATCAACTGACCCGTGCGCGAAATCGAGCCTTCTGGAAACACGCAGACGAGTTCGCCATTCTTGATCGCATCGACCGCAATGCGGATGCCCTTTGTCGGTTTGTCGGGTGAGACCGGAATGACGCCCGCGGCTCGCATCCAAAAGCGCAGCACGCGTGTCTTGGTAAAACCGCCGAACGCCACGAAGCGAATCGGTCGCGGCGAGGCGATCTGCAACACCACCGCATCGACATACGAGAGATGGTTGCAAATTATCAACGCGCCCGTCGCCGGAATATTTTCCGTGCCACGTGTTTTCACGCGGTAGAATATTGAACCGAAGAAACGCATTACCGTGCACACTGTTTGGTGCGGCAGGTGCCACAGCGCATAGACCACCATCACAAAGGTAATACCCGCCAAACCAAGGAACTGCGTCCGCGTGGACCAACCGAACATGCCGTCCGATGCGGCAATCCAGTAGAGTCCGGCCACCGCGAGACCGGCAGCGCTATCCAACAAGCTCACACCTGCCAACACGCGTCCGCGCCGATGGGCACCCGCGCGTTGCTGCACGAAGGCATAGAGTGGCACCAGAAAAAGTCCTGAGGCAAAGCCAGCGTAAATCAGCAACGCGGTAAACGACCCCGTCCCCGGCGTCGCGATGCCCAGTGCCAAGAGGGCGCCGCCGAGCATCATGCCCCCAATTGGCGCGAGACCCATTTCGATGCCACGCCGCGAAAAAAGTCCGGCCGCTAGGGTGCCCGCCATCGTTCCAATTCCGATTTGCAGCATCATCAGCCCACTCGCCGCCGCCGTAGCTCCAGTGGCCAAAGGCAATTGATCCAATTCGAACGCCACCTGCGGAATCAACATGGTGATATAGCCACCGGCACCGTAGAAAAAGCAGATGCCAAGCGTGGAGCGCCAGAGCGGCTTTTCGCGCCAAATTTCCGCCACATCGCCGAAGTGCCGCAACCAGAGTTTCCAACTGAACCGCTTGGTGGACTGCGCCGGCGTGCGCTCCGCCAACTGAAACCAGCCCCATGCGAGCACCGCCAACACCGCGAGCACTCCACTAGTGTTGATTGCACCCGCCCAGGGATCGCCCGTCAGCTTTGACCAATAAGAAAACAGCATCGCGCCCGCAAAGGAGCCGACGAGAATCGCCGTGATCGTAAACATCTCCATGTAGCCGACAATCCGCGACAGACGGTCAGGCCCGACATAATCCAAAATAATTCCGCGCTTGGCCGGTGCGAGAATCGCCGTCTGCACCGACAGCAAAAAGAAGCAGCCCAGAGCGCCCCCAAACGCCTTCAGCCACAGCGAAACCACCAACAGTGCCATCACGCCGATTTGCAGCACCAACGCGGCGTTGAACACATCGCGCTTGGAAAAGCGGTCCGACAACCAGCCGCAGATCGGACCGAATAAAATATAAGGCACGACCAACACCGCCGCGATGAGAGCGACGACCACTTTGGCGTCCCAGTTGCCCGCTTTCGCGAGTTCTTGCGCGAGCGAGATCAACATGAACTTGGCCGCGCAATCGTTGAACGTAACCTGAGCCTGCGCGCCCATCAAGGCCGCGAGCGAAAAACGGGGGGATTTCATACAGGGGGTAGGAGGAAAGGAGAGTGACCGAAGGTTTCTGAAACGGGCAAGCTTAGCCGGACGACGGGGGATGTTTTTTCCAAGCGCGCAGATCTCGCGCCAACAGCCCGAAACCCGAGGGAAAGTCATTTTCGAGCCGCCGCACGTCACCACGGTGGCGTTGCACCTCCTCGATCGCACGCCGCGTTTCGAGCGGCAGTGTCGGTCGCGTCGTCCCATAAACCCGCGATTTCAACTCGCGCCGCGTGTAGGGCTGCACTCCGCGCCCCTGTCCCTCAGTCCACGCCGCCTCCGACACCGTCGGGTCGCGCCCGCACAGCAACCACGCCTCGATCGCCGGCACCGCCAGGCCCACCGCGCGCAACGGTCCCGCCCGGCCCCGCACTGAACGCGGCAAATTCTTCAACGTCCGCCGAAATACCGCGCGCAACCGACAGAGCCGGCACAGCGGATGATGGTATCCGGGAGCTTCATGCTCTTCATTGTGGACCGGCGAATCATCCGAATCCACCACCACCACCAAACCCTGCGCGTCGGTGTTGAAATGCAAATGGCGCAAGATCGACGGCAACACTTGCTCGACCGACGGCCAGCCCCGCGCGCGCAAACTGGGCATCACGAGGTCCAAGGGTTCATGCAAAACATATTCCACCAACACCCGCAGTGCTGCTTCATCCGCTGGCGATTCACTGAGGATCGCCAGCTTCATGCTCCATCCGGCGTTCCGCCCAGAATGCCACTGAACCAGAGATCGCCGAGACTTGCCTCGCCGAGCAATTCGCGCAAATCCTCGCGATCCGACAGTCGCGTAAAAGTCGCATCGCGGCCCGACTTGTTGCTCAAAATAACTTCATCCGGCTGGTCGCGGAACAAATCGAGCAGATACGGTGAATGGGTGGTCGTGATCACTTGCACGGGAGCTCGCGCTAATCCGAATTCCACCGGATAACTCAGTCGATAAAGCGCATCGCGCACTTCGCGCAGCATGCGTGGATGCACGCCGCGATCAGCTTCCTCCAAACACACCACCGCCGGCGGATGGGGACTGAGCGCGAGCGTCAGCACCGCCAGCAAATACAAAGTGCCTTGCGACAAACTCTCCGCCGGAATCCGCTCGCCGTTCATGCACGCCAGCAATTCCACGCGATCCGGCTCACTGGTGCGAAAATCCAAGCCGTCGAACTCCGGCACGATGCGTTGGAATTCGGTGGTCAACTCACGCAAGGTCGCTGGTGCGGTCTCGCGCCACGCGGCGAGGACGGCGGCGAGATTGCCACCATTTGAGGTCAACTCTCCGCACTCCGAACGTTTTGCCGGCACCGCCATCGCGTAATGATCGAGCAGGAAACCGCGCATCGTGCGCAGTCGCGCGCGCAAGGTTTCCCACAGCGCTTCCCCAGCGGCGTCGGGAGCATGCTCCACGGCCAAGACGTCGCAAACCATGCCATCACTGGCGCAACCGAGCGTTACCCGCACGGCTGCAAACGGCGGCGCAAAACGAAACTGCATCCGCGGACTTTCATCCGTCA
>JAUXXD010000027.1 GCA_030681265.1 Candidatus Didemnitutus sp. | reverse complement strand
ACGAAAACAGAGAGGCGACGCGCGCTTGGCAAGGGGAAACTTTACGCATTTGCACGGGCGAACAGATTCCCGTCAATTCCGTTGCGACTGAACGTAGTTTTGATTGGATAACAACGCTTTCCCTATGTCGAATTCGCCACTCCATCCGTCCGCGCTCGCTCCGGCTGTGCAAGGTCTCCCGCCCTCCGCCACGTTGGCCATCAACGAACGCAGTCACCAACTACAGGCCGCCGGACGCAAAATCTACAAATTCGGCCTCGGCCAGTCGCCCTTCCCCGTCCCCGCCCCCGTCGTCGCCGCGCTCCGCGCCGCCGCCCCGCAAAAGGACTACCTGCCCGTGCGCGGACTCAAGCCGTTGCAGGAAGCCGTCGCCCACTACCTGCGACGCCAACTCGGCATCGAGCGTCCCGCCGCCCAAGTCATCATCGGCCCCGGCTCGAAGGAACTGATGTTCATCACGCAGCTCGCCTACGCCGCCGAACTGCTCGTGCCAAACCCCTCGTGGGTCTCCTATGTGCCGCAAGCGAAGTTGCTCGGCCGTTCCTTCGCGTGGTTGCCGACACAACCATCCGACGACTGGAAACTCCGCGCCGCCACGCTCGACCAGCATTGCGCCGCCGCCCCCGTCCGCCCGCGCCTGCTCATTCTCAATTATCCCAACAACCCCACCGGCGCGACCTACTCCGCGATCGAACTCGCCGAAATCGCCGCCGTCGCGCGTCGTCATCAAGTGCTGGTGTTGTCCGACGAAATCTACGGCGACGTCGATCACACCGGCCAACATGTCTCCATCGCCACGCATTACCCGGAAGGCACCATCATCGCCACCGGCCTGAGCAAATGGTGCGGCGCCGGCGGCTGGCGGCTCGGTTTGTTCTCGCTGCCGCCCGAACTCGAATGGCTCGCCTCCGCCATCGCCGCCGTGGCCAGCGAAACCTTCACCTCCGTCAGCGCCCCCGTGCAACACGCCGCCATCACCGCGTTCAACGGCAGCCCCGAAATCACCGCCTACCTCGACCAAAGCCGCACCGTGCTCACCGGTCTGGGCAACTACTGCGCCGGGACGCTGCGCCGCGCCGGTGCCACCCTGCCGACTCCCGCGGGCGGATTTTATCTCTTCCCCGATTTCTCCCCGCTGCGCGCCAAGTTCGCCACGCGCCAGATCACCAACTCCGCCCAACTCACCGAAGCGCTCCTCAACGACACCGGCGTCGCCACCCTCCCCGGCTCCGCTTTCGGACGCCCGGGCGACGAACTCACATTGCGACTCAGCTACGTCAACTTCGACGGTGCCACCGCGCTCGACGCCGTGCGCGAAGGCGCGGCCGTCGATGTAGCGTTCCTCCGCCGCTACTGCGCGGACTCCGTCGCGGCGATTCACGCCATGGCAGACTGGGCGGCGCGCGAGTAACCACCACTTCCGCCACCCCAACTGTAAACATCCCGCTCTTCTTTGTGGGAGCCTGCTCGCAGGCGATTCTTCCTGTCGCGCTTCGCCTGCAAGCAGGCTCCCACCTTTCCCCCAGCCGGTGCAACCTCCACGGCATCCCACCCATTGCTCATGAAAACTTTTGCCCTCCTCGCGTGCGCCCTGTTCGCGCTGCAACCCTTGGCGCGCGCCCAAGGCGTCGTGTCCGCCGCCTCGCCCGAAGCGGCCGCCGCCGGCCAGGAAATTCTCGCAGCGGGCGGCAACGCCATCGATGCCGCTGTCGCCGTCGCATTTTCCCTCGCCGTCACCGAACCCGCCATGTCCGGCCTCGGCGCAGGCATGCAGGTGCTGTTCATGCAGCCCGACAACAAGCCGCTCGTGCTCAATGGCACGACCTTCGCTCCCGCCGCGACTCCCCCCGACGCCCAGCCCAACGAACTCACCGGCCACCGCCTCGTCGCGATTCCCACGATGGTGCGCACGCTCGATCACGCGTGGCGCCACCACGGCAGCGGCCGCCTCACGTGGGCGCAATTGCTCGCGCCCGCCATCCGCCACGCGGAGAAGGGTTTCGTTATCGGGCCTTTCCGCCACAAGGTGATGACGCGCCACACCAAAGACCTCCAAGCCAGCCCGTCCGCGCGCGAACACTTCCTCCACGCCGATGGTTCCGTGCCCGCGCAAGGCACCGTCTGGCAACAACCGGTCCTCGCCCACACGTTGCGCCGCCTGGCCGAACACGGCGCGGATGATTTTTATCGCGGCGATATCGCGCGCGCCATCGCCGCCGACATGGCCGCGAACAACGGTTGGCTCACCTACGACGACCTCGCCCATCTGCCGCCACCGCGCGAGCAAGCCCCGCTCCATAGCACCTACCGCGGCACCGATCTCTACACGTTGCCGCCGCCCTGCGGTGGTTGGGTCGTGTTGCAAATCATGAATCTCCTCGAACGCGCCGCGCCCGCGACGCTCGCGCCCGACGCTCCGACGCGCGACGAGATCGTCATGCGCGCCTTGCTCGCCGGCCACCGCTACCGGCAAGCCCACCCCGTCGTTGACATGGTCAACCACGCAGCCGAAACCGCCGAACGCATCAGCAAGGAAACCGCAGCCACACTCGCCGCCAAGGAATCCGGCGAGACGACGCATTTCTCCGTCGTCGATCGCGACGGCATGGACGTGGCCATCACGACGAGCATCAATACCTATTTCGGCGCTTGGGTCGCCGCCAAGGACCTCGGTTTTTTCTACAACGACTACATGAAGGAATTTGAAACCGGCAAACCGGGCCACCCCTTCGCCCTGCGCACGGGCGCGATGCCCTACTCGTCGATGAGCGCAACCATCGCCGCGCGCGACGGTCGGGCGATACTCGCCATCGGCAGTCCCGGCAGCGCGCGCATCATTTCCGCCGTCGCCCAAGTCACGCAACGCTGGCTCGACGGACAACCCCTGCGCGACGCCGTCGGCGCCCCGCGCCTGCACGTCCTGCCGCCGACGCGCAGCTACATCGAAGATCCGGTTGCGGCCGCCAACTCCACCGAATGGCGCGCGCGACTCGGACTCTCGCTGCAAAAACTCGCCACCGACATCATGATTGGCGAACGCAACGCCTACTTCGGCGGCGTGCACGCCGTCGGCTTCGAGGACGGCCGCTGGACCGGCGCCGCCGACCCAAGGCGCGACGGCGCCGTGGCAGAATCACGCTAGTCGCGCCGCCGCTGTTGCCGACAATTCAGGGCAGCCTCAACCGGAAGATTTTCGCTTCGGCACCGCAGCAATATTAAATATTATAACCTGCCCCCTTTTTAACCCCCTCAACTACAAACTACAAAGCCTGACCCTATCGCTTGGCCTCCAATCAGCGATCTCTTCCACTTTTCTTCTTTCGCGGCAAACGATAGCACTGTTGATCAAGTCCGGTTGCGGCGACACCAGCGGCCCGCTCCGAGCGCGAGCAGACCGAGCAGTAAAAGGAAATTGGTCGACGGCTCGGGGACCGAGGCGAGGGGCAGGCCTTCAAAGACGAGATTGTCGAGGCCGACGTTCCAATCCGTGCCCCATTGCAGACGCAAGGGACCGCCTAGGGCGATGTTCGGCGTGAAGACCGACGACGCACCGTTGGCGCCGAGAATGGGCACGGGGCCATTGGCGGCAAAGTCGAAGACCACGTTACCCTCGGCATCGAGTATACGCATGAGAGTATTCGCGCGGTCCACCTGGCTGTAACCAGCCATGGCAAAGCTCACCAAGCGCACACCGAAACCAATCTCTGGTATCAGCATGATCTCCGCAATGGTGCCATTGGCGGACGCGAAGACGACATTGCTCAGGCCGCCGTAGTCGAGGTGCCACAATTCCAAATGCTCCTCGAACACCGTCACGCCGTCGGCGTGGAACGTGCGGTATTGCACGTCGGGCACCTGCGGATCAAGACCATCGCCATACGTGGCGGGCAACGGATCGTAATTGAGAAAACTCAAATCGTCGAAATGCAGGACGACTTGGGAAGACGCCGACAACGGCGACACGCCGAGGATCAGCGCGAGCGCCAACACGATGCGTGTGGAGCCGGAAGTCATGCCCGCAATCTGACAGAACGCTCGCGTCCGTCAACCGGGCAAACCGCCGCGCTCATCATTCCCACCGTGGCTGATGCCGAACTGTTCGCACAGCTTGGTCACGGTAAAACGCCCGCTGTTCGCGAGCGTCACAAAGCGAATAATCTCTTCCATTGGGGGACTTTTTTCCACGGTATCCCTGCCGTATGTGTCACCCATCACTCCGGTCAAAGTGTTACCTATCCCGCCGGTTCATACCCTCCCCGCCGTCAACTACAAACTACAAAGCCTGACCCTACCGCTTGGCTTGCACGCCATCCCAACCCAACTCCAGCAAGTCGGCCGCTTGGGTCAGCGAACGGCAGGCGGCGATCACCTGCACCGCGAACAACTCGAAGTGCAGGGTGAAATGCGAACCCGGCTCCGCCCACGGCGTGCGC
>JAUXXD010000033.1 GCA_030681265.1 Candidatus Didemnitutus sp. | reverse complement strand
TCTCGTGGCGAACAAGGCCGACCAAGGCGTCGAAAAACTCAGCTCGGTCGAAGACCTCTATCGCCTCGGTTTCGGCGAACCGATTTTCCTTTCAGCGGAACACGGCAATGGCGAAGCCGATTTGCGCAATGCCATGCTCGCGGCCTTCCCGCCCGACGACACGCAGCCTGAGGATCCCGCCAATAAGCGCCTCACCATCTGTTTCGTCGGTCGCCCCAACGTCGGCAAATCTTCGCTCAGCAATCGTCTCCTGAAAAACGACCGACTCATCGTCTCCGATGTGCCCGGCACCACCCGCGACTCGGTTGAAATCACTTTCGATTTCAAGGCGCGCGACGGCCAGCTATGGCCCTTCCGTTTGATCGATACTGCGGGTATTCGCGCCGCGACGAAGCTCTCCTCGTCGGTCGAATATTTTTCGCGAGTGCGCTCACTCGACGCGATTCACCAATCTGAAATCGCGTTCATGGTGCTCGATGCCATGGACGGCGTCACCCAACAGGACAAAGCCATCGCTGGCGAAATCATCAAAGCCGGTCGTCCGATCGTGCTCGTCGTCAATAAATGGGATCTCGTTCATGCGGCACTGCGGCGCGGCGAGTTGACGCAGTTCAAGGGGGAGCGCGATTTCCGCGAAAAATTCGAGAAGGCGCTCTACAATCACTTGTTCTTCACGCCGGGCGCGCCGGTGATGTTTGTGTCTGCGCTCACCGGCCACGACATCGAGCGCATGTTGAAATCCGCGCGAGCACTCGACGAACGCCTGGGCCGGAAGATTCCGACGGGCAAGTTGAATCAAGCGGTGGTGGAGTTGACCGATCGGACGCCACCGCCTTCGGTGGGCGGGCAACGTTTCCGCGCCTACTATGCCACGCAGACGGGCAACCGCCCGTTTCGCATCAAAATTTTTTGCAATCGCGAAGAAAAACTCACCGAGAGCTACCGCCGCTATCTCGAAAATGGCTTGGTGGAAAAATTCGGTCTCGAAGGTTGCCCGATTCACTTCGATCTCGTCGGCAAAAAGAAAATCTCCCTCGAAGACCGCCTCAGTCGCACCGGAGCGAAGCGCAACGCCGCCGCGGCGGCGGCCGATGCGGAAGACCTCTTTGACGGGCCGCCCGGCTTGCTCGACGATTGAGTCGCGCGGTGCCCCGGAGCTTCGTTTGCTGCGCTCAACCTTGTCCCGTAACACATGCTGAAACTGGTTTTCATGGGTTCCGATGCGATCGCCTTGCCTGCGCTCAACTGGTTGGCGGGCGAGGGCAGCGCACATGCCACCGTCGTCGCGATCTTCACGCAACCCGACCGTGCGGTGGGTCGTGGTCAGCAGGTGCAGCCCAATGCGATCAAGCAATGGGCAACGGCGCGCGGTTTGCCCGTGCACCAGCCCGACAAATTTGGCGAAACCGACCGACTCCACCTCGCGGATTATGGCGCGGACCTCGCACTCGTGATGGCTTACGGACACATCTTGCGCCAAGAGGTGATTGAGACACCGCGCCTCGGCACGGTGAATCTTCACGCGTCGCTCTTGCCGAAGTTGCGCGGAGCCTCACCGATCCAAACCGCCATTGCCTCCGGCGAACGCGAGACCGGCGTGGCTTTCATGCGCATCGTGCGGGCGCTCGACGCCGGACCAGTTGCCGACATGGAGCGAGTGCCGATTGCCGCACTCGACACGGCCACGGAAGTGGAAGCGAAAATGGCGGACGCGTGTGTGCCGTTGCTGCGCCGCGCGTTGCCGCGGCTCGCAGCGGGCACCTTGCCATTTGTCGAACAGGCACACGCTCACGCGACGTTTTGCCGCAAATTGGAGAAAACGGACGGCACGCTCGATTTCGCACAACCGGCCAACGTGCTCGCGGCGCGCATCAATGGCTTGATGCCGTGGCCGAGTTGCGCCGTGGAGCTTGACGGACTCGTGGTCAAACTCGGCTTGGCCACCGCGCAGGCGTCGGCGACGCCCGCTCCGGCGGCTCCCGGCACCGTGCTGAGCGGCGGGCGCGAAGGATTGCGGATCGCGACGGGCGAGGGTGTTTTGCAGTTGCTGCGGCTGCAACGGCCGGGTGGGCGCCTGTTGCCGGCGGAAGAATTCCTGCGCGGCCTGCCGATCCCAGTGGGAAAAGTCATCGCTTCACGCCCGATGGCCACGCTGGTGGCGACCGCGCCGTTCCCCCGCGCGAAAAACTGACCGCTCCGCGCTTGTTTTTGACTCGGTTCTTCCCAAGCTGCCGCTATGCGAATTTGGATTTTACTGGGAAGCTTGTTGGGGAGCGGTCTTGTCGCCTCGGCGCAATCGGGCGGCAATGTCGCTTTCGAACTCGCGAGTCTGCGCGAAGATGTCCGCATGCTGACGCAACGCGTCGGTGAGTTGTCGTTAACCGTCGAACAACTCAACCGCGAGAATTCGACGCTTCAAGCCAAGGCCAATCAGAGCTACGTCACCGTCGAGCAATTGAACAAGGCCATCGCCGACGTGAATCGCGCGATGCAGTCCGCCCTCGGCGAACAAAAGCGCGACGTGTTGCAGCAAGTGGCGGCGCAGATGGAGCGCCTGGGCAAGCAAACCAACTCCGCCCTCGATGCGCTCGCCAAAGGGCAGGCCACCCGCCCGGCGGTGCAAACGCAGTTCCGCGAAGATTTCCCGAAACAGGGCGTCAACTATACCGTGCAAAGCGGCGACACGCTCTCCGGCATTGCGCAGAAACATAATTCGAGCGTCTCCGATATCGTGAACGCCAACAAAATCACCGACCCAACGCGCCTCCGCGTGGGCCAGACCCTTTTCATCCCTCAAGCGAAGTAACATGGCAAAACCACCCCAATCCCGCCTCGGACGCGGCCTCGGCGCATTGATCGCCAGCGGCACACCCAAGACCAAGACGCCGGCTACCGTCGCTCCCACTGCGACCGGCGCGCCCCCGACAGCGGATGGTCTGCCCGGTTATCGCGAAGTGCCGCTGCACCTCGTCGAGCCGAATCCCTATCAGCCGCGCAAGGAAATCGATCCGCAGTTGCTCACCGATTTGGTCGAAAGCATCCGCGCGGAAGGCCTGTTGCAGCCCATCGTCGTGCGCGCGGTCGGCGAAAAATTTCAACTGATCGCGGGCGAACGCCGTTGGCGCGCTTTCCAGCAACTCAAACTCAAGGCGATTCCCGCGCGCGTGATGGTGGCAACGGATGCGTCGTCCGCCGCGCTGGCGATGATTGAGAATTTGCAACGCTCCGATCTCAACCCGATCGAAGAGTCGCACGGCTACGCGAGTTTGATTCGCGACTTCGATCTGACGCAGGACGCCGTCGCGCAACGCGTCGGCAAGGGGCGCGCCACCGTGGCGAACTCGCTGCGCCTGCTCTCCCTCGAAGCGGAGATTCAAGGCTATGTGAGCAAGGGCATGCTGAGCACGGGACACGCGAAAGTGTTGCTCGGCATTGAGAACAGCGCCGAGCGACTCGTGTTGGCGCGTCGCGCCGTCGAAAGCGGACTGAGTGTGCGCGCGCTGGAAGAAATTGTGCAGCACCGCCGCACGGCCAAACCCGGCCAAAAGCGCCGGATGCCAGCCACGGAAGCGACGGCGCTCACCGATATTGAGAAACGTCTGACATCGCACCTTGGGGCGCGCGTCGCGCTGCGCCACTCGGCGAAACGGGGTCGGATCATCATCGAATACCACGGCAACGAAGATCTCTCCCGCGTCTTGGAGCGGCTCGGCGTGTCGTTGTGAGCCCACGCAAGTAGTGGCGGACAAAGATTCAGCACCTGCCCCGAGTCCGCTGCGGCAACATCGTGTCGCCGCCCAACAATGGTTGATGGAGCGCTTGCCGATCTGGCAGGAGATTCGGCGTTATCCGCGGGAGAACTGGCGATTCGATCTCACGGCCGCCGCGACGGTGGCCATGGTTTCGATTCCGCAGGCCATTGGCTTCGCGCTGATCGCGGGCTTACCGCCGCTGATGGTGGTGATGTCGGTGATCGTCGGCGGATTTGTCGCGGCGTTGTTTACCTCTTCGCATCATGTCGTCTTCGGACCGACGAATTCGCTCAGTCTGATTCTGGCCGCGACGATTTATTCGTTTTCGGGTTTGGCGCTGGAGCCGACGCAGATCGCGCTGTTGTTGGCCTTGTTGATTGGCGTGATCCAACTCGCCGCGGGGCTCGCGCAAATGGGCGATCTCACGCAGTTTATTTCGCGCTCGGTGGTGATCGGTTACGGCACGGCGATCGCGGTGCTGTTGATTGCGGGGCAATTGCCCTATCTGGTTGGTGTGCTCGATTTGGAACGGAGTTCCGGACTCTTGCGCGGATTGATCGACGCGAGCGTGCAGGTGATGCACGGCAACTTCCTGCCGTTCAGTGCGGCGATGGGACTGTTGACTTTGCTGGTGTTTCTCGCGCTCGAACGATTCTGGCCGCGTGTGCCGGCGGAATTTGTCGGTCTCGTCTTGGTGGCGGCGCTGACGAAATTCCTGCATTTGCCTGCTCTGGGGATTCGCACGATTGCCGATGAAGGGGCGTTGTCGGCGGCGATTCCGTCGTTTGTCGGCATGCCGCTCGGCGCGACCGATGTAACCGTGGTGCCGGCGTTTCTGAGTGCGGCATTCGCGCTGGCGTTGCTCGGTATGTTGGAAGCGATTTCGATTTCGAAGACGCTGGCCACGCGTTCGGGCCAGCGCGTCGATGCGAATCAGGAATTGGTTTCGATGGGCGCGGCGAACATCGCCAACAGCTTCTTCGGTGCCATGCCGGGATCGGCATCATTTGCGCGCAGTGGCCTGAATTTTCAAAATGGCGCGCGCACCCAAGTTGCGGCCCTGGCGAGTAGCGGCTTCGTGTTGCTCGCGTTGTTTTTCGTTTCGCCGTTGATCAATTTCCTGCCGGTGCCGGCAATTGCCGCGGTGCTGCTGCGCGTGGGTTGGCGCATGCTGCCGCGCGAACAGATTTTTATCGCGCGCCGCGCCACGCGGGCGGATGCGATTGTCTTTTGGGTGACGCTGTCGGCGGCACTGCTGTTGAAACTGGACGCGGCAATCTACGTCGGCGTCGGGACCTCGCTGGCGTTGTTTTTGCGCAAGGCGTCCAAGCCGACGTTGGTGGAATACGCGTTCGACGACAGCGGTAGTCTGGCGCAGGTGGAGGACAAGACGCAGCGCAGCCACCAACAAATTTCGATCATCCACGTCGAAGGAGAACTGTTTTTCGGCGCGGCGGATTTGTTTCACTCGCAAGTCCGGGCGCTGGCGGAGGACGGCGATATCAAGGTGTTCATTTTGCGGATGAAAAACGCGCGCCACCTCGACGCGACGACGGTCATGGCACTCATCGAACTGAACGACTACCTGCAACGCAGTGGGCGCAAGCTACTCATCAGCGGCATTACTGAAGAAGTGGAGCGCGTGTTGCGCGACAGCGGTGCCGCGGATCACCTCGGGCAGGAAAATATCTTCCCAACGGAGGCCAATCTCACCATGAGCACGAAGCGGGCGCTGCAACGCGCAACCCAGTTGCTCAACGATCCGCAGCAAAAGGCGGCAATTCGGATTTTCTACGATCGCCCGCAGAAGTGATCACGCGCGGGTCTGCGAATCACTGCCCTGGCCGGTGCCCGGGAATCCCAACTACGCGCGGACCGAAAGTGCAGGAGAACTTTGGTTGACAACGGGGGTCTGACGACCTTGGTTCGACCGCTTTATGAATCTGCTGATTAATATTTTCACCTTCATCCTCGCCTTCGTTTCGCTGTTTCTCGTGCTGGTGGTCTTGATGCAAAAGGCCAAGTCCGACGGCGCCGTGGCGGCGCTCGGGAGCGGCGGGATGGAATCGACCTTCGGTGCCGAGACCGGCAACGTGCTGACTAAGGCCACGATTAATTCGGCTATTCTCTTCTTTATCATCAGCTTCGGGCTTTATTTGGCGCACATCCATCAATCGAAGCATCAAGACGATGCCGATAGTAAGCTGCCGACAGTGACGGCTCCGGCGACTCCTCAAAGTGAGTCCAAAACGCCTTAAACAATTTCGCAACCCGGTGCGCCGGGTTTTGTTTTTTGGGCTGGTCGCATTGTTGCCTGTATTCGGTTGGGCGGCGGAGCGACCGCAACCGAAGTTTCTGGAGAAATCGCCCGACCAAGTGGAAGGCGCGCGGGTGCTGCACTCTTTTCGCAATGTTGGCATCCAAGGCGATTATTGGCTGCAGTTTGAATTACGCGTCATGCCTCGACGCGGTCCGGAGCGGTTGCTCGCGGGTGATCTGTTTGGCCGACAAGGGCGACAAGGGCCGCTGACGCGTCTGCGCACGGTCAATGGTCTGTCCGGTGCGGCGGCGCGCGAAGTGACATACTTGTTGGAAAATGGCGAAAACGCCACCGCGTGGAAATGGAATGAAGCCACCGCGCAAACGGCCGCGACGCCGGTTGCTGACGCGCAATTGCTCGCGCCGTTGGAGCGGACGGATCTCACGTTGTTTGATTTGCAGATGCCGTTTTTGCGCTGGAGCGATTTTGTTTATGAAGGCGTGGCGAATGTGCGCGGACGTCCCGCGCACGCCTACTTGCTTTATCCGCCGCAACCGTTGACCGCTCCGGCAGGTGATGGGGCGTTGGTGCCGGCAGCGGTGCGGGTGTATCTCGACACCCAGTTTAAGGCGTTGACGCAAGCCGAGTGGCTCGACGGTGCGGGCAAGGCGCTCAAGACCGTCACGGTGCTCGATCTCAAAAAATCAGGCGACCAGTGGCTGGTGAAATCGATCGATTTGCGCAATGCGCAGACACGCGACAAGACGCGTTTTTCAGCCACGGCGGTGGCGTTGGACATGGCTTGGCCCACGTCGCTGTTTTCGTCCGAACACTTTGGCGAACCGTCTCCGCTCGTGCCGCCGGAGAAAATTGAACGGCTTTGAGCGAGCACGCTCTCGCTTCGCGACTTGACTGGGCGCATCGCCCGCCTGCTAGTGACTCGCACTAATGAACGAAGCCCCACGCGATGATAACCGGCCCTTTGCGATTCAACTCGAAGTTGAGTTTCTGGATCGCATTTCCGAGCCAGTGCGAGAAGGACGAATCAAGTCGGTCAGTGAATTAATCCGGCGGGCGTTGGAGCGTTACGATTTCACCAATGCGGTTGTGGTCCGCCCGGCGCAGGTGGTGACGTCGGTGCGTTTGCCGCAAGCGGTGCGGCGCGAATTGAAGCGCGTGTCGCGCGCCAAACACACGAGCGTCAATCAATTGGTGCGCGGCGCCATTGAAGCCTTTTTGCCTCAACTGGAAATGGAGACGGGTGCCGCGGCGACGGTTTCTATTCCCTCCATCGAATTGCCGAATGTGCCGGAACAACCAACGCGCACGAAACGACGCCAACGCGCGCAGTGCACCGCTGCCGTGCCGCAGCAGAAAAAACCGGCGCGCCCCACTGCGAAGCCAGCGAAAGCCAAGCCGGAGAAGCTAGGCGCCGGGAAAACGAAGCAGTCGGCCGTCGGCATTGCCAAGGCGCGCGGGCCTAAAAATTCATTGCGCAAAAATTCTGCCCGGCCGCGCTGAGCGACTCACTTTGCGCCCGTGGAGATATGACAGACATCGCGGTCGTTTCACTCGGAGGAGACGGCGGCGGTGCAGTGCGCGGGACTTGCCATGGTTGAGAGCGGTGCCTTTAGTCGCCGCACGTATGAGTCATCCGCATCCCCTCTCTGTTTGGGCCCAGAATGTCGCCCCATCACCCACGTTGGCGATCGATGGCAAAGCCAAGGCGATGAAAGCCGCCGGTGAAGATGTCTGCATCTTTGCGTCGGGCGAACCGGACTTCGACACACCGGCGTTTATCAAAGAGGCCGCGATAGCGGCATTGCAGGCCGGGCAGACGAAGTATGCGCCCACGCCCGGCATCGAGCCTTTGCGCATCGCCATCGCGGCGCGTTACGGCACCGATTACGGATTCGCGGTCAAACCAGCGCAAGTCGTGGTGTCGCCGGGGGGCAAGTTTTCGTGCTATCTCGGTATTATGGCCACGGTGAATCCCGGTGATGAAGTCATCGTGCCGACGCCTTATTGGGTGAGTTACCCGGAGATGGTCAAGTTGGCGGGCGGCGTTCCCGTCTTCGTCGCGTGTGATGATCGCGCGGAGTTCAAACTCACGCCGGCGCAACTAGAGGCTGCGATCACACCAAAGTCGAAATTGCTCGTGCTTTGCAGTCCGTCCAATCCGACGGGCTCGATCTACACGCGCGCGGAGTTGCAGGCCCTCGCGGATGTCTGCGTGCGGCACAATCTCTACGTCCTTTCCGACGAGATGTATGAGAAACTGATTTATGACGGCGGCGAACCGGTGTGCTTTGCGACATTGGGTGACGCGATCGCGCAACGCACCATCACCGTCGCTGGTTTCTCCAAGACGTATTCGATGACGGGTTGGCGTCTCGGCACGCTCGTTGCTCCGCCGGCCATTGCGAAGGCGTGCGCCGAGTTGCAGAGTCAGATATCGTCCAACGCGACGACCTTCGCACAATATGGAGCACTGGCGGCGCTGCAGGAGAAAGACAAAGCCGCGGCCGCCGTCGCCGAAATGAAGACCGCCTTTGATCGCCGCCGGAAATTTCTGCACGCGGAATTGAATAAAATTCCCGGTATCACCTGTCTGATGCCCGGTGGCGCGTTTTACGTGTTTCCAAATATTTCCAGCTTCGGCATCGACGATGTGGAATTTTGCACGCGGTTGCTCGAAGAAGAAAAACTCGCGGCGGTGCCCGGTTCGGCGTTCGGTCTCGGGGGCTACTTGCGACTGAGCTACGCGACTTCGGATGAAGTTATCCGGCAGGGCGTCGACCGGCTGGCGCGGTTTTGCGCGAAGTTAAATAAATGAGCCCGTAATCGCTGGCGGAACACGAGGGCAGGGGCGCAACAATTGTTGTCGCCCGGCGCGGTGTTCATTTGCCGTCTCGCTTTGCGCAAAACATTTCCTCTACGCTGCGGTGTGACTTCACCTCTTGATCATTCTGCAGACATTTCCGCTAGCTCGCCGTGTCCTTGTGGCAGCGGCAAGACTTTCGCCCAATGCTGCGAACCGCTCATCACGCGACGCACGCCTGCGCCGGACGCCGAAGCGCTCATGCGCTCGCGCTACACGGCGCATGTGCTCAACGACGAGCGTTACCTCGACTGGACATACCTGCCGACGGCCCGGTTGCCCGAGGCTGAGCGAGCGGAGATCCAGTCGAGCAGTTCGAAGTGGGTGAAACTGGAGATACACCAACACGAACCGAATGTGCGTCCCGGCGTGTCGCACGTGGAATTTTCCGCACACTTCACCGAAGGTGAACAACGCGGCATCCTGCAGGAAAAATCCGAGTTCGCATTGATCGATGGCCGCTGGATTTTCACCAAGACACTGCGCCAAGGTCCGGCGCCGATGGTGAATACGAACAAAACAGGGCGGAACGATCCGTGTCCCTGTGGCTCGGGTAAGAAATACAAGAAATGTTGCGGTGCTTGAGCCGAGCGGGGCGCTCGTTCCGGTGTCTTTAGACGCAGAGTCAACAAGCCCTAGATGCCAAAGGCTTCCTGCCAACGTGCTCTTTTAAAACCGACGAGCCCAAAAGTTGGCGCGAGAAGGAAAGGCCGCTTCACGAGATTGCCGTTTTCAGTAAAGAGCCGGCAGGCGTCTGCAAAGTTCATATCCGCGACCTTGTGGCTAAGGCCAAGTGCTCGGTAATCGAGACCGGAGGAATTGAAGAGTGGACGGAGCTGGCCTTCGTAAAAACCAACCATGCGTCGCAATTCAGCCGGCGAGGGCGGTGTTTCGCGGATCGGTTTTTCGATGAATTCAATGTGGTGCTGTCGCAACCACGCGGTGGCGTCGCGACAAGTGCTGCAGCGGGCGTAGGTATAGATCGTGACGGGCGATTTGGCCATATGGCCATGAGCAAAGTCATTTGTCCGACGGTGCCAAGCGTAGGAGCGAGATTCACCGTGCCAGCACGGGCGTGCGGATTTACGCGAGGGCTTGGCTCACGGCACGCAGCAGGGCGCCGGCTTGATAGGGTTTCGGTAGAAAATTGCGCCCATCCAATTGCAGTGATCGTTGAGCAATGAGATCGGGGCTGTAGCCGCTGGAGTAGATTATTTTCAGCGTGGGCCGGTCTCGCTGCAGTTGTTGACCGAGCTCCAGCCCGTTCATGCCTTCGGGCATGACGATGTCGGTCAGGATTAGTTGGAACTTGTCCTTGTCCCGTTCCCAGATGCGCAAGGCATCGTGTCCATTGGCGGCGGTCGTCACGGTGTAACCGTGCGATTCGAGCACGTGGGCGACGCAGAGACGGACAACTTCTTCATCTTCCACCAGGAAAATATGGGCGGAGCCGCGCGGACGTTCGGTTTCGGCGGGTGGAGGTTCGACGAATTGGGGTGTTTCAGGGGGGCAGCAGAGCGCAGATAGACGTGGAAAGTGGTGCCGTGTCCGAGTTCGCTGGCGACCTCTAGCCAGCCCTGATGTTGGCGGACGATGGCATAAACGGTGGCAAGCCCGAGTCCGGTGCCTTCGCCAACGGGTTTGGTGGTGAAGAACGGCTCGAAGATGCGCGGCAGGACATCGGTCGGAATTCCCGCCCCAGTGTCACTCACGCTAAATTGCAAATAGTGGCCGGGGCGCGCCTGCGAATGGTTGCGGCAGGCATCTTCGCCCAGCGAACATGCGCTGGCGGCAATCGTGAACGATCCTCCTTTGGGCATAGCGTCGCGGGCATTGACAGCAAAGTTCATCAACATCTGTTCCATCATGCCGAGGTCGACCGGCACGCGAGGAAGCGCGGCGTCAACCTTGGTGATAAGCTGAATTTGTTCGCCGATCATTGGCGGCAACATCGTCGTGAGTGGGCCCACGATATCGATCGGGCGCACGGGGCGAATCTCGAGTGATTGTTTCTGACTGAAAGTGAGTAATTGGCGGACGAGTTTGGCGCTGCGCGTCGCGGCCGAAAGAATCCCGTCGAGGAGTGGCAAGTCGGCCGAGTGCACGGCACAATCAGCGTGCAGCATCGACGCGTTCCCCTGGATGACGGTCAACATGTTGTTGAAATCATGCGCGATGCCGGCGGCGAGTTGCCCGACGGCCTCCATCTTCTGCGCTTGGCGCAACTGCTTTTCGAGGAGAAGTTGCTCGGTGATATCTTGAAACGCGATCAGCAGATGGGGCCCGTCGGCGAGTTCGATGCGTTCAGTCGAGAGCAGCACGTCGTGCAGGGTGCCGCCGCGTGCCGCAAGTTGCCCCGCCGCATGACGGAGCGTCGCACCGTCAGCGAGTGAGTGCCGCAGCGACTCATTCTGGGAGTCGCCTGGCCAGAGTCCGAGTTGCTCTGCTTGGTGTCCGAGTAGTTCGTCGCGACTGTAGCCACTCAGCTGTTCGAAACGGGGATTGGCATTGCTGAACGTGCCGGTGGTGAGGGCCTGAATCGCGAGCGGGATCGGATTGGCGTTGAAGGCCTTGACGAAGCGTTCTTCGGACAACGCGAGCGCTTGCGCGATTTGGCGCCGCTCATCGACCTCCTGCTCGAGACGTTGATACGAGGCGTTGAGTTGCGCGGTGCGCTGCGCGACGCGGGCGTCGAGCTCGCGAATCTGGTCCTGCACTTGCTGGTTGAGAATCCACTTGGTGGTGAGAGCGTGCGCGAGTTGGAGCACCTCAATGTTGTCGAATGGCTTTTTGAGGACGACCATGTTGGGCGACGGTCCGAGTCGGCGAATCATGTCGCCCCAAGAATAATCCGAGTAGGCCGTGCAGATGACGACCTGCAACTCGGGATGCCGCTGCCAGATGCGCATGACGGTCTCAATGCCATCCCATCCGGGCGGCATCCGCACATCGACAAACGCGAGCGCAAACGGTTGCCCGGCCGCGTGCGCCACGTTAACCATCTCCAAGCCTTCTGCACCTTGCAGCGCAGAACTGATTTCGAAAAGTGGCAATACGGTGGACGCGGGAGCTTCGTCGAAGAGCAGTGCTTTCGTGCCCGTGAACGCCCGCAACTCGACACTGTTCTCCGCAAGAATCTTGCGGAAATCTTCGTGAATCGAGGGATTGTCATCAATGACCAGAATCCGCCGACTGGGTTCGTTGGGAGCAGAAATCATGCGCGTTCCGGTTGAGGGTTAATTGGCAACTCGAGGACGAAAGTGGCACCGCAACCGACGCCGTCACTGAACGCTTGCAGCGAGCCGCCCATTTCCCGCGCAGCAATCGCTCCGCTGTGCAGACAGAAGCCGTGTCCGGTTTTGCGAGTGGTGAAGCCGTGGGCGAAAATGCGCGTGAGGTTCTCTTGCGAGATACCGATGCCGTTGTCCGCCACGACGACCTCGACCCGATTCTCGCCGACGGGGCGAATGCGCAAGGTCAGGCGACGATGCGGTTGCGCGGAGTCGTCGAGCGCATACTTCGCGTTGTGCACGAGATTAACGAGAATCTGCATCACGCGATGGCGGTCGGCCACGAGTGGTCGCAGGTCGGCGAAATCCCGTTCCACCTCGATACGGTGGCGCACCAATCCAGCGGAGTTGATCTGCAATGCATCGTTGAGCAGTTCAGACAGATTGACCGTTTCCAAGACGCCGGAAACACGCGCATAGTTCTGCTGCATCGACACGATTTCCTTGATGTGCTCGACGTTGCGGGCGAGTTGCTCGTGCTCATGAACCAGCACGCTGTGCTCCTTCGCGAGATGTTCGCCGAGCTGGATAATGAATTTCGGCACGAGCTGCCCCTTGGGATGCTGGAGGAGGAACTCTGCGAGATTGCCTTCCTGCGCCTTTAACAAGTCGGCGACGCGCACGAGGGACTTGATTTCGGAAGCATGAAGCTTGTCGCGCACCAGGGTGGCGGAAACATTGATGCTGTTGAGCACATTGCCGACGTTGTGGAGCACCCCCGTTGCCACTTCGGCCATGCCGGCTTGGCGAGAAGTGAGAAGCAATTCTTGGTGAATCGCGTTCACCTTTTCCTCGGCTTCCTTGAGCTCGGTGATGTCTTTCGAGGCGCCGTAGGTGCCGACGATGTTTCCTTCCTCGTCGCGCCACGGCATTTTGATCACGAGCAACCACGTGCGTTCACCGGACTCGG
>JAUXXD010000031.1 GCA_030681265.1 Candidatus Didemnitutus sp. | reverse complement strand
GGCAATCCGGAAATCTATGTCGGCAACGCGCAAGGCCGCCAAATCCGCCGTCTCACCAACAACAGTTCCATCGAAGCTTCGCCGTCGTGGTCGGCCGATGGATCGCGTCTCGTCTTCACCTCCGACGCGGCGGGCGGTCCGCAATTGCACGTCATGTCCTCGGCGGGCGGCGCGATGCAACGTCTGCCCACCAACATCTCGCGCTACTGCGCCGAGCCGGATTGGAGCCACACCGATCCCAATAAAATTGTTTTCACCGCCGGCGTCGCCCGCGGTTATCAACTGGCCGTTTACGACCTCGCCACCCAGACCGCGCGCATCGTGACGAAAGCGCCGATGGATGCGATCGAACCCGTCTGGTGCGCCGACGCGCGCCACGTCGTCGCTACTTTCCGCAGCGCCACCTCGAGCGCGCTCTATCTGATCGACACCGAAACCGGTCGCGCCACACGCCTCAGCCCGATTGCACTCGGCAACGCGTGGAACGCGAGCTACCTGAAACAATAAACGCCGCTCCCGCTCGCGCCGCGCATGAAACTGCTGTTCATCGGTGACATCGTCGGACGACCAGGGCGGGACATTGTCTGCGCGCTGGTGCCGAAATTACGCGAGGAGCGCGGCATCGATTTTGTCATCGCCAACGGCGAGAACGCCGCCGCCGGTTCCGGCATCAACAGCACGCTCGCGCGCACTTTGCTCGAACACGGCGTCGATGCGATCACGCTCGGCGATCACGTGTGGGATCAGCGCGGTTGGGAAAACGAAATCGCCGCTCTGCCGCAAGTCTGTCGTCCGGCGAATCTGGCCGCCACCTGCCCGGGCCGTTCGCATCTCCTTATTGAGAAAAATGGTTTTCGTCTGCTCGTGTTGACGGTGCTGGGCCGCAATTTCATGGGGCCGAAAGTCGATTGCCCGTTCGCAGTTGCGGACCGGCTCTTCACAGAACTCGCAGGAAAATTCGACGGCGCGCTCGTGGAAATCCACGCGGAAGCCACCTCGGAAAAACAAGCGATGGGCTGGCATTTCAATGGCCGCGCCACCGCGGTGCTCGGCACGCACACGCACGTCGCGACCGCGGACGCGATGGTATTGAGCGGGCAAACGGCGTTTCAATGCGATGTCGGCATGACCGGTCCGCACGAGTCCGTGCTCGGCCGCGAAATTGCGCCGGTGCTGGCCCGTTTCCGCGACGGCATGCCGCGCCGCTTCGAAGTCGCCACCGGCGACGTGCGCCTTTCCGCCACGCTGGTTGAATTCAACTCCGCCGGTCGCGCCGAACGCGTGGAATGGTTGAGTTTGCGCGCATGAAGTTTTTCCAAGCAACCGCCGATGTTTTGGTGCCCGAGGGCGCACCGCTCGAAGCGGCGTTGGCGCGCACCACGCATCTGTCGATTGCGGCGCACCAGGACGATATTGAGATCATGGCCTATCATGGCATCGCGGCGTGTCGTGGTCGTGCAGACGCAGGGTTCACCGGGGTGATCGTGACGGACGGCGCGGGCAGCTCGCGCACGGGCGTGTTCGCCGATTACCCCGACGAGCAAATGAAAAACGTGCGACGCGACGAACAGCGCGCGGCGGCCCGGCTCGGTGGTTATGCTGCGATGATACAACTGGCGCATCCCAGCGCCGCCGTGAAAGATGCCGCGAATACGACCATCGTTGACGATCTGCGCCAGATTCTCTCGGTGGCGCGACCGCAGGTGGTCTATCTGCACAATCCCGCCGACAAGCACGACACGCACATCGCGGTGCTGCTGCGTTCACTCGCCGCGTTCCGCGAGTTGCCGCTGGAGCAACGCCCGACAAAAATCTACGGCTGCGAAGTGTGGCGCGATTTGGACTGGTTGCTCGACGCTGACAAATGCGCGCTCGATGTTTCCGCCTCGCCCCAACTGGCGGCGGACTTGGTGGCGCTCTTTGCATCACAGATCGCGGGCGGCAAACGCTACGATCTGGCGACCGCCGGACGCCGTCTGGCCAACGCCACGTTTCACACCGCGCACTCGGCGGATGGCAGTGCGGCGCTCACCTGGGCGATAGACCTGACCCCACTTGTGCAGGATGCGATGCTTTCGGTGGAGGAATTCACCGTTGGCTATGTCGAACGACTGCGCGCAGACGTCGTCGCGCGGTTGCGGAAATTTAGCTGAACTACGCGGCGCGGTTGCGGTGTCGGACAACAATTTGGCGTGTCATGGCACGATTTCGTTGCTTCGCTGCGGCATGGTCAAAAGCACCGGCATCTACCAAGGCGACTACAACTGCCAGCTCACGCACGGCCCATCGGGTCAGCTGATCGAGACGGACGCACCGAAGGATAATCACGGACGCGGTCTGGCATTTTCCCCCACGGATTTGTTCTGCGCCTCGCTCGGTTCCTGCATGGTGACGACGATGGCGATCGCCGCGAAAAACCGGCTCGGCTTCGACCTCACCGGCGCGAAGTGGGAAGTGACGAAGGAGATGTCGAATGACGCGCCGCGCCGCATCGCGCGCATCACGACGACCGTATGGCTGCCGATTCCGCGCACCCAGGATCCGGAAGGCGTCCTCGAACGCGCGGGGCTGGCATGTCCGGTGAAAAAGAGCCTCAGCGCCGACGTCGACACGCCGATTATTTTTCATTGGGCGGAGTGAACCAGTGCGCGGCGCCGCTGCGCGGTCAGCTTGCCGGCGGAATTTTGGCGAAACGGGAGGTGCCGCAAAAGGGCCGGGCGCGTTGGGCGGTTTGGAATGTGCACAGTTATTATGCCCGACGCGGCAGCGAGTCGTTCGGCGCTACTGTGCACGCGACGCAGTTTCTTTTTCCGCGTCAGCGCATTGCCGTCGAACTCGATTGTTTCACCGGCGACGAGGCGTGCGACCTCGTCTGCGGAGAGATGAATCGTGATGTTGCCACGCCCGCGAAAATAGAACCACCGCCCGACGCGCACTTCGGGGCGGGCCCGCAACCCGGTTTCACCGCGCTGAATTTCGGAACAGGTCAATATGCGGCGACTGGCACACGCCCTGGTTCTCAGCGTCGGCACCGTCACGCGGTCCCACGCGACGTGGGGCAGGGCAAAAATAGAAGCAGCGGTGAAGCCCGCCGCTAAAATGGGCGGCAGTAGATGGGCGGCAAGGGCAGACGCGCAAAATCGCCCCCCGTCCGCCGGCGCCCCAAATTCTCATTGCCTCGACGGGGCGTCGGGCGTTGCTTCGCGCTCATATGGCAAAGAAAGCGCAAGCGACTTGGGGCGGCCGATTTTCCACCGGCACGGCTGCATTGATGCAAAAATTCAGCGAATCGGTGTCGTTCGACCAACGACTCGCGCCTTTCGACATCGCGGGCAGCAAGGCCCACTCGGCCATGCTGGCGCAGGTCGGCCTAATCACCAACGCCGAGCGCGAGGCGATTCACGCCGGACTCGACGAGATTCTCGCCCAAGTGCTGGCGGGCAAATTCAAGTGGAGCACCGCGCTGGAAGATGTGCACATGAACATCGAGCAGGCGCTGACCAAGCGCGTGCCGGCAGCGGCGAAGTTGCACACCGCGCGCAGTCGCAACGACCAGGTCGCGACCGATATGCGGCTCTATTTCAAGGCGGCGTGCACCGACCTGATTCAACGCCTCGATGGTGCGCAGCGCGCGATCCTCACCGTGGCGGAAGCCAATGCCGATGTGCTCATTCCGGGCTACACGCATTTACAACGCGCACAGCCGGTCTATCTCGCGCATCATTTGCTGGCGTATTTGGAAATGTTGCAGCGCGATGCGGAGCGGATCGCCGTCGTGGCGGATCACGCCAACTGGTGTCCGCTCGGCTCGGGCGCGATCGCCGGCACGACGCTGCCGATCGACCGCGAGTTCACGGCCCGCACGCTCGGTTTTGTCGATGGTCGCGGTCGTCCGCGCGTCACGCAGAACAGCATGGACGCGGTGAGCGACCGCGACACGTATTTGGAATTTGCCGCAGCTTGCGCCACCATCGGGGTGCATCTCTCCCGCATGGCGGAGGATTTGATTCTTTGGTCGAGTCAGGAGTTTCGCTTCGTCGATTTGCCGGATGCGTTTTGCACCGGTTCGAGTCTGATGCCGCAGAAGAAAAATCCGGATTCGATGGAACTCATCCGCGGCAAATCCGCGCGCTTGCAGGGCAATTTGCATACATTGCTGACGATGGTGAAAGGCTTGCCGTTGACCTACAATCGCGACCTGCAGGAGGACAAGCCGCCGGTGTTCGACAGCCATGATCAGACGGCGCTGTGCCTCGAAGTCTTGGCGGGCACGATCGCGGGCATGACGGTGTTGCGTGATCGCTGTGCGACGGCAGTGGCCGACCCGGCAATGCTCGCGACAGATTTGGCGGATTATCTCGTGCGGGCAGGCGTGGCCTTTCGCGATGCGCATCACGCCGTCGGCGCGGTCGTGCGCTTGGCGGAGAAAAAACGAGTGCCGCTCGATCGTCTCACGCACGACGAGGTCAGCAAAGTGCACGAGAAATTTGGTCCGGATTGGGTGGATTCGTTTGACCTCGGAAAAGCGATGCGTCGTCGCACGGGCACCGGTATGCCGGGCCCGGTGCAGGTGCGACGGCAGATCGCGCGTTGGCAGAAATTGCTCGGCTGAGACCGGTTGCTGGGCGACGCCACTGCCGTTGGGGCTGTCCGTTCGCCTCGACACACGATCAGTCTTTGACGTTCGGGTTTGCCCGACTTTGCTGGAGACTGCTGCGTTCCCATGCCCTTCATCTCCAAGAAAAACGATCCTGAGCTCTATGCCTACCGGCGCGGGCTGCATTTCGCGTTTTTCAATGCGCTGAATTGGCAAGTGGCGGTGGGCACGCCGACGGTGCTGTTCATGGAACACCTCGGAGCCAATCCCTTCGAGGTCGGCTTGGTGTTTGCGTGGACGTTTTTGCTGACGCCGGCGCAAGTCGTCGCGACGACGCTGTTGCCGCGCTTGGGGTTTAAGAAACTGACGTTGCTGGGGTGGGGGGCGCGCGGCTGGTTCCTGCTCGTGCCGCTCGGGCTGTCGCTCTACGCTCCGGAGTCGCGCGTGGGGTGGTCGATCTACTCGATGGTGACGGCGATGTTTTTCTACAGCTTGAGTCGCGCGGTCGGTGCGGCGGCGATCACGTCGTGGCTTTACGGTCTGGTGCCGGCGTCGATTCGTGGGCGGTATTGGTCAACCGACCAGATGATGGGCGGCATTGCGGCGGTGGGCACGCTGGCAGTGTGCGCGCTATTGTTTGCGGTGTTGCCGCCGTATTGGGCGTTCACGATTCAATACCTCATTGCGATCTTCGGAGCGTGGATGGCGCTGCGTTGCCTCGGCTCGTTGCCGGATGTGGAGCGACCAAAGACAATGAGTTTGCGCTACGTGGCGTCGAAAACACCGAAGCTGATGTTTCAGCCGGGCGCGTTCCGTTACTACCTGTGGGTGGCGGTGCTCTTCTTTGTGGTGACGACGCCCATCGGACCGTTCACGGCGTTTTATTTGAAATCCTCGGTAGGACTCGGGGCGTGGCAGATCATGCTGTTCACGATGCTGCAATACCTTGGGGTGATTGCGGGCAACTGGTTCATGCGGTCGCGAACAGATCGCGTCGGCGCGAAGCCGTTTTTACGTCTCTCGTTTTCCACCTACGCCGTGATCGGGGCGGGGTGGTGGTGCTACCTGCATGCCGGTGGATGGATGGGCGCGGCGCTGCCGGTGTTGTATTTTCTGGTCGGCGTCGGGGCCGGCTGTTTCACCACGTCGAATCTCAACTTCCTCGCCAAAAACCTGCCGGAAGGCGACCGCGCGTTGGCCGTGGCGGTGCACAGTGCCATCACCGCGTTTCTCGGCGGCTTCTCGCCGGCCTTGTGGGGCTTTTATCTGCGCGGCAGCGACGGCAAATCACTCGACTTGGCGGCGTTTGAAATCTTCTTCATCTGCACCGTTGTCGGGGCGGTCGCGCTGCTGCTCTTGTCGCGCCGACTGACCGAAAAAACCGGCCACGTGAAGCCGCTCCTCGAAGGCAGTTGGCTGCTGCGGCCGTTCCGCGCCATGACTTACCTGATCAACTTGGTTGAGGAACCGGCGCCGCAGGATGCAAAAGCACCCGCGCGCGACGTCGACGAGCAACGATAGGCTCGCCGTCGCTGCAGAATTTTGCACGCTCGCTCGCTTCCTGTCATGTCTGTCATTCGCGTTCTTCCTGACCGAGTCGCCAATCAAATCGCCGCCGGCGAAGTGATTGAACGTCCGGCGGCCGTGGTGAAGTAGCTGGTGGAAAATTCGCTCGATGCGGGCGCGACGCGAATCGAAGTGGAATTTCGTCATGGCGGACGCAGCTACCTGCGGATTGAGGACAACGGCAGCGGGATGACGCGCGACGATGCGTTGCTGTCGCTGGAGCGGCACGCGACGAGCAAGATTCACGAGACGGCCGACCTCGACCAGTTGCACACGTTCGGTTTCCGCGGCGAAGCGCTGCCGTCGATTGCGAGCATTGCGAAGTTTGAATTGCAAACGCGCCGCACCGACGCACCGACGGGCACGGAAGTGCTGATCAACGGCGGCAAGCTTGTGCACGTGCGCGAGTGTGGCGTGGCGCCCGGCACGCGCATCACCGTGACGCATCTGTTCAGCGCCGTGCCCGCGCGGCGGAAGTTTCTCAAGAGCGACGCCACCGAGTCGGCGCATATCATCCAGAACGTGCGGCTCTACGCCCTGGCGTGTCCGGGGACGGCATTCACGCTGATCGAAGACGGACGCGTGTTGTTTCAATCGCCGAGCTGCGCGACGCTGGTGGAACGGGTGGCGGAAATCTTTGGCCGGCAATTCGCGGCGGACTTGCTGCCACTCGAAGTGACCGAAGACGGACTGCGCTTGAGCGGCCTGATCGGGAAACCGGGAGTGTCGCGCGCGGCGCGGCACGAGATGATCACGTTCGTCAACCGACGTCCGGTGGACAGTCGCACACTGAATTACGCATTGATCGAATCCTACGCGACGACGCTGCCGAAGGGACGTTATCCGGTCGGCGTGCTATTTTTGGAGATGAGTCCGGTCGCAGTGGATGTGAACGTGCATCCCGCGAAACGCGAAGTGCGTTTCCGCAGCGATGCGCAGGTGCGCAGCTTTGTGATTCGCGCGGTGTTGCAGAAATTGCGCGAGAGCGGCAGCGGCGCACCGGTCGTGCCGTTGATCGGCGCGGAGAACACCACACCAACCGCGCCGCCATCCATGCCGCTTGCGACGTTCCGCGGCGTGTCCGCACCCGCTCCGGCAGTCGCGCGGTCGCCGATCCCCGGCGGGGCGCCATTAAATTCTCCGACGGGAATGTCAGCGTCATTGCCGGGCCCATCACCGGCTTCCGCGCCGTCATCGTCCGCGCCGCCGATGCACCTCGCGAGTTGGCGTTTTCTCGGCACGGCGCACGGCGATTACGCGCTGTTTGAAACGCCCGCGGGCGTGGTCGTGCTGGATCGCCGCGCCGCGCATGAACGCGTGTGGTTCGAGCGCCTGCAGGAGCAATTCGTTGAGGGTAAAGTCGCGAGCCAGCGGTTGTTGTTCGCCGTGCCGGTGGAACTCGATGCGATTGCGAGCGCGCTGTTGCTTGATCGGCTGGCGTTTTTGAAAGCGCACGGATTGGACGTCGGCGAGTTTGGGCGGAATTTCTTCCGCATCGAAGCGGTGCCGGATTGGATCGAACCGGAGGCGGCGGCCGAATTCTTGCGCGATGTGTTGGCGGCAGCGCGCGAAGGACGGCTCGACGAGGGGAATCTACAGCTGGCCGGAGAAGAATGGGCGCGTTTGGCGGCGCAGAAAGCAGTGCGTTTGCCGGAAACTACTACCGCCACCGACGCACTCGCGCTCGCGACGCAATTGTTTGCCTGCGAGCAGCCGCACACGAGTCCGGCGGGCCGGCCGACGCATTTTGAATTGAGCCGTGGCGATCTGGCGCGGCGGTTTCAGCGCGGAGTTTGAGGCGCGGAGCGACGGGCGTCGTCTGGTCCATTCGTGGTCGATCGGGAGGATGCTTTGCCGTGCGGGATTGAAGGGGGGGCGTCGGCACAATCGTCGTGCGGCAAGACGGAATCCCCCCTTGCACGCGGCAACGGGGCGCGCTTGGATGAGGTCGCATGTCCGCCTCTCTTCCGTCCAAGAATAAACAGAAATCCGTCACCATCAAAAAACTCGGTGCTGATGCCGCCGCCGTGCAGGCATCGATCTTGCACTACTTGAAGTTCAAGTTGGGCCGTGATTTTGAGTCGGCCACGCCGCGCGATTGGTGGATTGCCACCGCGACCGCCGTGCGCGACCGCATGATCGAGCGCGGCCTCGAGACTTACAAGGCGCACCGCGAGGGCAACGTGCGGCGGGTTTATTATCTGTCGATGGAGTATCTCATCGGCCGCTTGATGTTGAACAACGTGATCAACCTCGGTCTTTACGACGCGATGAATCAAGCGCTTGGCGACTTGGGCCAGGATTTCGAATCGATTCGCGCACAGGAGGAAGACATGGGCCTCGGTAACGGCGGTCTCGGTCGTCTTGCGGCGTGCTACTTGGATTCACTTTCGACGAAGGATCTCCCCGCAGTCGGTTACGGTATCCACTACGAATTCGGTTTGTTCCGCCAGGAATTCGTCAACGGCCACCAAGTCGAGCATCCGGACAACTGGCTCGTTTACGGTGCGCCGTGGGAAATGGTGCGTCCGGAGTTCACGCAGACGATTCAGCTTTTCGGTCGCGCCAAACAGGTGTTCGACGACAACGGCAACTTTAAGTGGCACTGGTCTGATACGAAAAAAATCCTTGGCTTCCCCTACGACATTCCCGTCGTCGGCTACGGCACGCAAACGGTCAACATCCTGCGTTTGTGGGCCTCGAAAGCCACGGAGGATTTCGATCTGCGCACATTCAACGAAGGCGGTTACATCGAGGCCGTCCGCGAAAAAGCCTACGGCGAGACGATTTCAAAAGTTCTTTATCCGAACGACAAAACCGAGAACGGCAAAGAGCTGCGTCTCGTGCAGCAATACTTCTTCGTCGCCTGCTCGTTGCGCGATATCATCCGCCGTCACTTCTCCAACCCGACGAATTCGTGGCTGAATTTCTCGGAAAAAGTCTGCGTGCAACTCAACGACACGCACCCGGCGGTCGCCGTCGTGGAGTTGATGCGCATCCTCGTGGACGAGCAGCACATGTCCTTCGCCGAAGCGTGGGCCATCGTGACCAAGGTCTTCGCTTACACCAATCACACCCTGCTACCCGAAGCGCTGGAAAAGTGGAGCTGCGGGCTGTTCGAGCGCGTGCTGCCGCGTCACTTGATTCTGATTTACCAAATCAACGATCACCTGATGGCGCTGTGCGAAGCCAAGTGGCCGGGCGACGACGGGAAGAAGCGCGAATTGTCCATCATCGAGGAAAATGGCGGCAAAGCCGTGCGCATGGCCAACCTCAGCGTCGTCGCTTCCTTCGCCGTCAACGGCGTCGCGGCGTTGCACACGCGTTTGCTCCGTGCGCAGTTGTTCCCCGACTTCGACCAACTCTACCCGAACAAATTCATCAACGTCACCAACGGCATCACGCCGCGCCGCTGGTTGCGCGCCTGCAATCCGCTCCTCTCTGCGCTCATTGATTCAAAGATCGGCGACGGCTGGGTGCGCGATCTCGACCAACTCAAGCAGTTGGAAAAGTGGGCCGACGACGCGAAGTTCCAACAGGATTTCATGGCGATCAAACGCCAGAACAAAGTGCGGCTGGTCGCGCTCATTGAGCGGGAATGCGGCGTCGTGGTTTCACCGGACGCGCTCTTCGACGTGCAGATCAAGCGACTCCACGAATACAAGCGCCAGCATCTGAACCTGCTGCACATCCTCGCGCTCTACCGTCGCCTCGTGCAGAATCCCGAGCTCGACGTCGTGCCGCGCGTGTTTCTCTTCGCCGCCAAAGCTGCGCCGGGCTACGAACTCGCCAAGGCGATCATCAAGTCGATCAACGCCGTCGCCGCACACGTCAACCGCGACCCGCGCGTCAACGGCAAGCTCAAGATCGCCTTCCTGCCGAACTACCGCGTCTCACTCGCGGCCCGCATCATTCCCGCGTCCGATCTCTCGGAGCAAATTTCCACCGCCGGCAAGGAAGCGTCGGGCACGGGCAACATGAAACTCGCCCTCAACGGCTCGCTCACCATCGGCACGCTCGACGGCGCCAACGTTGAAATCCAAGAGGAAGTCGGCGAGGACAACATCTTCATCTTCGGCCACACCGTCGAAGAAGTGCAGGCAATGCACGCCGCCGGTTACAACCCGTGGTCATATTACGAGAAGGACGAAGAACTCCGCGCCATCCTCGATTGGCTCGGTTCGGATTACTTCGTCAAAGGCGAGCCGACCAACCCGCTCGCGTCGGTCCGCGCCAGCCTGCTCGAAGGCGGCGATCCGTTCCTCGTGCTCGCCGATTTCCGCGCTTACTGCGACGCGCAACAACGCGTGGACGAAGCCTACCGCGACCAGAAACGCTGGGCCCGCATGGCGATCCTCAACACCGCGCGCGTCGGCAAGTTCTCGAGCGACCGTGCCATCGGCGACTACGCCGACAAGATCTGGAAACTTAAACCCGTCACGGTTACTTGAGTTCGCGGCTGCCGTGTTGACGTTCCCGTCCGGTCTCCGTGGCCGGACGGCGCGGGCAATCTATGCCAGCATTTACCCTTGTCCGCCCCGCGCGGCTCGGTGACTTTGGCGAGCCATGGCAAAGCGTCCGTTGCGTCTCATCGTCAAGTTCGGTTCGGGCATCCTTTCGAGCCCGAAAGGCACGTCGTTGGACCGCCGCCAATTCGCGCGTCTCTCCGCCGAAGTCGCCGCGCTCGTTGCCGCGGGCCACGAATGCCTGATCGTTTCCAGCGGGGCCGTCGCCGCCGGTATGGCCGCGCTCGGGCTCACCGAACGCCCGAAGGAACTCGCCGCCCGCCAAGCCTGCGCCGCCATCGGCCAGACGCGCCTGATGGAGCTCTACGCCAAAATGTTCGCGTGGCACGACCTCCACGTCGCGCAACTGCTGCTCACCCACAGCGACCTCGACAGCCGCACGCGCCACATCAACGCCCGCAACACACTCGAACAACTCTTCCGCCGCCGCAACGTCGTGCCGATCGTCAATGAAAACGATTCCGTCGCCGTCGAGGAACTCAACCTCGGCGACAACGACCGCCTTTCCGCCGAAGTTGCGCTGCTCGTTGAGGCCGACCGGCTCTTTTTGCTCACCAGTGTGGACGGTGTGCTCGACGCTGACGGCAATGTGATCGCCAAGGTGAGTGACATCGCGGGCGTCGCCGGTTTCGTGCGCCAGGACAAGGGGCGCCTCTCCGTCGGCGGCATGAGCACGAAATTGCAGGCGGTGAAAATCGCCACCGATCATGGCATCCGCGCTTACATTCTCAACGGCCGCACGCCCGGCCTGATCAAAGCTGCGCTCGACGGCGACAAAGTCGGCACACTCTTTCCCGCGCGCAAAGGCTGACGATGGCCGACCTCGCGCAGCAAATCAGTGCACTCGGCCGCCGCGCCCGCGCCACGGTGCCCGTGCTCGCGTTGGCCACGACCGCGCAAAAGAACGCCGCGCTCACCGCGATGGCGGATGAACTGCTCGCGTCGCGCACCGAAATTCTCGCCGCCAACGCCACCGACCTCGGCAACGCGACCGCCGCCGGTTTGTCCCCGGCGATGTTGGAGCGTTTGCATCTCGACGCCGCGCGCCTCACCGCGATGGCCGACGGCGTGCGCCACGTGGCGAGTTTGCCCGATCCAGTGGGTCGCACCCTGCGCGAGTGGTCGCACGCCAACGGCGTCAAGTTCACCAAGGTCGTCGTGCCGCTCGGCGTCATCGGGATCATCTACGAATCGCGCCCCAACGTCACCAGTGACGCCGCCTCGCTCTGCCTGAAAGCGGGCAACGCCGTGATTTTGCGCGGCGGCTCCGAGTCATGGCACACCAACGTCGCCATCGCCGCCGCACTCACCCGGGCCTTGGCCCGCTCCGGTCTGCCGGTGGACTCCGTGCAACTCGTGCCGTCGACCGACCGCGAAGCGGTGAAAATTTTGTGCGGCCTGACCGGCGTGATCGATGTGCTGATTCCGCGCGGTGGCCGGGGACTTGTCGAAACCGTCGTCGCGCACGCGCGCGTGCCGGTGATCAAGCACTACGACGGCATTTGCGCGCTCTACGTCGATGCGGCGGCGGATTTGGCAATGGCCGAACAGATTTTGCTCAACGCCAAGTGCCAGCGCCCCGGCGTGTGTAACGCGGTTGAGACCTTGCTCGTGCACCGCGCGGTCGCGGCGAAATTTCTGGCGAGCGCAGGCCAGGCCTTGCGCGAACGCGGTGTGCAACTGCGCGCCGATGACGAGGCGTTGGCGGCCCTCGGGGGTGCGGCGGCTCCGCAAGTCGTGGCCGCCACGCCGGAGGATTTTCGCACGGAATTTCTCGCGCTGATTCTGGCAGTGAAAGTGGTCGATGACCTCGCGACGGCGGTAACGCATATCGCCGCACACGGCTCGCACCACAGCGATGCGATCGTGACGGAAGACGCCGCCACGGCGGAGCGTTTTCTCGCGGCGGTGGACAGCGCCACGGTGTATTGGAACGCCAGCACGCGCTTCACGGACGGCAGCGAAATGGGCTTCGGCGCGGAGATCGGCATCAGCACGGATCGCTTTCACGCCCGCGGCCCGATGGGCCTCGAAGAACTGACGACCTACAAGTATCTCGGACGAGGCACCGGCCAAGTGCGTTGAGCGGAGGCGCGGTTGAATAAGAACGCGCACGGTAGCTCAGGCGAGACTAGGCAAGTGAACCACGAATGAGCACGAATAGACACCAAGCATGATTGGTGCTGCTGGAAACTGGTTTCGGATCCGCCACGAAAGGGATTCAGCCCCCTCTTCCTACGTCACTTTCAGATTAGTGTGCATTGGAGTCCATTCGTGGTTTCCCGTGGTCGCGATGAGTTCTCCCTCGATTGGTCGCCTAGGATGCATCGCCACCGGTGATTTAAGAGGCCTCCCGCAACTTCCCATTGGCAATGGGCGCGGAGAGGCTCAGATTGGCGCGCATGTCTGATACGCTTCGTCCTCGTCGTCGCCTCTGGCTGTGGATCGCACTGGTCGCGGGCGTGGGGTTGACGAGTGTCGCGCTCATGCGGCGGCCGTTGTTGGCGGCGGCGTTGACGTCGGTCTTGCAACGCGCGGGCGCGGCGGAAGTCCAACTCGACGTGACGCAGGCGTCGCCTTGGTCGGTGGAAGTGCAGGATGTGGGTTTCAATTTCCAGCAGCAGCGTGTCGATGTTCGGAGCATCAAGGTGAGCCGCGCGCATTGGTGGCAACGTTCGCTCGGGAGCGTGCAGGTTGCTGGCGCGCGGCTGCCGGTGGCGCTCGATGGTTCGGCACCGCCACCGTGGGCGTTGTTCGACGGCGAGGGCGGTGGAGGCGGCGGGACTGCCGCGAGCGCGTCGGCGAGTGCGGGTCAGCCGATTCCGGCGGAGGCGATCAGTTTCGATGGCGTGTTTGTGCTGCAGTTTCCCGATGCGCCGACGGAGGAGTTGCACGTGGAGTTTGGCGCGACGTTGGGCGAGAATTTCAAGTGGTCGGGCACGTTGTCGGCGAAAGCGCCGGGTTTGGCGGCGGAGGTCACCGGCAGTTACGATTTTCCGCAGGGCGCGGTGCAGGCCACGGTCACGCAGTCGCA
>JAUXXD010000025.1 GCA_030681265.1 Candidatus Didemnitutus sp. | reverse complement strand
GGCCTACGACATCGGCTACGGGTCCGGCGGTTGGGGCAACAATGAACTTCAATACTACACGCAGGAGAATGCGACCGTGGCGAACGGTGAGCTCGTCATCACGGCGCGCAAGGACGCCAACGGCTTCTACACCTCGTCGCGCCTCAAGACACAGGGAAAGCACTCATGGACCTACGGCAAAATTGCCGCGCGTTTGCGCATGCCGAAGGGACAAGGCATGTGGCCGGCCTTTTGGATGCTGGGTGACAATATCACTAGCGTCGGCTGGCCCCGTTGCGGCGAAATCGACATCGTGGAAATGGTCGGCGGCGGCGAAGATCGCGACGACTCCTACTACGGCACGCTCCACTGGGACGCTTTCGGCAACCACGCCTCCACTGGCACCGGTCGCCACGAACTGCCGGATCCGCAAATTCTCAACGACAACTATCACGTCTTCGAGATCGAGTGGAACCAGACTTCTCTCACGTGGAAAATCGACGGCATGCCCTACGGGACCTCCAGCATTAACACGGCCCAATGGCCGACGATGACGGCGTTTCACAACAAGTTTTTCATCATCCTCAATCTGGCGGTGGGCGGCAACTGGCCGGGCTACCCGAACACCTCCACCGAATTTCCACAGACATTGCGCGTGGACTGGGTGCGGGTTTACAGCGCCGCTCCCCCGATGAATTACAGCACATGGGCGGCGAGCCGCGCGTTGCCGCATGGCAAGGCGGCGACCACCGACGACGCCGATGCGGACGGTCTGTCCAACTTGCTCGAATATGCATTGGGCTCCGATCCGTTGGTCGCCGAGGCAGTGCAAATTCCCGCGCACGGCAAGGTGGCGATGGGCGGTGCCGATTATCCCACCATCTCCTTCACGCGAAACCTCAACGTCCCCGACGTGCTGCTCACCGTCGAAGTGTCCAACACCCTGCCTTTCGGTTCGAATCTCGGCAGCTCCGAAGTCAGCGTGGTGGATTGGGGCAACGGCCTCTTCCGCTACACACACCGTTCGAACGTCAGTCTCGCTCAAGAGCCGGTCCAGTTTCTGCGCGTGCGCGCGGAACTTCGCTGAGACTAACGTGCGCTCCCCCCATGCGCGAAGCTGCCCGCGAATAGTGTCGCCGTCGGGAGGGTGTCGTGAAGGGATATTCCATATGTTTCCCCGCGCACTCGAGAATCAGCGCCAGCAACTTTACGCCGACACCAGCGAAGGTCTCGGGCGCCGGCTCCAGCGGGTGCGCGAACCCGCGGAAATGTTCGCGGCGATTCGGTGGGGTCTGGACCAACTGGAAGCAACCTACGCCGCGACTCCAGCGAAGGAACTCGCGAAAGTTGCGTGCGGTGCGGGTTGCGGTGTGTGCTGCAGCGTGCCGGTCGATGTGCAGGCGCATGAAGTTTTTTTCTCGGCGGAGTTTATTCAGCTCAACTTTTCGCCAGCGGCACTGGCCGGCGTGATCGAGCGCACCGCCGCCCACCGCGCGGAGGTCGCCGTGCTGGACGAGACCGCACGTTATCAGCGCATGCATCCATGCGCGTTGCTCAGCGCCGAGGGCAATTGCACGATTTACGAGGGACGCCCGGAGATTTGCCGCGCACACCACTCGACCAATGCGAAAATCTGTGCCGCGCACGTCGCCGATCCGGCGGTTGATCCAAGTCCGGATTACATTCCCGTGCTGCGGGCGCGGATGTTCGCGGTGATGCTCGGCATGGACGCGGCAATCGAGGCCGCCGGCTACGATGACCGCGCCTACGATTTTGGGTCAGCCTTGCACGAGGCGCTCACCAACAGCCTGTGCCGTGTGCGCTGGCTGCGGCGGGAACGCGCGTTTCCCGAATCCTGCCTCGCTTTCCCTCATCCGTCGACTGGCGAGTAAGCTATCCCGCGACTCGCCGATGCGCTAAGCTTGGCAGGCTTCCTCCATGATGCGGATCATGGTGTCCTCGACGATCTGGGCCGTGGCCGCCGCGCCAGGTGCATTGAACATCTGGAGCATCGCGGTCGGCTTCATCGTCGCGAGCACGGTGCGGCCGGCTTCTTCGTAAATTGCAATGCGGCACGGCAAGGCCGTCGCAATCTCGATCTGCTGCGTCAGCACCACTTGTGCGTGGCTCGGGTTGCAGATCTCGATCACGCGGCACTCCCGGGCAAACGGCACACCTTTGCTTTCCATTTTCTCGCGCAGGTTGTGTATTGCCTGCACCCCGAATTTGTGGGCGGCCGAGATTTCCGGCAAGCGTTGCCAAACTTTTTCCAGCGACAATGCGCTGGTTCGGATGATGAGTAGTTCGTTGGGCATGATTGATTGATTGAACCAAGTTGAGGAAGCTCGCAACGGATTATCGCGCGCGTCCTCTTTGGTTGTGCGCTGCAATTCCGGAGCCGGTAAGCCACCAGGGAATCGCGAGGCGCGGTTGCTCTAAGATTCGTCGTCTCGTCCCTTGCGCTTTCCGTCCATTCCGGCAACGTCGCCGTTTAATTCCTCATGAGCATCCCCACAGCGAGCAACGGGACGACTCCGGCACCTCAGGTGCCGATCCCGCGCCAAATCTCCTACATCATCGGCAACGAGGGTTGCGAGCGCTTCAGTTTCTACGGGATGCGCAACATCCTGACGGTGTTTCTCGTGTCGTCGTTGCTGATGCATCTGCCGGAGGCCGATCGGGCCAGCGGCGCCAAGGATGTGTTTCACACCTTCGTGATCGGTGTCTATTTTTTTCCGCTGCTCGGCGGTTGGTTGGCTGACCGTTTTTTCGGGAAATACAACGTCATCTTCTGGCTGAGCCTGTTGTATTGCGCCGGACATCTTTGCCTCGCGCTGTTTGAGAACAACCGGACGGGTTTCTACACCGGACTGGGTCTGATTGCGCTCGGCTCGGGTGGCATCAAGCCCTGCGTCTCCGCCTTTGTGGGCGATCAGTTTGACCAGACCAACAAGCACCGCGCGAAGGTGGTGTTCGATGCGTTTTATTGGATCATCAATTTCGGTTCGTTTTTCGCGTCGTTGCTCATGCCGATTTTCTTGCGCAATTACGGTCCGGCGGTCGCGTTTGGCATTCCCGGTGCGCTGATGTTCATTGCGACGATCATCCTGTGGGCGGGTCGCCGCCATTACGTGATGGTGCCGCCCACCCCGCCGAATCCCGATTCCTTCCTCTCCGTCTCCCGCACGGCGCTCCTCGCGGGCAAGCCCGGCTTGGCGCTCGCGCTGGTCGGATTCGTCGTCGGCCTCGTGGCTTTCGCTTTGATTCCAACGATCGGTTTCGTCATCGCGTTTTGCACCGCGCTCGTGGCGGTGGTGGCGTTCGGCGGACTCGGCGTGTGGTGGCAACTCGACGCGGCGCGCAGTCGTCATCCGGCTGAAGCTGTCGAAGGCGTGCGCTCCGTGCTCCGCGTGCTGGTGCTCTTCGCGCTGGTGACGCCGTTCTGGTCGCTGTTTGACCAAAAAGCGTCCACGTGGGTTTTGCAGGCCAACGAAATGACGAAGCCTGCATGGTTCGAGTCGTCGCAAATGCAGGCGCTCAACCCGATGTTGGTGATGCTGCTGATTCCGTTCAACAACCTCGTGTTGTATCCGACGCTGCGACGCTACTTCGGGATCGAGATGACCGCCCTGCGGCGCATGACGGCGGGCATTGTGTTCTCGGCGCTCTCGTGGGTCGTGGTGGGCTGGATGCAAGTCGTGCTTGATGGCGGCCAGACTTTTTCGATCACGTGGCAGATCCTGCCCTACGCGCTGCTCACGCTCGGTGAAGTGCTCGTATCCGCAACGGGATTGGAGTTCGCCTACAGTCAGGCGCCGCAGGCGATGAAAGGCGTGTTGATGAGCTTCTGGTTGCTCTCGGTCACGGTCGGAAATTTGTGGGTGCTAGTCGTCAACGCCGGCGTGAAAAACGCCGTGGTGACGGACTTCATTGCGTCCACCGGTTTTGGCGTGACGGCGTTTCAGATGTTTTTCTTCGCCGGATTCGCCTTTGTCGCTGCGCTGATATTCGGACTGTGCGCGCGGAATTACCGCACGGTTGATCACTATCGCAAAGCGTAAGACCTTTCCGGCACGGCGATGCTTGCGCTGCGCCCGTCGCCCGGCACGCTGCTGCGTTCGGCCCCGCCTCCATGTCCCGTCTTAACTTCACCCTCGCCCACACCGCCTCCGGCTCCAAGGCCCGCGCGGCGAGCTTTACCACGCGGCACGGCCCTGTGCAGACGCCGATTTTCATGCCCGTCGGCACGCAGGCCACGGTGAAAAGCATGACGGCGCCCACCCTCAAGACCACCGGGGCAAACGTGTTGTTGGCGAACACTTATCATTTGCTTTTGCGGCCCGGTCCGGAGGTGTTCCGGAAATTCGGGGGCATCCACAATTTCATGCAGTGGGACGGCCCCGTGTTAACCGACTCGGGCGGGTTTCAGATTTTTTCGCTACCCAACGAGCGCGCCATGAACGAAGACGGCGCGCACTTTAAAAGCTACGTCGACGGCCGGGTCTATCTGCTCTCGCCGGAATCGAGCATCGGCATGCAGAAGGATATCGGGAGCGACATCATGATGGTGCTCGACCAATGCATTCCGTCCACCGCGCCGCGCGATCAGGCTGAAGCCGCCATGCACCTCACGCACCGCTGGGCCGAGCGCTCGTTACGCGCGCGGGGCGATTCGCCGCAGGCGTTGTTCGGCATTGTGCAAGGTGCGTGTCACCGCGACCTGCGCATCCAGAGCGCCGCCTTCCTGCGCCAACTGGAATTCGACGGTCTCGCGATCGGCGGTCTCGCCGTCGGCGAAACCCACGACGAGCGCTACACGTTTACCGATCTTGCGACTGATCATCTGCCGACGAATTTGCCGCGTTACCTGATGGGCGTGGGCACGCCGATCGATATCCTCGAAGCCGTGCATCGGGGCGTCGACATGTTCGACTGCATCATCCCGTCGCAACTCGCGCAGCGGGGCGTCGCGTTCACCTCGCAGGGCAAGTTCATGTTGCGCCGCGGCGTTTACAAACTCGACGACACCGCGCTCGACGCCGACTGCCTGTGCTCGACTTGCCGCACTTATTCGCGCGCCTACATCCACCACCTCGTCAAAGCCGACGAAAATCTCGGCTGGCATCTGCTCAGTATCCACAATTTCACGTTCTACCACCGGCTGATGGCGGAGATGCGCGCGAGTATTCTCCGCGACGAATTCACGGCCTACTACGAGCGCCGCAAACCGGAATTGCTCCGCACGGACGAGGAGAATCCCGCGCGTCCGACCAAGCCGGTGCGCAAGCGCGGCCCGGTCCGCCTCGGTGATTACGAAATCCACCGCTCGCCCCACGGTTTCAACAGCATCCGCCAACTCAGCTCGGGCGAAGTGATGCACTCGATCAATCCGCCCGCAGTCGAAGCGCAACGCCTCTACATCGAGCAATCCGCGTTGGCGGCGCGCCTCGCGGCAGACGGCGACGAGGAGTTGGTCATTTGGGACGTCGGGCTCGGAGCGGCCTCGAATGCGATGGCCGTCTTGCAATGTTTTGAAACGCAACTCGCCGCAGCCCGCGACCCTGTGTCGGTGCGGGCGGTGCGACTGGTGAGTTTTGAACGCGATCTCGATCCGCTCAAACTCGCGGCGCGCGAAGCCGCCTACTTCCCGCACCTGCGTCATGGCGCGCCTCACTACCTGCTGCGCGATCTCGTGTGGTCGCACTCCTCGGGACGCTTGCGCTGGGAATTACACGTCGGCGATTTCCTCGACTTTCTGCCCAGCGCGCTCGCACCGGATCTGATTTTCTACGATCCGTTTTCCCTGAAGACGGATGCGCCGTTGTGGACGGTGGAAACCTTTGCGCGCATCGCCGCGCAAGCACGGCGCAAGTCGGCGGAACTCTACACCTACTCCGCAGCCACGAGCGTGCGGGTCGCGTTGCTCGCGGCGGGATTCTTTGTCGCCGAAGGTGTCGGCACCGGCCCCAAAGCCACGACCACCGTGGCTTTCAATCGCGCCGCCGCGCTCGCGGAGCATCCCGGCCAGCCGCGTCCGCTCGGTGCCGAGTGGCTGGAGCGCTGGCGGCGCAGCGACGCGCAGTTTCCCAAGCAATTGCCGGAGAATCAACGCGCCGAGTTTGCCGCGCGCATCAGCGGCCATCCGCAATTCGCCGGAGACCGCGCGCTGCCGGAGACGACCATTGCTTAGTTTTTGCGGGGCGAGAGTCGCTTGAAGAAATCACCGGCCTTGTCGCCGATCGCGTCCTGAATCTTATCAGTCGCCTTCTCTTTGAGCGCCTCGGTGCCCGCTTGCACGGCGAGTTTACT
>JAUXXD010000021.1 GCA_030681265.1 Candidatus Didemnitutus sp. | reverse complement strand
TATCTCGGCAAGATCGTCGAATTCGGCCCCGCGAACGAAGTGATCGAGCGCCCCGGTCATCCGTATAGCCAAGCGTTGATCAGCGCGATTCCGTCAATCGATCCCACGACCGCCCCGAAACGCGTGGTGCTGGCCGGCGATCCGCCTTCGCCGCGTCAACCACCGTCCGGGTGCGCCTTTCATCCGCGCTGCCCGCACGTGCAGGCGCAATGCCGCGAAATCACTCCTCGTCTCACGCCGATCACTCCCGCGCATGCCGCAGCGTGTGTGCGGTTGGGTGAGTTTTAATAGCCGCGTTGCGCATCGCGTGACCGCTTAGGTCGGCATGCCGATTTGCCGCAGTGCTTCGTAGGCGGCGATCCCGGCGGATGTGGACAAATTGAGCGAACGCAACGCCGTGTTGGCGTGCGGAATCTTCAAGCGCTGCTCGGAACCAATCTTTTCGTGCAGCCAATCGGGCGCACCGGCGGTTTCGTTGCCAAAGACGAGACCGTCGCCGTCAGTGAAGCGGGCGTCCCAAAATGTCTGCGTCGCATGCGTAGTGAACAGCCAAAGGCGTTGCGGGGCAACCGGACTGGCGGCAAATTCGTCCCAGTTTTTGTGCTCATGCACATCGAGCGAATACCAGTAATCCATGCCCGCACGCTTGAGATTTTTGTCGGTAATTTCGAAGCCCAAAGGATGAATCAAGTGCAAGCGCGACTTCGTCACGGAACAGAGGCGTCCGATGTTGCCCGTGTTGGGAGCGATCTGCGGCTGGAACAGCACAATATGGAGCATGACACCCTGTTCTCGCGCATCGGATTTAGGCTGGCCAGCTTGGAACGCATCAGCCATGAGATTGACCGCCGCTTGGGGCCACCGGCGCATCCACCACGCTTCCCATGAATACGCCCGCCAACGCTACGGCGCCGACTGAACTTACCCAGGCTCAGTTAAATCCACGCCAGTGCATTATACTGATCGACGACGAATCTGCCTACCTCGACTTACTCGAACAATTTCTCGGCCTGCACTTTGATTGCCCGATTCACAGCTTCAATCACGCCGCCACGGCCCTCGAAGCTCTCCCCTCATTGAATGTGGGGTTGGTCGTGACTGATTATCAAATGCCGGAGATCGACGGACTGCAGTTGCTCGATGCCGTCTCGGCGCGCCTGCCGGATGTTCCCGCGATCATGATAACCGCTCACGAAATCGAACTGACGCCGGAAGTTTCGCGGCGCTACCCCGCGTTGAAAAAAATCGTGCGCAAACCGTTTCAGTGGTCTCCCTTGGCGGAGGAAATCGGTCGTCACTGGCGCGATCGTCCGAAATCGCCAACCGCTTAGGAGCTTGCGCACAAATCGCTGCGGATTTTAGCGGCGACGCGATAGCACTTTCAGCCCGTGATTGTCCGCGCGCAGCTTGAACGTCTCGCTGGTGACACCGACGTTCGCAAACGCTTCTGCCATTGCGCGACCGACCCGAGATGCCCGAGCTGGTTTGGCCACGCAAAGCACACTGGAGCCACTGCCGCTTAACCAACCGGTCAACGCCCCCGCCGCCACGCCGGCGCGAATCGCATCTTGCGCACCCGGAATGCGCGGCAACCGAAATGGCTCGTGCATGAAATCCGCGACCGCATGCGCCAATCGATCGTATTCACCGGTGAGGAACGCCGCGACGACATAGCTGGAACTGTTCACGCTACGCACCGCGTCGAAATACGGGAGTTTACGCGGCAGAATTCCACGCGCCTTCTTCGTCTCCAATTGCTGCGCCGGCGACACGACCACGAACGTCAACTCGCGCCCGATTTCCTTGCGCACCACGCCCAGCAAATCGCCCGTTTCCGGATGCGTGCGTCCCACGCAGAATCCGCCCAGCACACCCGCCGTTGCGTTATCAGGATGGCCTTCGTGTTTGGTGAGAATCTCCGCGAGCACCAACATCGTGAGTCCCGCTCCGCTGAGTTCGTTCAGTCCGGCCACGATTCCGGCCGAGAGCGTCACGCTGGAACCGAGGCCACGGGATATCGGCACGTCGCCGGAAATTTGAAAAGTAAAATCAAAGGGCGTCGTCCCGCTGCGCGCAAAAAACAGTGCGGCTGCCTCGCTGGCCATCGTGGCTCCGAGATGTGCCGCGTGTGCGCCACGCACTCCAGCGCCCTCGGCGCAACGGCGCACGATGACGGTGTTGTAGAGTGCAACTGCCATGCCCAGCGTGTCGAAGCCTGCTCCGCAATTGGAGGTGCTCGCTGGGACGCGAACCGTAACTTCGTTGGGCAGATTACGCGAACGCTTGGATTTCATTTGCGGAATTTCATGGCGCGACGCGCTTCGAGGTCCATCTCGCGCTTGCGTAGGTCATCGCGTTTATCGAACTGCTTTTTGCCACTCGCCGTGGCGATCTCGACTTTGACGAGTGCCTCTTTGAAATACATGCGCAGCGCGACGATGGAGCGCCCAGCCGTTTCGACGGCTTGTTCGAGTTTGCGAATTTCGTTGGCCTTCAACAGCAGCTTGCGCGCGCGCCGTGGTGCGTGTTGCGAGAGGCCACCGTGGGAATATTCCTCAATGTAGGCGCCGTGGAGCCAAACTTCGCCGCGCTCGAGTCGACAAAAACCGTCGGAAATCTGCGCCTTGCCGGCGCGAATCGATTTCACCTCGGTGCCGGCCAACTTGATGCCCGCTTCATACTTGTCGTGCACGAAGTAGTCCCGCAGCGCCTTGGGATTGCGCATTTCGGTGTAGCGGGTGGAGTCGTGTGGCTTGGCGGCCATAGTGAAAGGGAAAACAGAATCGGAGGAGTTGGCGACGCCTGATGCGACCTACTCGCCGACAATGACAGACTAGAATTTCGCGAAATAGGTGTCGGGAACGGCAGTGAGCAAAACAAAAGAAGCGCGAACCTTGCGGCCGCGCTTCCAAAAATCGTTGCTCAGCCAGAGCACCTCAGGCGTGCGTAACTTCGTAGCTGATCTTGCCTTCGATGATTTCGCGCAGGGCGACATCTTCCAAGCTCAGCTTTTCCAGAGACTCGACGAGCGGACGGCTGCCCCGGCGCAATTGCTTCACGCGGCGCGAGACCACATTGATCAAGATGTTGGCGTCCGGGATAACTTTGTGGGCGTCCTTAATGTATTCGTCTCTCATGGTTTTGGTAAAAGGAAAGGGATAGCCCTACGCCCCAAGGGGGGTGGGTCAAGGGAGAAATCTTAACCAACGTCGCTGCGACGGCTGACAACCGCAGATTGCATTGCCCGACTGCTCAAACTCGCCAAAGTGGCGGTGTGATCATCGCTTGGACCACTGTTGCCAACCGCGCCGACGCCGAACGTCTTGCCAAAGGCGCCGTCGAGCACCGCTACGCCGTTTGCGCGCAAGTCAACGGACCGATCACTTCGTATTATCACTGGGAGGGAAAGGTCGAAAATGCCCAGGAATTTCGCGTGTGGTTTAAGTGCCTGCCTCCCAATGCCTCCGCGTTGAACATGTGGATTCACGCGCACCATCCTTACGAAGTTCCGCAATGGGTAGAGGTGAATACCGAGTCCGTTGGAGAAAAATACTTGTCATGGGCGATAGCGAACTCTACACCCGCCCCTTTCCCAACTTCGTTTCCAACTTAAACCGACTCCCTTTATGTCCCAGCACAACAGCCTTAAGTCTTCCGGCGGCCTCGTCGTGAAGCGCAACGTCCTCAAGCGCTTCGAGCGCGTCGCGATCTTGAAAAAGCGTGGTCTTTGGAAGGAAGGCGACCGCGTCCTCAGCCTTCGCAAGACCAAGCCAGACGTCTAAAAAACGCTTAATTTCTTACTTTGGGCAGGATCACACGCATCCTGCCCTTTTTTTTGCCCGATGAGCGATACTCTACCCCAACCGACGCCTCCCTCGCCGAAACGCCCAAATCTGCTGAAACGGCTTTACGCGTGGGTGCTGCATTGGGCGGACACGCCTTACGGCCTCACGGCACTTGTCGTCATTGCGTTTGTGGAGTCGTCGTTTTTTCCGATTCCGCCCGACGTGTTGTTGATCGCGTTGTGCATGGGTGCACCGCAGCGCTCATTCAAATTCGCGCTGTGGTGCGCGGTCGGCTCAGTCGCCGGTGGCGCGGCGGGTTACTACATCGGGTATGCAGCGGAGCCGTTGGGGCGCTGGATTATTTTTGATCTGCTGCACTACGGCTCGGCCTGGGATAAAGTTGCGCAACTCTACGGCGAGAACGCATTCCTCGCGATCACCACGGCGGCATTCACACCAATTCCCTACAAGGTTTTCACGATCGCTGCCGGTGTTTTTCACGAGCAAGTCAGCATTTGGACGCTCCTCGGCGCGTCCGCCATTGGTCGCACGGGGCGCTTCATGCTGGTCGCGGGAACGATCTACTTTTTCGGGCCACCGATTAAGCGTCTCCTCGAAAAATACCTCGAAGTCTTCACCGTCATTTTCACCGTCCTGTTGATTGGCGGGTTCGTTCTCATCAAATATTTCCTGAAGTAACGCGCCGGTCCCCCAGCGGTCCCGCGAAACAGCTTGAATTCCCACGGCCCCGCCAAAAGCTAAGCCGCTGTCATCTGCGAGTGTAGCACAATGGATAGTGTAGTGGCCTCCGAAGCCATTGATCCGGGTTCGACTCCCGGCACTCGCACCACCTCTCCTCTTGCGCCCAGAGGCAAATCAATGCATTTTGGCCCATATGGCACCCCGCAAGACGGCCACACAACAGCCACACAAAACGCCGGGAATACGTCGGCTTAGTGATCCCCGACACTACCGGGCACCATGGCAGCTCTCGATTTACCATGGGGGCAAGAAGACCCGCCGCTACTTCGCCACCGCCGAAGAAGCCCAAGCGGCCCAAAAAATTGCTCTTCGCCTTCAGAAGCGCGAAGGCTCAAAAGCGTTCGGCTACAGCCGCGAGGCCCAAGTCGAGTATGAGGAAGCGAAAAAGTTGGCGGGAGATACGAGACTGGTCTCGATCGTGCAGGAATTTGCTGTGCGCGCAGCTGCCGGGGCAGAGCGGAGATCCGTTGCTGCGGCTGTCGAGCAATACATTGCGGCCAAAGTAAAATTGGAGCGAAGCGAGAAGCATATCAGTGACCTCAAGGATCGGCTTAGCACTTTCGCCGCATCATTTCCAGAGCGTGGCATTGAATCAATTTCGCGGAACGAGCTACTCGACTGGTTGCTTGGTTTAGCACCGCAATTATCGAGCCGTTCCATTTGGAATTTTTTCGGCGCTGTCGCAGCACTTTTTAGCTACGCTGAGAAGCGAGACTGGCTTGTGATTAATCCTTTCCGGAAAATTGATCCAAAGTCGGATTTGCCGAAGAAAACAAAAGGAGCAGTCGAAATCCTGACGGTGAATCAAGGCGACGCGGTCATGCGTGAAATCGAACAAAACTATCCGCAGTTTATCGGCTGGGCTTGCATCCAGTATTTTCTGGGAATCCGTGCGGCAGAATCAGAGAGATTTCGCGGCAGTTGGATTCGGCTCGATGAAAAAAAGATATTGGTCCCCGGTTGGCAAATTGAGGGAAAGAAAAAAATGGGAGTAACAAAAACCAGAAACGATTGGGTGATTCACGATGCGCCCCTTGCATTTTGGACGTGGGTGAAACGCTACCCAGAGTCGTTTCAAGCCAATCGCCTGGCCAACCCGAATTGGAAAGTTTGGGGGAGAATACGTGACACTTTGATCAATCAAAAGGTGTTGCAAAAATGGCCGCGCAACGGATTCCGCGCTTCGATCGCGACAATGCATTTGTCGGCGTTCGCGAACCCGGGCCGCACGTCATTGCTTCTTCGGCATCGTAACCCTGAACGACTGCACGCAAATTACTTGGCCGAACTGCAACCAAAGCACGTAGGGCTAGCCTATCTCCGTCTTAGACCCATCAAGAAGAAGATTCGCCTAACGTAAATCCACCGAAATCGAGGCCTGATTGTCAGCATGTCTTAGCCACTTTCGATCAATATCAGTTTTGCGATATGTTCGCACATTCGCGACAATTGAAACAGCCAATCGCACTTCTTTCGCCCACTTTCTAAATGCGCGACCTTGGGGATCGCGCATCCCAACATAAGCCGCAGCGGCGCCATCCCCACGAAGGTAGGGGCTTGGACCGACGGTGTAGCTAGGTTTCACGATGGAGAGTAGCACAAGTGCTTAAATTCGAGCCATTTTCCGCCACGGTTGAGTCAGCGAAATCGGTTCGCACCCCGATTCTGAACTCTTGGAAACGCGGCTGGGAAATACTAGTTTATCAACTGATATTCTTGTATCCCAAACAATTAGACGCGTCCCGAGCAGTCGGATCTTGCGGCCAATGTTTGCCGCGTAGTGCGGCGAGGACATCATTCCTGCCACCTCAAGATACTCCTCATACTCGGTATCTAGCAGTTGAAAGTCCGGGATGGATCGACTCCCACCCAACGCGGTCGGCGGAAGCAAATAGCGGACGAATGACCTCCCCTCGCCGACCAGTCGGGCCACCAATTTTTCCTCAGAGAAACTATCGATCGGAATCAATCCGACCGCGGACACTCGGAATGCTGCCAAAGCATGCGCTTTCCATATTCCGCCATAGAATTCCGCAACAAAAATTATCCAAGTCGGATGCGCCAAAAATGACAATAATGGAGACCGTGGGTTACGAGCTTCACGGTCTAAAATTCGCTGCGGCACCACCACAGGACAGTTCGGAAAGTTGCGGAGCGTCAAACGTCGCGAGCCGTGCTCGTTCTCCTGCCCCAGACTTTCGACGAATCCAAAACCAACACATTTCGTCATCGCCTCCGGCGTCTTGAAATCGCGCGGACGGAGGTAAGACCACGGCACGAAGCTAATGTCCTTCAGGCTGTTTAGCACGGTGCTGGTCAGATCACTTTCGTGCGCGAGCGCGTTGAGTGCTCCCTTAATCAGCCCGTTGAATACTCGCTCCGTTCGCGCTCCAGCATAATGTGGACGCCATTCGCAAAGACCCGAGCGCTGGAGCAAGCTCCTTGCGAGTCGCTGTAAGCTGATTGTCAGCCGCGCGGGCGATCTTTCGAGAGCTGAATTGCCCGCTCGCCTTCCTCGTTGCTTTGCGACGACGCTATACTCGGGATCGCGCAAATCTCGCCGCAATGCGACGAAATCGCTGCCGAGACCGACGATCGGCGGACTGATTTTCGTTTCTGAATCATCCGCAATAATCAGTTCTTCAGAATAGGAAAAACAACCGGGCTTGTGCCACCGTTGGGAGTGGGGAAATCGACGCGGGAACAATTTGTCGGTGGTGCGTCCGCGACGGCAGCAAACGACGTAGCGTGCCTGCGGGTGGTTGCACGCATGACAAGTGATTCGTTTTCCCCGATTAGCTGAGCAGCTCTCATAGGTCCGCTGTTCTGCCAAAAGATCAATCGTGACCGGCGCCACGCCAGAGCCGGAGGTCTCCGCAAAAAAATCGAAGACGGCCTCGCGGCAGGGAAAGTAAAGTAGATGCGCCTTCATGGCATCATCTCCCACTCCTGATCAATCGCCGGAGCCGGATCTATAGCGTCAGCTCGCGCCGATTCCGAAGGTGCTGCGGCGGTCTGCGACTTTTCGCGGCGCGGTGTCCTATGGTGCTCCGCTGGAGCGGTGGCCGAGTCGCCGACCGGAGTTTCCTGTTCGGTTGGGAGATTCGCCAACTCAGTATGCAGCCATCGCAATATCTCGGACCAGTTTGACCGGACCGTGTCCCGACCCAACGCAGCGTCAAGTGCACTCGCCGCCGCCGTAATCAATTGGCTGATCTGGGAATTTCCCGCTGCCGCCCCTTTCACCCTGAAACTCGTGCGCTCAGCACTGGTGAATTTCTGATGCACGATCAGCCGTGGGAAAATCAAACGAAGGAGCGTCCGCAGGGCTTCGGTGTGCTCGACAAGATCACGCACTTTTTCCGGGCAGACATAGTCCAGTTCCACGACCTGTCGGCGAACTTCGTGACTGAGCCCTTCTTCCAGCCGCTGGCGGAGACCGACCTCGAAAAGGTCAAAACGTGGCATCAGGCTCTCGCGATCATCCACGGCATCGTCCGGTATACGACCAGACCGGATCGCTGCCGCGGCGGGCAATGCCGTTGGCAAAATCGGCTCGACGCGCGCGGGCGCGTCATTCCGCTCAGATCGCTGGTTGTATCGCTTTCCTCGGTAGTCGGACGCTTCAGCCTTAATTTTCTCTGTGCCGATCACGCGCTCCCATTGCGCCTGCCAGCTGGCAAGCGGCTGAAGCACTTTTTTGGGACGCTCTTTGAGATATGCGTCCTCCCGGCGTCGTATCTCTGCATTCGGCGCGCGACGCCGCAGATTGCGTTCTGCGTTTCGCTCTCCGTGCAACCGCCGGCTTACGGGTGAAAGCTGCGCGCAAAGCGCAAGCGATACACTCGGCAAACGGCATACTCCATCAACAAGCTGCACTGCATAACCCGCTATCTTGAGCCGTCGGCTAACCTCGCGATTCATCCGGCGCTGTTCGCTCATCGCGGCTTTCGCGATTCGCTGGAAATGCCCGGCGCAATATCTCACCCGGCCGGCCTCTTCAAAAGTAGTCAGATTCGCGAAAATCAGATGCGCGTGCAGCTGCGGCTGTCCGTCGCGCCCGGCTTTCTCTGGAAGGAAGAACACCGAGCTCTTGCGGGTTGGGGCGGTCACATTCTGACCTCGTTCGCGTAGGCGCCGGTCCATGAGACGACCCAACCTTTTCGCCGCCTTTTGCATCTCTCCCAGCGCCACGCCCAGAACTGTTTTATCCCCGAAAACAAGCGCCGCAATGGAGACTGATTTATCGACCGCGAGCGGGATATCAAAGCCGTGGCACACATTGCTCACGAAACTATTCCCCTCACGCCGCGTGCCGGTATTCACCCTCGCCCGCAACAACGCCCCAGTCGCCGGATGCCGCGCGGCCAGCGCCCGCGATAAGTGTTCGGTCGTGACTTGTTTGCCACGGCCTGTTTGGAATACCCCACCGAGCAAAGCAACATAGCCTGCAATCTCTGGATCAGCGAGAGCATCAGCCAATGCTGCTTCGACATAGCGGACCCGTTGCGTCGTGCGCAGTGACCCACGGTGCCGCGGCTTCTTCCGTGTCAAAAGTGCTTTCACTCGCTACCCCCGGGGTTTGTAGATTGCCGCAGAAATTTCTCGATCGCTTCGCGCAGGAGCCCGGTCTTGCTCCGGTCCAATTCCTGTGCAACGCGCTCGAGTTTCCGCTTTAGGCGCACCGGGGCTTCAAAAACAATCCGCGCCCGCTTCTGACCCCGGCGCCGACCGGCCTCGGCCGGATTTCTTTTGGGCGCTGGAGACCGATCGGCGGTCGGCGTGTCCCGGAGTGGCCGGGCCGGCGGGATTGTCACTTTTTCGGCACCGGACTCCGCAAGTGCCGGTGGCGCGGACACCGGCTGATCGGTCAGGCACAGGTCTGCTTGATTCGGATCTGATTTCAGGGGACGGCGAGGTTGCATCCCAGATAATAGCTTAACGATTTTCCGCTCAATTGGCGCGGGGGTCGCCGGCGGCAACGCCCTCGCCCGCCCCTTCCCAAAGCTCGCCATGTGCTCTTTTCGCACAATTTCTGCACCTGGAGGGAGGAGTTCGCGCCGTCCAAAGTTGATCCGTTGCCCCCAGAGGCCCACCCACCGCCAAACCCAGCAGGCCCCTTTTCTAACAGATTACGCCGCCCTATCCGCTCCCTCGCCGCGACTCCCCCAAAAAAGCCGCTCCCGCAACCAAGGGCTGCCCAGAGTTACACCCCACCGGCCCTCCTCTGAATGCAACATTTTAGGGGTAACGTTGCCTTTGGTGGTGAGCGGCTGCGGGGCGAAGTTTGAGGGGAAAGTTGGGCGACTGTCATGAGGCCAAAGCGAGCGCGTGGATGGCCGTGCGGACTGGTAAATGGGCGCACAAACCGAGGACCAGTTCGTCCAGTTCGGACTGGGTGCTTTCAAGATACCTAGCCGTCGTGAGTGGCGAGGCATGCTGAATGATCCGCTGTGTGCGAATGAGGTCATGACCCGACGCATCGTAGACCGCGCGCCGTCGACCGCCTCGTGCACCACGCCGTCATCCTCGAGTTCAACGGCGACAGTTACCGCGCCTCCGCCGCCAAGGCCAAAAGTAAGTCGTGAGTTTCACCCGTTGCCACGCAGGGGAAGAGCGGGGAGGGAGCCAAGCTCCCTCCCCCGCACCCCTCCCACTATTTATCTCTGGAACAGAGCAGACCGGTGGGGAGCTGCGCTCCCCTACACCCCCCCTCCCTGTCCGCTCATCCGTCCCACCTGTCGTTACCTTTTCCATGGGGAGGAATAACTGTCGTTGATGGGGCGAAAGTCATTGTCGTTGACCGCCACTCTTCGATCACGATAATCGTGAGTGGCGCGGGAATGAGGCATTTGACTGCGCCTGCGCAGTGGGAGTCAGTGCAAGCGCGTGAATGATCCGTTGGGCTTCGTCTTCGTGCCTGCGCAAATAGGTCTGCGTGCTCAGGACGCTGCGGTGCCCGAGGGCGGCCTGCGTCAGTAATAGATCATTGCCGCTGTGAGAATACACCTCACGGCCGAACGTCCGCCGGAGCGAGTGAGTCGAAATTCCCTCGCTCAACCCTGCCGACTCCGCCGCCGTAACCAGCACGTGCAGGGCCTGCCTCCGGGTGATCGCGCCCCCCTTGCGCGACGCGAAAACCCAGCCTGCGGGGTTGGGCTCGTTAGAGCCGGCGTTCGCGAAAGCGTGTTCGCGGACAGCCGCCGCCGCGACGGCGTTGAGCGCGACATGGCGGCTCCGGATTGCGTGCCGCGCGCGCGAGCGTCCTCCTTTCAACCGTGCGCGTACGACCGAGACAGTCTCCACCGGTTTGCCGCGGTGCCACAGTTGGTGCCAGCGGAGTGAAAGCAGTTCGGTGATGCGAAACCCGGTGTTGAGACCGAGAATAAATAGTAATCGATCGCGTGAGTTGTTGAGCTGGGCGAGAAGCTGGGCGCGTTCGCTGGGATCAATGTAGCGTGCCGGGGCAGTCATGTGCAAAAGCTACGGCCAACTCACTTGGCGCGTTCATTCGCGAATCTCCTGTTTGCGTTAGAAGGGGAGATTCGCCGAGGAGCCCGGAGGAGGCGGCAGTCCAGCATGGAGCGACCTCCATCGCCTGTGTCCACAGTGTTCATCGCAACGCCCACTGGGCACCCGCTGCCATTCACCATGCCACTTCGTTTCGGGGCCAACGTTGCGCATTGGCCATCTCCCCGCTTTGCGCTCCGTCACCCATCGGCCGCCCCGGCCCCTTCAAGTGCAGACGTTCAGGTCACCCGCCAGCTCCGGGAGGCGGCCAAGGCCCTCGACATCGAACGCTAAACATTCACCGCAGCTTGTTGAAAACCGTGAGCGAAATCGAACGGCTGCGGAATTTCCATGGAGGTTAGGACGCTGCCAGCGGGTAGCGTTCAATTGCTCGACCATGTGGTTGTCGGCAATGCCACCTCCGATCCGACGGGTCTCGGCTACTACAGCTTCAGATCCGCAGGTATGTTGTGAGGAGCGGAAGGGGAAATAATTGAAACGTTCAACCGCACCCCATGCGGCACACAATCGCTTTGCCGCATCGCATTCACCGAATCATTTCCCTGAACTGCTTCGTGTCCGGTCGGGATGTATCAGCCGCGATCACTGCGTTGGGAAAGCACGGGGCACCCATTGACCACAGCTCCATGCTGTCAGCATGGTCATCAAAGTAGTCCGACCGCGTAGTCACACGCACTGCGCCGATTTGGCCAGGAGCAACGTAACTGAATTCTCCGGCACCCAGCGGCTTCGTCGTCACTCCGGCAGGCAATAAGTCCGACCTCGCCGCGATCTTTTCCAAATCCTCCAGACTGAGCGCCGGCTCCGGCCGAGGCGGCTCCGCCAGCTCGGCATCCACGAACTCATCGAGATCGAAGCCACCTGCTTCCGCCTGCGCCGCTACCTGCTCTAAATCGCCCACCACCTGGTTGCGTCCATCCTTACTTGCACCTTTTCCGGACAAGACGGTTTGCGCGATGATTCCGGGCATTTTGGCAAGAATGGGTTGGAGACGCCCGACCACGCTCGTGAAGAGACTGATGCGTTTGCGCAGCGCGAGGTAAACATCCGCCTCCACTGTGTCGCGGTAATGCAGGTTCACGATACGAATTACCGGGTGCTTCTGTCCGAGGCGGTCGATACGGCCGATGCGTTGCTCCACCCGCATTGGGTTCCACGGCATATCGTAATTTACGAGCGAGCCGCAGAACTGAAAATTGATACCCTCCGCCGCCGCGTCGGTGCAGAGCAGCACGTCCGCCTTGCCCTCGCGGAAATGCCGTTTCGCGGCCTCTCTCGTGACCGTGCGCCAAGTGCCATCGTTCTCACGGACTTCACCGCCGCGCCCGGAGAAACACATAATCCGTAAATCAGGCTCACGAGCCAAGCGCACCCGCAGGAAATCCATGGTGTCAGTGTATTGGGTAAACACCATCGTCTGAGGAAAACCCGCCGCGCGTAGCGACCGAAGTTCCTCCGCTAACTTCTCCGCCTTTGTGTCCGGAGGCAGTCGGCGAATGTCCGCGAGCATTTTCTCGATAGTCGTGCGCTCTTCCTGAGCCAGCGCCTCGCGGTCGAGTTGCGCTGCCTCATCCGCCGACACCATGTCGCCGCCCATCTCCCATTCTTGTTGCTCGGCATCCTCTTCCCATTGCCCCGCGGCAAGCCCGTTTGCGCCGCGCATGGATGCCAGCCGGTTTTCCAAGGTTCCGGCGAGGGCTGCGAAACTGCTGGCCAGCCGCCGCCGGTAGATCGTCATGATAAAACCCACGGCGTTTTTCTCCTTCGCCGCTGCCCGGTTATACACCTCGGCGATATAGGTCTCCACGCGCCGGTAGAGTTCACCCTCCGCCGTCGAAAGCGGGATGAAACGATCATCCACGTCACGCGTAGCGATTGGAGTCGAGAGCTTGCCTGCCGCATAGTAGCGCCGCAGCAGGTCGCGCGTGTGTCTCGAAATGAGCCGCCCCACGGGTGACCATGCGCGAACGATCTTGAGCGCGATTTCCCGGTGATGGGTTTCCAACTGCCGCCGCAGAATGGTCGAGGGATCGCGTAACGCCTTCAGAATCTTTCGCACAGCGAGCCCGCTGGAGACGCCTAGCCGCTTCACCTCTTCTTCGGTAATGTGACCATACGCCCGCTCCGAAGCCTGAAACAACGCCGTCATCATCTCCAACGCTTCATGCGAAGGCGCGGCTTCTTCCACCGCTTCCGTGAAACGGAGAAACGCATTCTCCGACCATTCCGCCGGCATCCGCAGCAACGATAACAAATCCCATACCTCGACCGGATGCACCTGCATCGGCGTGGCCGTGAGGAGCACGAGCCCTTGCGTGCGTTGGTCCAGCCCGCGCAACAGGCGAAGCAGTGAATTGGGCCGATTCTCGCCGGTGGCACCCGGTGCGCGCCGTCGCGCGTGGTGCGCCTCATCCACGATCACCAAATCCCACGGCTGCGCTTGCTCCAAAAGTTCCGGCTGACGCTCCGCGCGCCGCATCAGATGACTGGAGGCGATCACGACCGACTCCTTGTGCCAGTCGCTTCGGCTCACTTCGCGCTCAAGCCCGGAAGGACGAGCGGGCGTGGGCATCCAAATCAGTTTCTCGCCGTCGTAGAGTGGCCAGTTCAGGTTGAGTTTTTCGCGCAGCTCCACCTGCCATTGTCGGCACACGTTGGCCGGGGCGAGGATCAGGATGCGTTTCGCCTTCTCCGCCAACCACGCCTGCCGGAGCAACAATCCCGCTTGAATGGTTTTTCCGAGACCGACCTCGTCCGCGATCAGCAGCCGTGGCGGCCAGTGCTTGTAGAGTCGGTCAAATGCCCGCACTTGATGCGGCCACGGCGTCACGTTGGCCGTGGCCTCGCCGACGCGCTCCCCTCCGTTTGGCAGCTTGGCCGCGTGCTGGATGTAGCTCCAAACAGCCCGGCGGCTATCCGAAACTTCGGGCTCGGGAAGCACCGGTGGGGACTCCACGTCGGGGACTAGGTTGATGGCCACGGGCGGCACCAAGTCCTCGCGCGACGCCTTGAGCCGAGCAGGCTCGTCGTTGGTCGGCAGGAAGCGAAGCAAGTCTGCTCGCGCGGCCTCCGGCACCTCCAACGTCACAACGTGGGGCGACTCGCCATCCCACAGACGCCGAAAGTTGATGTCTTCTTCAACCACGCGCTCGAGCGCGTCCTCGTTCCGCCACGAGCAAAAAATGTTCAGACTCTCCCAATTTCGAGTCCACCCCGCCGCCGTTTCATTGAGGCTGCCGTTAAATGCCAGTCGGTCGCCCGTCTTGTCCTCGATGATACCGGACTTTTCGTGAAACAGTCCCTCTGAGGGGACCGGCCTCCGCCGTTCGTCGCAGGGCACCGCCACCTTCACTTCGAGGATTTGCTGGGCCACCATCCACGCGAGGAGTTCGAGCGCCTCGACTTCCCGCTGATTCCCAGGCTTGAGCGGATAGCGGAGCAGATGCGATTTCACTTGGTCGCGCAGTTCTGCGCCTTTCGTGATCGCATCCACCTCCGCTTTTTCCAGCGTGCATCCGACGAGCAGGCGCACGCGACCGCTGTTGCGCACCAATCCTTCGATGCCACGCGCCGCCAACGCCAACGCCCGCGCATTAAAGTATCCGGTCAGACGGTCATAGCGCACCGCGCATTCCAGTGCGGGAACGTAGAGCAAATCCACCAGATCGCCGTGATCAGGAGTGTATTTCAGCTTCCACTTCCGGTCGCGCAACAAGCTCATGTTTTCTGCTCGGCAGACCAGAGTTCGAGTTGGCGAGGGGCATCCACGCGCTCGGAGAAGGCCAGGCGGCGGAGCTTTTCCAAAGCCTCGAAATCGCTTGCCGCTCCTTCACAGGAGTCGAGCACGTCGGGCGCGCCGAACGCACGGCTGATAGGGAGAACCTCAAGCACCGCCAGTAATGCCGGCGCGAAACCGGCGTCGGAGACTACGCCCGCCTTTTCCAGCAGCTCGCGGCCCGCATCGAGCGTGCGTGTGCGTGCTTGGTTGGCGGCGTGGTGCAGGGCGTCGATCATGCCTTGTGAACCGTCAGGCGCACCGAGGGCGTGCTTGGCTGCGCGCTGTGAACTGTCCCACAGAATGAGGTCGCTGCCTTTTTTCTCAGCGAGGTGGCCCACGATGTCGGCATCGAGGTCCACGCCTACCGCGCGGGCGAGACGGAGGGCTTCATCGTAGGGGAAGACCGGGGCTTGGAACGCGTCCCACGCCAGCACAAACCACGAGGTGCGCGGGTCGAGTTCAGCCTGAGCTTTTTTGTGCGTGAGCTGTTCGAGACGCCAGCTCTTCACCTCGCGGCGGGCTGCATTGAGTGCGTCCTCAGGCGTAACTTCGTAGGGGTCCCAAGTCTCCGGGAAGAGTTCTTTTTGCGCCCGACGCTTGGCTTTGGGCTCTGGCTTTGGGGTGCCGCGCTTGAGCGGCCAATGACGGGAAAACTCCTCCAGCGCGGGGCCGAAGCAGGCGAGATACAAATCCACTCCCCGGATGCCGCCTTTTTGAAACTCCTCCACGCGCTGGCGCACGGCGGCAGCAACAAGCGGCTCCACGTCTTCCCAATAACGCGTTTCGGCATCTGCCTCCACAACCGCGCGCGGACGGCAGGCGAGGAAGATTGTAGAGTTGGCAGCGGCCTTGTCTTTGATGTGTAGGCTGCCCTCGGCTTCAGTGTTGATTGGCCATGACGCTGTGATGACGAAGCCCGCCTGCATGAGACCCTGCGTAAGTGCGTCCCACGCGCCGGTGGCCTTGTGGGTAAACATGAGCGTCATAATGCCCTCTGGTTTTAGCACGCGGCGGCACTCCTCAAAAATCCGCGCCATGCGTTCCTGATAATCGCGTCCGGCCAGGGCCTTTGCACCCTTTTCACCGCGAAACTTGGCCGGGTTCGCGACAGCTTCGTTTTCTTTGTCAGTGTGTTGTCGGCGGAAGAGTTCCGGGAAGAGGAGTCCGGCGGTGCGCTTGAGCCATACGTAGAAAAAATCGCTTAGCTCGGCATACATCACGTTGTCGTAGTATGGCGGGTCCATCACGACGACATCGACCGAACCATCTGCTAGATGATTGAGCGCATCGCCTGACTTGTTGGTGACGGTGATGGATGGCGGCGCCCAAGGCAGCGCCGGGACAAGCGGCAGTTCTTTTTCCGGCATCAGTCCAATCAACTCCGACTGCGGCTCGATCACGGGAGCTGTAACGCGGGCCTCAGCGGGTTGGATGAGTGCGACCAGCTCGCCTACACATTTCGCGACCTGCTCAATCGCCCAGTCGTAACCAAGACCTTCAACCAAAATCGCCATTTCGCAATAAGACCACTTCATTGCAAAATTATGGCTATCGAAAGTGTTAGCCATGACTTCTCGTTGAACAATCCAGCGTGTTGCTCGCGAGTTGTAATCGCGGATTTTGTCGAGGCTAAGGGCGAGATACCCGAAAACAGCCCGCTGCACGTCATTTATCTCACCGCCATTCATCTCTGCCGCGACTAATTCAGCCATGACTTCGACGGCAAAACAATGCGCCAAAAGCTGCCTGGGAGAAAACATATCAATCCAGCGATTCATCCCATACATGCGATGCCCACGGTCGTAGTTCGACAGCGTGTCGATGAACTCCTTGGGCACCACGTCCATCGCCTCCCACTCTGGCATTTTTTCAGCAAGCTTTGCAGCGATCTGCGCAGAGTTGTCGTCAGAGACGAGCGGTGCGCGGTAACCGCGCACCCATTTGATCTTCTCTTTCCCTGCCTTCGTGTGACCTGTGACGGTGCGGCGTTTGAAGACGACGGTGTAGAGCTGTTCGCCCATTTGGCCGGCCTGCGCCTGGCGTTTAATTTCGTCGCCCTCGATCACCCGGCCGCAATCGGGAAATGGGCAAGAGCCGTCGCCGTCGGCCACCGTGCCAGCGGACTGCTCGGCGACCTTATGCACTATCTCGAATTCGCAGACTCGCTCGGTAGTTATCTTCGAGCAGTTCGGCTTTAGCCGCACCCCCGTGCCGTCCGCGGTTAGCCGCCAGTTCGGGGAGAGCGGTGTCACTCCCTCGCAATACGGACAACGAACTGTCCGAGCCCACAAGTAGCCATCGGGACGACAGTCCTTTTCTGGCTCCTCTGGAAAGACGCCAGCGAGACGTTTGCGAACCTCGGACGTGAAACGCTGACCCAACTTCAGCAACTCTGTCTTCAAGACCATGCCGTGCTTTGCTGGCCACTCGTAAGTGGCGCGTTGAATGAGCACCGCAACCGGGTTCAAATCATTGCCGATAGTTGTTAGCCCGAGTCGAACTGCCTCCATCGGAATAGAGCCGCCGCCAGAAGTAGGATCGAGTATCTTAGGCGCTTTTACTGTAATCGTCTCTGCCAACCAAGACTTGTCCTGATTGTCCGGTGCCCAAGAAAAGGCGCGCCGATAGCCATAGGCATCCGCACCGAGGCGTTCACCTTTGCGATCCGCCTCAGCAATACGTCTCTTCGCTTTGATCGGATCGCCATGAATGCCTAGCGCCCGCATGAACTTTTCATGGTCGGCGTCGGCGGGAAGCAGCGAGGCGAGAATGGCCGCACGCGACGCGACAAGCGGACGGCGCGCCCACCAAACATGCAGATAATAGACCGGCGGAAGCGCGGTCATTGAGCGGCGTTCGCGCACGCTCTCTTCGCCGATCTCGGCAATGGGCAACCAGCGTTCGATGAGCCGTGGGGGGAAAGGCATAATTAAAAAATGGAGTTATCGGGAGGCTTACTGCTTCTCGTCCACCCGATGAGTTTTTTGCCCTTCTTCCAAGCCCGCTCGTGCCTTCTTAAAAGCGCGCTCCGGGATGATCGGCGATGTGGCGTTCAGCTCATCGCGACGCTTGGCGAATTCTTGAAGACGTTTGTGAAGTTCGGTTACCGAACTCCCTAGTTGGCATTCGATGTTTTTGAAAACCCGAACCTCATTGCGCAGGGCTGAATAGGCGTTCCCGCAATCGGCGTGAAGTTTATGCCGCTCACGCGGGGAGAGAAAAGTCATCATCGCGGTGCCTGCGGCGACCGCGAAGGCGATGAGCGACGCAGCGGCGGGTGCGTCCTTGAGTGCGGCTACGCCACCGATGGCGGATGCAAGCGTCACCGGGATGCCGAGCCAAAGGTTTACATGAGCCCACGGCTTGGATGCCTCGAAATGGCCGCAAGAAGAATAAGTGGCGTCCTCCTCGATACGGGACGCCTCAGCGCGAATCTCGGCAAGGATTTCAGGGTTTTCAGCCATAAGCGGGAAAATAGTCGCCGAAGATAATCCGATACCGATTATACGCGTTTTCGATGCTACCATCACGGATGTAGCCTTCCGCTTGAACTGCACGTTCATACGCGGCTGTAGCCCGCTTCTGAACTTCGACTTTGTCGGTCAAAGTCAAATATCCGGTGAGGTCGCCGCTATAGCCGGCGGGATCGTTGATGGCGCTCCATGCCGTCGTGCGGGCCTTATCGAAAAAATACCGCACTGCTGACGGCCAATCCGACATGGTAACGTTGCGCATCGTCTCCAATACGACGGTCTCCAAATGGAATGACCGCATTAAGAAACTATGCTCACGGTTCCAGCATTTGGTCGTCTTAATAAACGGAACGAGCCCACCTTGATGCCACTTGTTTTGTTCCGTCCAGATCGACTCGTGCTTGGTCGGGTCGGTCGAAATCCATTGGTTGGTGTTGGCGTTTGGAATCAGGAAGCCGCTACCTTGCCGGTTGAAGGCTGGAACCACATCCATCTGAAAATCGGAGAAAGAAATGGTGACGGCTTGACCGCTCTTCGAGAAGCGCGGTGTGTTCGGATACTGTTTGCGCAGCGATGTGCGCACCGCTTCGAGCAAACTAACCTGAGTGTGGGTGGAAAAATAGCTGGAATCCAAAACGACAAAGAGATCCACGTCGGCATCCTTCAGAGGAGCGATCATCGTGTTGCGTTTGTATGACCCGGTGAGAAACGAACTGAGCACCGAGAAATCAGCCGCCACAGCATCGCGCACGTTTTGCTGGCGCGTGGACACCGTCTGCGCCTGCAATTCGGAAATCTCCAAATTTGTGCAAAGCGTGGCGAATCCTTGAGCGATTGTGGTCGGCATGGCCAGGGAAGGAGTTCCGCCAATATCAAGCCGTCGCTACGGCGGGTTTATTCCTCGGCCGGGGAGCGGTGAAAAGCAGACGCAGCGCGGCGCACACGCGGCGATAACGGACGCGGTGCAGCGTCATCCCGAGCCAGTAGGACGCCTCTTCCTTGCCCATCTGCTCAATACCCTCGACGACGGCGCGGAGATTCTCGCGACTGCTCATCGGCGCCAGCACTCGGAAGAGCAGCGCAAGAGTCAGCGCGTGATCTTCGGGCAAGGACCATCCGTCGCGGTGGCCTGGCAAGTGCCGAGCGCCGAGGATTCGATCCGCCGGGAGACCGGCGGTTTTGAGACGGCGGGCAACACGACTCTCGATCAGCTCCAGATTCCGCCCACGCAAGCCGGCGATTCGCGTGGCTTGACGGAGATGCGGAGTGGCAGGCGAAGGCAATTGCCACAGTTCCAACTCGGGATCGCCCGGACCATGATACAAGGAACGCAGTTCGTAGCGTGGCAGAGCGAGAGACGGGTCCACGGACTCACGGCGGCGAGGTGGCAAAGTTTTCTTGAGTGGCATGGAACGGGAGTAGTGGGTGGTTCAGCCTTGAGCGGTGGCGGCGACGTAGGCTGCCCCACTAGCGAATTTGCCGAGACGCTCGGCGAGCTTTTCTGGAGTATCTCCGGCGAGCGGCAGGAGCGGATCAAAGGTCAGCTCAAAA
>JAUXXD010000018.1 GCA_030681265.1 Candidatus Didemnitutus sp. | reverse complement strand
CTTTGAGTTCAGGTTGGGGACGCAGTGCCTCGGCAAATTTCGCGCCTTACTGTGCGTCCAAATTTGCGGTTGAAGGACTCACGCAGGCGCTGGCACTCGAGTTGCCGCAGGGCATGGCCGCGGTGCCGGTGAATCCAGGTGCAATTGATACAGATATGTTGCGCGAATGCATTGACGACGAGGCGGCGAATTATCCGAAGGCGGCCGTGTGGGCGGAAAAGGCCGCGCCATTTTTCCTCACACTGGGAGCGAAGGACAACGGTCGCTCAGTGACGGTGCCGCGCGCGGCGCAGTAGCCGAGGATTATTCGCGTCGCTGCGAATCGAGCAGAATCGTCACAGGCCCGTGGTTGACGAGCGCGACATCCATCATCTCGCCAAACGCGCCGGTTTGCACCGGCTGCGTAATCAAGCATCCGACTTGCCCCACGAACGTTTCGTAGAGCGCGCGAGCGATGTCGGGTGCAGCCGCAGCGTTGAACGATGGTCGCGTGCCTTTCTGCGTGCTGGCGTAGAGCGTAAACTGGCTGACGACCAAGATGCCACCGCTGACATCGACGACGGAACGATTCATTTGGCCTGCTTCGTCAGGGAAGATGCGCAACTTCACGAGTTTGCCCGCGAGCCACGCGCCGTCGGTTTCCGTGTCTCCGGCGGTGACGCCGACGAGTAATAGCAGGCCGTGGCCAATTTTTCCGACGACTTTGCCTGCAACCGCCACACTGGCTGAAGAAACGCGTTGCGCGACAACTCGCATGATGGAGGAAGTGAGATCGAAGTCCGCTGCGCGCGCGTTAAAGCACAACGCGTCGTGAGCGTTCTCCAGCTTAAGGCAGTTGAATGTTCGGATCGACGTCGGCGTCGTAATCGACGCCGGCCAAACCGAAGCCAAAAAGCTTGAGGAACTCGGTGCGGTAACCGGCGATGTCGGTCAATGTCGGCAGGTTCTCCGTCGTGACTTGCGGCCAAATCTCTGCGACTTTCGCCTGCACGTCATCGCGCATTTCCCAATCGTCCACGCGCACACGCCCATCACTGTCGAAGGTCGGCGTGCTGCCGTTGTAGAGTTGGGTGGCGAAGAGGCGTTGCATTTGTTCGATACAGCCTTCGTGGAGTCCGGCTTCCTTCATCACCTTGTAAAGGATGGCGATGTAAAGCGGCACGACGGGGATGGCGGAACTCGCCTGCGTCACGAGCGCTTTGTTGACCGAAATGAAAGCGCGTCCGCCGCCGTGAGCAGCGAGCTTGGTGTTGAGTGCGCGCGCCGCGCGTTCGAGGTCGAGTTTGGCGCGTCCGATGGCTCCGTCGCGATAGACGGCCCACGTTTGGCTCGGTCCGATGTAGGAATAAGCCATTGTCGTCGCGCCCGGCGCGAGCAGGTTGGCGTCGGCCAAGGCTTGCATCCACATTTCCCAATCTTCGCCGCCCATTACAGCGATGGTATCAGCCACGCTGGTTTCGTCGGCAGGTGGAATGGTGACTTCGCTGACGACGCCTTTGTCCGTATCGACGGTCTTGTTGGTGTAGGAAGCGCCGATGGGTTGCAGGGTGGATTTGTGCACGACGCCGGTGCGCGGGTGTGTGCGGCGCGGAGAAGCGAGCGAGTAAACGACAAGGTCGATCGGGCCCATGTCACGGGCGATGATCGCCAGTGCCTGCTGCTTGATGTTGTCAGAAAAAGCGTCGCCGTTGATATTTTCGGCGTAAAGTCCGTCGGCGCGGGCGGCGTTGGTGAAAGCGATGGTGTTATACCAACCCGCGGTCGCGAGGCGGCCTTCTTCGGCGGGGCGCTCGAAAAACACACCGAGCGTCTTGGCCTTGGAGCCGTAAGCGGCGGCGATGCGGGAACCGAGTCCATAACCGGTGGACGAGCCGACGACCAACACGTTACGCGGACCGTGGAGCAACGGGCCTTTGGCTTTGACGTAATCGATTTGCTCTTGGACGTGCGCAGCGCAGCCGGTCGGATGAGCAGTGACGCAGACGAAACCACGAACCTTCGGTTTGATTATCATACTGCCTGTAGTCTTTCGGGGCGTCGCTGGGTGACAAGTAACAAGTGTGGCACAGCGAACATTGCTCAATCTACGGCGGCAGACGAATTTATCCGAAACTCACCAGTGACCTTGCAAGACGACTGGGCCGGTCGGCGTAGCCGCGCCACCATGTGCCTCCAAGGTAATCGCGACCGACTGGACGGTGTTGGGCGCGACCGGCTGCGAAAAGACAAGGCGAGCGTTGCCGGTTGAGCTTGGTTTGAACACACCAACGCTGACCGGTCCACTTGGTAGTTGAAGCCAAACCTGATAATCCTGCGCGTCACTCACGACGGGTAATCCGGCAATTGCTACCAGGCCACGTTGGGCGGTCTGGTCCCACAGGGCGATGCCCTGCGCGCCGGACAGGTTGCTGAGTGACGATTTGAGCAGGAGTGGTTGGACGTGGGGCCAGTCGATGTTTGGCCGTAACTCGGTGCGGAGTTGATTGATCATGCCCTCGGCAATCAGAGTGCGTTCATGCAATTGCGCTGTCGCAGTGCGTGCTGCGAGTTTGGCAAAATCTGCCTCGGACTGAAGCGCGGTCAGCGCGCGGCGGTGGTGCATGTGTTGCGATGCGAGCCAACCACTGAGCCCGAGAAGCATGACCACGAGTGCCCAAGGGAGCATTTGCC
>JAUXXD010000014.1 GCA_030681265.1 Candidatus Didemnitutus sp. | reverse complement strand
CGAGTGACCACTCGCTGGCGCTCGCAGCTACAGGAATCGGATGAGCTTTTGCTGGCATGGCGTGGGTCTAGTAAAATGCCCGGGGATGTTTATTTCTTCGATTTGGTGGCGGAATCGGCGAGCTCGGGGGCGAGGCTGGTGATCTCATCGACGAATTCGGTCACATCGCGAAATTCTTTGTAAACACTGGCGAAGCGGACGTAAGCGACTTGGTCCATCTTGCGGAGGCGTTGCATCACGTGCTCGCCGATGGCGCGTGTGGGCACTTGGTTTTCAAATTCGGCTTCGAGGGCGTCGATCACGTCTTCGACCAGCATGTAGATTTGTTCGCCGTCGAACGGGCGTTTGTGACATGCCGCGCGCACGGCGGCGACGAGCTTGTCGCGGGTGAAGGGTTCGGTGCGACCGTCGCGTTTGACGACGATGAGGTTGTCGCGCACGAGGCCTTCATTGGTCGTGAAGCGGTAGCCGCATTCGAGACATTCGCGGCGGCGGCGGATGGTGTTGCCGTCGCGCGCGATGCGCGAGTCGATCACTTTGTCCTCAATGGAAGTGCACTTGGGGCAACGCATGGGAAAGCTTTATGAGGCAGAGCTACCACGAAATACACGAAAAACACGCAAGGAGGCGGGCAAGGGCTGATTCGGGGTGATGCACGGGTCGCGAAGGCGGTTAGTTGAGTGCGAGGAAGTTTTGGAGAATCTGCATGCCGCCGTCGGTGGCGATGGATTCGGGGTGAAATTGGACGCCCCAGACCGGCAGTTCTTTGTGGCGCAGGCCCATGATTTCACCTTCGGCGGTTTCGGCGGTAATTTCAAGGCAGTCGGGCAGCGAGGTGCGCTCGACCAGCAGCGAGTGGTAACGGGCGGCCTGGAAGGGTGTCGGGAGGCCGGCGAAGACGTCGGTGCTGCGGTGCAAAATCGGGGAGCGTTTGCCGTGCATCAGGCGGTCGGCGCGGATGACTTTGCCGCCGTAGAATTGGCCCATGGCTTGGTGGCCGAGGCAGACGCCGAAAATCGGTTTGCGACCACCGAAGGTGCGGAACATTTCGAGGCAAACGCCGGCTTCGTTGGGCGTGCAAGGGCCGGGCGAGAGGAGGATGCGGTCGGGGTTGAGCTGCACGGCTTCGGCGGGAGTGATCTCGTCGTTGCGGAAAATGCGCATGTTCACGCCCAACTGGCCGAAGTATTGGACCAGGTTGAAGGTGAAGGAATCGTAGTTGTCGATGACCAGCAGCACGGGTGGGGCATACTCGGTATTTGACAGGGGGGTCAAGCGCACGGGTAAGGTAGGCGCGTCATTTCGGACCACGCCCGGGGCGCGTCAGGCGCAGGCGGGGCCGGTGACCCCTAACTTTGCCGATGCCGGACCATTTCACTCTTCTCAAAACCGACACTGCGACTGCCGCGCGCCGCGGTCGGCTGCGCACGCGCCATGGCGTGATTGAGACGCCGATTTTTATGCCGGTGGGCACGCAAGGCACGGTGAAGGCGCTGACGCCCGCGCAGATTCACGAGACCGGCGCGCAGATCATTCTCGGCAACACCTACCACCTCAACTTGCGGCCGGGCTCCGAACTCGTGCGCGAACTCGGCGGGCTGCACAAATTCATGGGCTGGGACGGTCCGATCCTGACCGACAGTGGCGGCTTTCAGGCGTTCAGCTTGGCGAAGCTCCGCGAAATACGCGAGGACGGCATCGCCTTCCAATCGCACATCGACGGCGCGAAATTGTTTCTCGGTCCGCGCGAAGTGATGACGATCCAAGCCAACCTCGGCTCTGACATCGCGATGGTGATTGATGAGTGTCCGCCGTGGCCTTGCACGCGCGACGAATGTCGCCGCGCCGTTGATCGCAGTCTGCGTTGGGCGAAGGAGTGTCAGCAGATCGCGACGGACAACGGTTTTCTCGCGGCAGGTCATCACGTGTTTGCCATCGCGCAAGGTTCGACGTTCGACGATCTGCGGCGCGAAGCGGCGGAGTCACTCGCGGCGTTGGATTTGCCCGGCTACGCCGTGGGCGGGGTGAGCGTCGGCGAGCCGGAGCCGGAGATGTTGAAACAAGTTGGCGCGACGACACCGTTTTTGCCGGCGGACAAGCCGCGTTACACGATGGGTCTTGGCACACCACCGCAGCTTTTGAAGATGGTTGCGCTCGGCGTGGACATGTTCGACTGCGTGCACCCGACGCGCGTGGCGCGCAATGGTGCAGCGTTCACGCCGGACGGGCTGATCAATTTGCGCAACGAGCTTTACCGGAAGGATCCGGCGCCATTGGTGGATGGGCTGGATAATTACACGTGCCGCCACTTTTCGCGCGCGTATCTGCGTCATCTTGTGACGGCCAATGAGATTCTGGCGTGCACGCTGCTCTCGCTGCACAATTTGCATTTCTACCTCGACCTGATGGCGCAGGCCCGGGGGCACATCGAGGCGGGCGACTACGCGGCGTGGAGTCGGGCGTGGATTGCGCGTTATGAGGCGGGCGAGCGCGCGGTGAAGGGGAACAGTAACCAGGGATAACGTTGAGTGGGGCCTTACGGCTTCGGCGGCGGCGCGGGAGTCGGCGCGGCGGGCGTCGCAGCGGGTGTCGCGGGTGCCTTCACGGCGGCCAGAGTGTCGGCGAGCTTCTTCGCCTCGGCGGGCGTGACGGTGAAATGAGGCGCGATGGAGCGCGCCGCGTCCGTGGAGAGGAACCATTTGCCCCACGCGGCGTAGGGGGCGGTGTCAGGCAGGGCGGCAATCTCGCGGCGCAGTTCGTCAAGGCGGCCGAACTCTTCCAGGGCGCCCACGACCTTGGCCTCTTCGTTCAGCCGTCGACCAGCGCAGATGGTGGCGAGGCGCAGCAGCCAAGACGGCGCTGGTCCGGCCGGGCCGGTGGGCGGAGCGGCCCACAGGCGCGTCGCCCGCGAGTCGCCGTGCGCAAAGTAGGTCAGCACGAACCGGCCGTCGGCGCTGAAGTCCAGATTGGGAGTGCGGCCGACGGCGTGCTTGAACGGGTCGTTCAGCGGCAGGCCGGAGCGCAGGTCCCATACGCGAACGTCGCCAGCCGTGGTCGAAGTCGCGACGCGGGTGCCGTCGGGGCTGAATTGCACCCGGTTTACGGCGACGGGGTGCATGAGTGGTGCACCGATCGGTTCGTGCGTCGCAGCGTCGCGCACCTGTGCCGTTCCATCGGTCGAGCTGGTGGCATAGTAGTGGCCGTCGGGAGAAAATTCGATGCGCTCGAGTCCGTAGCGGTGCGCCTGGATCGACTGCAGCAGCTGGCCCGAAACGCCGTCCCAAATCTGCAGGGTGCCCCACGCGTTGCCCGTCAGCAGACGGGTGCCATCGCGGGTAAAGCGCGCCGCCAGAAACGTGGCGCTGCCCTCTGCGGTGAGTTGGAACAGGAGTTTCCCGTCGCGAATACCGTAAACGCGCAGCGCTCCGTCGTCCGCATTTTCGCGCACCACAAACCGCTGGTCGTCGGAACTGAAATCGGTGGTCTCAAATCGCAATATTGAAACCACGGCACCGGCGTTGATCCCGATGATTTTCTTCCCGGTGCGAAGATCCCAAAGGTCGATGTTCGACAGCCTCTCTTTTGCCGAACCACTCGTGTCACCTAGATCGAGAATCGCGGCAAGGTGCTGATTTTGACTGAGCGTCAGGTTGATACCCTGCCTGCTCGGCATAGGATCGACCAGCGTGGTTTCTTGTGGCGCGCCGCTTTCACCCCACTTCCAGAGGGTTCGCCCCGCGGCGGCGGTGCGGGCGATCCAAACGTCGCCGGACCGCACCGTCGAATCGTCGAAACGGCGGCTGGAACCCAAAATTCTCTGTGGTAGGGTAAAGCCCCCGTCGATCTGCCGACCCGCCGCGACGTCGAACATCGTGGTCGCCGTGTTCGAAAAATAGAGGACACGCGCTGGCGACTTTTCCGCAAAACTGACGCCAAACGAGACGCCCAGCGGACGCGGCAGCACCAACGGCGCCGCCGGGCCACGGGAGACTTCGAGCCGGTAGGCCGCACCGGTCGGGGAAAACGCGAACACGGTCCGGCCGTCGCGCGAGAGGGCGGCGGTGCCGCGGCGGTCGAGCTTGAACGTGGATTCAGCGAAGAGCTCCCCCGTCCGCAAATCCCAGAGCCGAATCTGGCCGTCGATCGAGTTGGTCGCGTAGATGGCGCTGTCGTCGCTGATTCCGATGCCGGTGGAGCTGGCGCCGTGGGGCAGTTCGGGAAACGCGAGCTGGCCGGTCTTGACATCGTAAACCCGGGCGGCGCGCTCGCCTGACAGATTGAAAACGACCCGGTTGCCGTCCGGCGTCAGCAGGAATTCATTCGGGCCGGAAGGCTGGGCGAACAGAATCTCCGGCCCGATCGGAAGAAGGGTGGTAGCATCGCAGACCACGGCCAGAGGAGATCGGGTGATACCGGCGGGTAGGTTTCCCGGAGAGCCATATCCGAGCATCAGCACGCGCGTGCCGTCAGCACTAAAGTTATTCGCAAAGTTAACATCGGACGGGGTTTCAAATCGCCGGGCGGCCAATTCCTTTCCATCGGGAACTGACAGCAACATCGAAGCAGAACTTAGGTATTTGGTGTCCTCCCCTAACTCTGGAATATCCCAGAAAGAAAGGCCGATGCGACTGCTGTCGGGGCTAAAGGGATTCCAAGTCGTCCGGACACCGCCCAAGGCGAGGTTAAGATGTTCACCGTGGAAGCGTTCCTCTCCGGTGGTGGCGTCGAACACGGCGGCCGTTCCTCGATTCGTCGCCAACCAACGTCCGTCCGGGCTGAATGCGAAAATTGTCCGCCAGGTCCCTAGGTCAGCCCAATTTGCTTGGCTCGCCTTCGCGAGGTTGGGCGGGGTGATGGATTTTCCCCGCGGGCGGCCGGTGGCGGTGTCGCAGACCTGCACGGTGCCGTCGATGAACGCGACGGCGAACACGCTGGGATTCTTCGCGGCGACGCGGAGACCACCCGGCTGGAATTTTTGGTCGAACGAAAATTCGCGGGTGATCTTCCACTCCCCGAGGTCGAGCACGCGCACGCGGCTGTCCTCGCAAAGGAGCAACGCGGAGCGGCCGTCGGCGAGGAGTTGCACCTGGGTGGCGGGCGAGGGCAACTGAAGCGTCGCGCCGACGGGCAGCAGGAAATTGTGCGCGGTCAGCGACGAGATGAGGCGCGTGGCGGCCACGCTGTGGCCCTGATCACGGCGGGCGGCGGCGGCGAGGTAGGCGAGGCCGTCGCCGGTCTGGCCCTCGTCGAGGAGACGCGAACCGGTGGCCAATTCCGCCTGACCGGCCAGCTCGGCCGCGCGGCGCTGGGCGCGGATGCCAAAGAATGCGCCGACGCACAAACCGGCGACTGCGAGGGTCAACCCGGCGATCATCCAGCGCTGGCGGCGGGCCTGGCGGAGTGCAGTGGCTAAGGCGAGCCGCTCGAGCTGCTGGGTTTTCTCGACGGCGGAGCGGTGCAGGCGCGCATCGCGGGCATTGCGGACGACCTCGGCCAGCACGTCATGCGTCAGCTCCACGCGCTGGATGCCGGCGCGGTCCTCGATGCGGAGGAGCCGGCGGGCGACGAGCGTGTGGATGAGCGGTGGCGTGACGTCGGGGAATTCGAGTGCGGTTTCGAGGGCGAGGTTGTCGCGGAAGCCGGACTTCGTGAGCAGGCGATCCTCGACGAACGAGCGCATGCCCGGCGGGAGGTCGTTCACGCTGCGGTCGTAGAAATCGGTGAGAATTTCCCGGCGGTTGCCGGAGACGAGGTCGGCCGTGATCTGCGCCTGGCCGAGCGTGCGACGGCGCTCGTTGAGCTCGCGGCAGACGACGGACAGCAGGGCGGGTTCGACGTTGAGCTCGGCCAGCCGCTCAATCGAGCCGCCGCGCGCCCCGGCGACAAACTCGACGATCTTGCACGCCACCTCCTCGGTCACGAGCCCCGCGCCGGGTTGGACGACAGCCTGGAGTGCCTGGGTGCCGGTCATGCGCGCGAGCCGCATGCGGTTCGCCATCATCGCCGGCATGATCGTCTTGAGGCCTTCAAGTTCCGGCAGGAAATCCTCGCGCAGCGTGATGACGACGCGGTAATCGGCGCGGCTGAAATCAAAGGTTTCCAGTTCATCGGCCGAGCCCTCGAGGCGCGCCACCAGTTGCTCGGAGGGCCGGTTTTCGACCAGCTCCGCGAGTTCGCTCATGAATGCCACCGCGCGGTCGCGGCGGGCGCCCGCGGCGGCCCCCAGCGTGAAGAGTTCCTCAAACTGATCGAAGACGAGCACCGGAATGATCGCGCGCCCACCGGCGTCAATCAGCCGGTCATCGCGATGGTGAAACAATTCCCAGAGGGTCTCGCCGGGCTTCGCTGTGCCCGATTTGGTCCAGGTGCCGACCCTGGCCGTTTCGGCGAGGAGCAGGGACTTGATTTGATCCGTCGGCGAAGGCGCGGACTCGGCGTGATCGAGGCGAATATAAACCGGGCAGAAGCCATTCGCGCGGAGCCGAGGGAAAACGCCGGCCTGCAACAGCGAGGATTTTCCGAGTCCGGACTGGCCGAAGAGGACCACGAGCGCGCGCAGCCGGGCGAGTTGCGTGAGGTCGTCGATCTCGTCATCGCGCCCGTGAAAATACGCGCCCTGCTCCTCGGTGAACGTGGCGAGGCCCGGCCAAGGATTGTCGCGGTCGATGGCAGGGGCGACTGGCGAAGCATTCATAGGTGGAGCGCGTTGACCTCAACGCGCTGGTTTGGGGACAGACGCACGTCTTGAAAGCGGGTTGGGGGCAACCCGCTCCACCCTTCGATCTTGCTGCCTTGATCCGTGTTCATCTGTGTGATCCGTGGTAAAAATTCAGGGGGTATTGCGTCCCGTGATTTCCTTCAACCGCGCCGCGATCTCCGGCGTGACCACGCCCCCGGGCAGTCGCGTCCAATGCGCTTTCAAAAACTGCTCGGGCACCAGCGCGCTCTTCTCCGGCGTATCGTCGATGCATACGGGCAGGATGAAGCGCGCGCCGGCCACCATGCCCTCGGTGCGATCCACGGCCCAGTTCCACTCGCGGCGGAACCAGCCTTCAAATCGGCTTTGCGTGGTGGCGGAGATGACGGGGATGAAATAGCTGCACCGGGCGATGTTGCCGCGGATCTTGCGCGCGAAGTCGTCGCCGCTGTCGAGTTGCTGCAGATCGAACCAGGCGTTGAGACCAGCGGCATCCAGCCCGGCCTTCAATTGCTGGACGGCGGCGAGGTCCTCACGCGCATAGCTGATGAAGATCGCGCGATCCGCCATCTCGCCGGTCGGCGGCAAGAAACGGCCGGGTTCCTCGGTGGCGGCGACCGGCCGGCTCACGCCGGCGCCCGCGACTGGTCCACGCCGCGCCATCCAGCGCCGGTGCAACTCATCGACAAAGGCGGCCGCGCCCCCGGCGTAGAGTCGCGTCCGGCTGCTGACCTGCTGGAGGAAGAACACCAGGCCCGGCTCGTCGGCCGCCCGCGAGTAGGCCAGCACCTCGCCGACATCGCGCGGATCGGATAGGCGCCGGCGCTTGGCCAGACGCAGGAAGAGACGCGTCAGCCAGTCCGAGAAGCCGCCGCCGATGAAGAGCAGGTGGTTTTGCTCCAGTTCGTTGAACAGCTTCTGCGGGGTGTAGTGGGCGGTCTGCAGCGCGCAGACACACTCCAGCACATCTTCGTCGGAGATCACATAGGTCGGCGAGGCGGAGAGCCGGCCCATGAGGTGATAGACGAGCGGGCGCGGCAATTTTTCGCGGGACGCCGGCAAGTCCACGAGCTTGCTCGGGGTGTAGGCGACGACGTCGGTCGAGCGCGCACCCGCGAAGCGGGCGACGTTGAGCGCGTCTTCCAGCAGGGAATCGAAGGTCGTGCTGAGGTAGAGATCGAAGTCGGTGATCTCGGCGAGTTTCACCAGCGCGGCGGGTGGGGCAAAAGTTGACTCGCGCATGATGGTGCGGATGCGCGCATACAGATAGATCCTCACGGCGGCCGCGGCCCGAGAGATGACGGACCACGACATCGTTCAGCGTCGGCGGGGGCGCGTTGGCGTCGACCGGCTGGTTGAGACGCGCGGCCAAAGAACGCGCGAGCCACGTGTAGAGATTCTCGGGTCCGGCGTCCGTCTGAACGAGGCAGAGCTCGGGGCCGACGATCGGGATGACGCGCTTCTCCTCAATGTAGTTCAGGAGGTCTTCCCAGGCGTCATCATCGAAAGACGCGACGCCAGCGATTGGAGATTCGGCGGTGAGGGGCAACATCCGGGACGAAGAAGAAGCAGGGAACGGGAGAACGCCCAACGTCTAATGTTTCGAAGAGGGATTTTTGGGGCGTATCTCAGTTTCTTGCACCGGGACGCGGCAAGGACATCGGGCCCCGTGGGCCAGCGCCCTTGATCGCGCTCTGCGGCCACGCGACGAGGGCGTGCCCAGCTTGAACCCCGCGCTACTGGAGGCTCGCCAAGGTGCTTTGTCTCACTTTCACTTCTCCCTACTTTTCTTATGCGCATTCTTGTTACCGGCGGCGCCGGATTCCTCGGCAGTCACTTGTGCGACCGGTTGTTGGCCGATGGCCACGAGGTCATCTGTCTCGACAACTTGTTCACCGGCTCGAAGGCCAACATTGCGCACCTGCTCGATAACAAGAAATTCGAATTCGTGCGGCACGATGTGATTGATCCGTTCAAGTTCGAGGTGGATCAAATCTACAATCTGGCGTGCCCAGCCTCGCCGCCGCACTACCAATACAATCCGATCAAGACGACGAAGACGTCGGTGATGGGTGCGATCAACTGCCTCGGTCTCGGGAAGCGCGTGCGGGCGCGTGTGTTTCAAGCGAGCACGTCGGAAGTTTACGGCGATCCGGCGGTGCATCCGCAACCGGAGAGTTACT
>JAUXXD010000011.1 GCA_030681265.1 Candidatus Didemnitutus sp. | reverse complement strand
GACGCGCGCCCCGGCGAGACCGAAAGCTTTCGAGAGCGTGCGAAGAACGACAAGATTCCTGTTCTCACGCAGGTCAGCGACGAGACTGAGGTCGTCGGCAAATTCGATGTAGGCCTCGTCAACGACTACGACGGCGCGTGTGGCCAGCGCGCGCACGATTTTCAACACGGCGTCGCGTTCCAGCAGTTGTCCGGTGGGATTGTTGGGTGAGCAGAGAAACACGAGTTTTACGTCGGACGTGGCAGCGGCGATCACGGCGTCGGCAGCGAGGGCAAAATCGCGTTCGCGCACCAACGGCACGCTGACGACGCGCGCGCCCTGAATCCCGGCGGCGACGGTATACATGCCGTAAGTCGGCGGCGTGATGAGAATCGCGTCCTTTCCGGCGCGGCAAAACGCACGGAGCAACAAATCGATGCCTTCGTCCGAGCCGCGCGTGACAAGCACGCGATTCGTCGTGACGCCGTAGAGCGAGGAGAGTCGCGCGACGAGATCGGCCGGTTGCGGTTCGGGGTAGCGATTGAGGCGCGGCAGACCGGCGTGGGGCGTGACGGGATTTTCGTTGGCGTCGAGCCAGACGGTGCCGCCGGAAGATTCCTTACGCGCGGAACTGTAGGGCGTGAGCGCGAGGATTTCGGGACGGACAAGCGCGAGGATAGGATCGGAAATCATGAGAAAAGACGGTCGAGGCGGACGCGCACGGCGCGTTGGTGAGCGGTGAGATTTTCGGCAAGTGCGAGGCGTTCGACGACAGGGCCGAGTTTGCGCAAGCCGCGCGGCGTGGCGGTTTGCACGGTCATTCTGCGCAGAAAATCACCAAGCCCCAAGCCGCTGCAGGCGCGCGCCCAACCGTAGGTGGGCAACACGTGATTGGTGCCGCTGGCGTAGTCGCCGAGCGACTCCGGTGTCCATGATCCGAGAAACACGGAGCCCGCGGTCGTAATCGACGCGAGTAACGCGCGCGGACGCTGCACTTGCAGAATCAAATGCTCCGGTGCGTAGGCGTTGGCGATGGCGGCGGCTTCGGCGGTGTTCGCGGCGAGAATGACACGACTTGCGACGAGTGCGCGGCGGGCAATCTCTGCGCGGGGCAACGTGGCGAGTTGCGCAGCGAGTTCGGTTTGCACGCGCGTGGCAAGTGGCGCGGAGAGGGCGACGAGCATCACTTGCGAGTCGGGGCCGTGTTCGGCTTGCGACAACAAATCGGCGGCGATGAACGCGGCGTCGGCGCTTGCGTCGGCGATGACCATAACTTCCGACGGACCGGCGGGCAGATCGATCCCGGCACCGGTGGCGTCGCGCGAGACTTGCAACTTCGCTTCGGTGACGAAGGCGTTGCCCGGGCCGAAAAGTTTGTCGCACTTTGGAACGGTGCGCGTGCCGTAGGCCATCGCGGCGATGGCTTGCGCGCCGCCGATTTTGAAGACGTCGGTGATGCCGCAGAGTTGCGCCGCGTAGAGTATCCACGGGTTGATGCGGCCATCGCGACCGGGCGGCGTGCAGAGAATGCGCTGCGGGCATTTCGCGAGTTGCGACGGAACGCCGAGCATCAGCGCCGTCGAAAACAACGGCGCGCTGCCGCCCGGCACGTAGAGCCCGACGCGACCGATCGGGCGCGTAAGTTTTTCGCAAACGATCCCGGGCGTCGTGGTGACGCGTAGCGGCGCGGGCCGTTGGGCCGCGTGGAATTTGCGCAAGTTGCGATAGGCGGTGCGCACGGCAGCGCGGTCGGCGGGACGCAGCGCTTTGACGGCGGCGGCGAATTCCGCCGGACTCACGCGCAAGTCGCGCACTTTGACGCCGTCGAATTGCACAGTGAAACGCCGCACCGCTGCATCGCCGTTGCGGCGCACGGCGGCGAGCAGATTCGCGACGTCAGCGGCGAGACGCGGACGCTCGGCCAGCGCGGGTCGCGCGAGGGCGGCGGTGCGTTGGGCGGCATTGAGGCGTTGCCAAGTGAGCGTTTTCATCGGGCGTCGATCACAGCATCATCTTTTCAATCGGCAGCACAAGAATGCTGCTCGCGCCGGCGCGTTTGAGCGACTCCATCGTTTCCCAGAAGACGGCTTCCTGGCAAACGGCGTGCAGGGCGACTTTGGAGTCGTCGCCAGCGAGCGGCAAAATCGTGGGATTTTCCGAACCCGGCAGGAGTTTCTTAATCTCCTCGAGCGCGGACTTGGGCGCGTGGAGCATGATGTATTTGGCCTCGCCCGCCATTTGCACGCCGTCGATGCGGCGCAACAGGATTTCCAACACGTGCGCTTTGGCGGGATTGAGTTCGCGCGCGCCGCGGATGAGGACGGCGCTGCTCTTGAAGATGGTTTCGACGGCGCGGAGTTTGTTGGCTTCGAGCGTGGAGCCACTGGCGACGAGATCGCAGATGGCTTCGGCGAGGCCGAGGCGCGGGGCGATTTCGACAGAGCCGCTCAACATCACAACTTCGGCGACGACGCCCTTTTCTTTCAGGAAACGTTGTGTGAGACGCGGGTAGCTCGTCGCGATGCGCAGTCCGGCGAGGTCGGAGGCACCGTTGTAGGCGCGCTCTTCGGGCAACGCGATGGCGAGGCGACAACCGCCGAATTCGAGGTCGCGTTCGGTGACGTAACCGGCGCCGCTGCCGTTGGTGCGACGTTCAAGGGCGACTTCTTCGAGGACGTTGGTGCCGACGACGCCGAGGTCGCAGACGCCGTCCATCACGAGTTGCGGAATGTCGTCATCGCGCACGAAAAGCAGATCGAGCGGGAAGTTTTCCGAGTGCAGCAGGAGGCGCTCCTTGGGGGCTTTGACCTTGATGCCGCAGCGGGTCAGCAGGTCGAGCGAGTCGGAGGAGAGGCGGCCGCTTTTCTGCACGGCGAGGCGCAGGCGGTCTTTGGGAGGTGTGGCGGGAGGCATGGTTGAAAAGGTTGCCGCCGCACAGGTGGGCTCGGAAGCCGGGCAAAGAAAACCCCGGCGGGTCGTGCCAGCCGGGGTAAAAAGTTAGGGAACTCATCACCACAAGAAGGCACATCCGAGCCTTCCTGGGCAGGAAGGCTAAGAGACGTGGAGATGGTGGTGGTGGGTGATCATGGAGTGATCGTGGGCTAAAGAAGCCGCTCCGGCGGGGTCAGGGCAAGTGCAATTTGCCGGTGTGACACACTCGGACGAATGCGGCGCTGCGTCAGGGGAGTTTGGCTTGGATCAACTTGCTGGCGGCACCGAAGTCGATGAGCGCGGCGGTGGGATGCTGTTTCAGCAGAGCGATGACTTTGCCCATTTCCTTTTTCGAAGCGGCACCGGAAGTCGCGATGGCTTCCGCAATGAGGGCCTCGACAACAGCGGAATCGAGCGCTTTCGGCAGATATTTTTCGAGATGGCTGATCTCGGCGGTGTTGGCGGCGGCGAGGTCGGCACGGCCGCCTTTTTCAAATTCGACGCGGGCATCGCTGAGGTTTTTCACGGCCTTGCGGATGGTGAGCAACGTCAACGCGTCATCGATCGGTTTGCTGGTGTCCATCGCCGCGCGCTGGATGGCGGCGTCCATGGTGCGGAGGGCGAGCGAGCGGGCGGAGTCGCGGGCTTTGGTCGCGGTGATGATGTCGGCGCGGAGCGTTTCGTAAACAGTGGCCATGACTGCAGCATGCGCATGGCGGTCCGAAGCGGAAGCGTGATGTTACGGAGTTTTGACCGACGGGAATTTGGTGGCGATGGGGGAGATTTCCGGCACAGCATTGAACGAAATGCTCCGGACTGTGTCCTACTGCCGCGTGAACCTCCCTCGTTTCAGTTGCCTTGCCCTCGTTGGTTTGCTCGCTTTGCCGTGCTTCGGCGACGAGTCGCTAGCCGAAATAACGCTGCGCTCGGTTGTCGCGCGCGAACGTGAATTTCTCGCGCGGGCGGAGAAGGACGGCGAGCACCTGGACGACGCAAAATTTGCCGGCGACGCCAAAGCCATCGCGAGCAGTTACGATGTGTTGATTCAGAAAAATCCCGACTTCGCGCCCGCGTTCGTCGCTTACGGACTATTTCTTGGCAAACTCGACATGAACCGCGCGGCGGTCGCGATGCTGCTCCGCGCCAACAAACTCGATCCGCACATTCCGTTGGTGAAAAACCAACTGGCGAAACACCTCGCGGAGGATGGCAAGCCGGTGGACGCGTTGCCGTATTTGCTCTCGGCGATCGACCTCGCGCCGAATGAGCCGCTTTATCACTTGCACTTCGGCTTGCTGCTGATGGAGGCGCGCGCGGATTTTTTGCAAACCGGAGATTGGACGAGCGGCGTGCTGGATCAAGCGATGCTCGCGGCGCTGCAACGCGCGGCGGAGTTGGCCAAGGGAGATTTTTCTTACGCTTTCCAACACGCCAAAGCCTACTATGAAGTCGCGCCACCGCGCTGGGAAGAGGCGCTGGCCGTGTGGGAGCGCCTCGGCGACCGCGCGACGACCACAGCGACGCGCCAACTCGTGCGGCTGCACCGCGCCAACGTGCTCGCGCAACTCGATCGCCGTGACGAAGCGCATGCGTTGCTCAATCAGGTGACGGAGGCGCAGTTCGACGCCGAGAAAAAACAAGTGCTGGCGGCGTTAGCGGCCAAGGAAGCCAAGGAAAAAAAACCGTGAGCGCACGCTGACGCGATGAGGGTTGGCGCGGTGAATTCCCGTCAACGCTTGCGCCGCATCGTAGAGGCTGCACTTTCCTAATCATGGATGTAGTAACCCGGCTTGAACGACTCTTCGGACGCTTCGCGATTCCGAATCTATCGCTCTACCTCGTCATCGGGCAGGTGTTTTTCTGGAGCGTCTCGTATCTCGGTTTCTACAACATCGAAGGCATCGCGCTGTTGCCGCTTGCCGTGATGCAAGGCGAGATCTGGCGCCTCGGCACGTTCTTGCTGCTGCCGCCGGCGGCGCATCCCGTGTTCATTGCGTTTGCATGGTATCTTTTTTGGATGATGGGCACGGCGCTCGAAGGCTATTGGGGCGTGTTTCGCTACAACCTGTTTCTCATTACCGGTTGGCTGCTGACGGTAGCGGTGGCGTTCTTCTTTCCCTCCCACTACGCGACTAACGTCTTTCTCGCGGGCAGCGTGTTTCTTGCGTTTGCGCTGCTGAATCCGGATTTCGAGATGATGTTGTTTTTCATTTTGCCGGTAAAGATCAAGTGGCTCGCGCTGATCCAATGGCTCGGCTATGGCTACTCGATGATCGTCGGATCGTGGTCGGTGCGACTCGCGGTGATGGCGTCGATCGGAAATTTCCTGCTGTTTTTCTCCGGCGAGATTATCAACCGCATCCGCACCGGACGCCGGCGGATGGAGCACCAAGCGCGCGCCGCCGCTGCGCGCGCCGCCAGCGAAAACGAGCCGCGCCACCGTTGTCACGTGTGCGGCAAGACCGATCTCACGCACCCACAAATAGATTTTCGCTACTGCTCGAAATGCGCGGGCGAAGAATGCTATTGCGCGGAACACCTCGGCAATCACCCGCATACCGTCGCCCAACCCTGAGCCATGCCCCAAAAACCACAGACGATCGCGGATTGGCTGGAGTGGGCGTTGCGGCGCTACACGCGGCATCGCGTGGCGCTCGGCCAAGTGGCGGATAACGCGCACGACGAGGCGCTCTATCTGTTGCTGCACACGCTCGGCATGCCGCTGGATAGTCCGCGCAGTGTGCTGCGGCGGAAACCCACCCCCGACGAAGCCACCAAGGTGAAAGAAATTTTCGCGCGCCGCATCAACGACCGCGTGCCCGCCGCTTACTTGACGCGCGAGGCGTTTCTTGGCGGCCACCGTTTCTACGTGGATGAACGCGTGATTATTCCGCGCTCGTATTTCGTGGAGCTGTTGCCGGAGCAGGTTCTGCAATGGCTGCCGGCGAACAAACCGGCGACGCGCGTCGTCGATGTTTGCACGGGCTCGGGTTGTCTCGCGGTGTTGCTGGCCCACCAGTTTCCCAAGGCAAAGGTCGATGCGATCGAGTTGTCTCCGGACGCGCTGGCGGTGGCAAATTTTAATGTGGCGCAACACGAACTCACGAAGCGCATCACGCTGCACCGCTCGGATGTGTTCGATGCCGTCAAGCCGGTGAAATACGATTTGATCCTCTCAAATCCGCCCTACGTGCCGACGCGCGAACTGCGTGATTTGCCCGCGGAATTTAAGAACGAGCCGGCGATGGCGCTCGATGGCGGTCGCGACGGTCTGGTGATTATCCGCAAGTTGCTGCAACAAGCGCGCGACCGGTTGCGTCCGCACGGCATCGTGGTGTTGGAGGTCGGCGGCTTGCGCGCGGCGATGGACCGGGCGTTTCCCGAACTCGACTTGCATTGGCTGCACACGGCCGACGGCGAGGATTGCGTCTGCGTGATTCAAGCCGCGCGATTGCGCAAGCTGTGCGCGTGAAGTGACGCGAAGGGTCAGGCGTTGGTGGTCGATGCGCCGTGAGTCGCGTCGCCTTTTTTGATGTCGGGCGGCGGCGTGAAACTCAGGCATTCGTGGCCACCGCGCGTTGGGTGACTGTGGCGCGAGGAGCGGGGATTGGTGCAAAACCCAAAATCCGACCAAGTCGCGCCAGACGGGCGACGAAAGAAAAAACAAGCGTCGTCACACGGCTGCACGCCGGCCGGCGCGGGAGAAGGGGCGGAAGTGGGATGAAGTGCGACCATGGCGATGGGCCGCCACACCGAAAGGCGACGGCACCATGGTGGGAATCGTCACCAAATGCAGTTTACTGAAGCGCGGCGCCGGATTTTTCGCTTAGTCGCCAGCGCCGAGCAAATCGCTGACGTGACGATCGAAACTGGAAAGACCGCCCGCGCACGTGGCGCGTTGCACGAGCGCGACCATCTTGGCGGCCCAGGCTTCTTCCTCGACCTGCTCGTTGACGAACCAGTGCATCAACACTTGGGCCGGATAATCCTTGTCGACGAGCGCGGCTTCGAGTGTGGCGTTGATGCCGCGGGTGTTGGCCTGTTCGAGTGCTTGCGCGTGCAGGGCTACGTCGCCGAGCGAAGAGAATTTTTGGCGCGGCGCTTCCATTGCCGCGATTTCCGCCGCGTCACCGCGATCCACAAGGTGGGCGATAATCTTGTCGGCGTGTTCGCGTTCTTCGCCGGCTTGTTTGGTGAAGAAAGCGGCACAGCCGGAGAAATTTTGCACTTCGCACCAGACGGAAAGAGCGAGGTAACTCTGGGCGGCAAATAGCTCGTGATTGAATTGCCGCGTTAGGGCTTTGAGCGTGGAGGGGGGAATGGTGGACGACATGATTAGGAGGGGATTAATTCAAAAATTAACTGTAGTGAGTGGATAAAGTAAGTTACTCGATTTTGCGGATCGGCAAGCCGGCTTTCTGCCAGTCAGTGAGGCCGCCCGCATTGGCGACTTTGAATCCTTGTTGGGCGAGAATAGCGGCAAGCTTGCCGGAGCGGTTGCCGGAGCGGCAGTAAAGAACGACGGTCGTCTCTTTGTCGACCGTAGCGAGAAACGGCTTCCACGCGGCTTGAGTGCCATCGAAATCGCTCTTGGCGAGCAGGAGCGCGGGCGCGGCGACGCCGGTTGATGTCCACTCCGCGGGCTCGCGCACGTCGATCAAAATGGCTTTGCCCTCGCGCACCAGCGCGGCGGCGTCCTCCGGGGAAATCTTCGGGGAATCACTACCGAGAACCGTGATGCTGAAAAGGGCGACTGCGCCAACGAAGAGCAGAAGAGATAATATCTTTTTAGCCATAGGGGGGAGAGGATACCCGCGCAGAACCGAGAGGCAAGTGCGCTGAGGATGCGCGGGTGACGTCAGTTCTCCGGCAGCTCGTAGGAAACGCGAATCACCCCGCGCCAATCGAACGGAGCGTAATCGACGGCTTGGTCTTCCGGAAAAAGTTTAGCCAAGGCCGCCCGCACTTCGGGTTGAAGCAAATCCTTCGGTCCGTGGCAAAGCGTGCACTTCGGTATTACAGATATAGAGCGATAGACCCGCCATTCGAGCGGCGCGTCGGGCTTTGCGACTTTCTGCACCATGAGGCCGGCGGGTTGCAGGCCGTTGCGCAACTGACTTTGGATAACTGCGAGCGCGGCCAGCTCGGCCTCGTCGGGGGCGTTGGCGGGATTGCGCACGCGCGCGCCGGTTAGCTTGAGCGCGGTCGCGCGCGGCTCGCC
>JAUXXD010000005.1 GCA_030681265.1 Candidatus Didemnitutus sp. | reverse complement strand
CTCGGGGTCGGTGCAGTCCATCGCAAGACCTTCCATGCCGTAGCCGCGGGCGCGTTCGAAGAGGTTGGCCGAAACGAATTGTTCGCTCACGGGCGTCGAGTAGGCGTAGCCGTTATTTTCAATCACGAACACAACGGGCGTGTTGGTGAGAGCGGCGAGATTGAGCGATTCGTGCACGTCGCCGGTGGAACTGGAGCCGTCGCCAAAGAACGCGAAGCCCACTGCGTCGCGTCCGAGGCGGCGTTGCGAATCCACGGCACCGACGACATTCGAAAGCATGATGCCGAGATGGGAAATCATCGGCAGGCTGCGATTTTTCGGATCACCGTGGTGGATATTGCCTTCGCGCGCCTTGGTGGGGCTGCCGCTGTTGGCAAAATATTGGGCGAGGTGGTCGGCGAAATGTTCGCTCCAGACGAGATGGCCGCCGAAATCGCGGTGCGAAAACGAGACGACATCGACGGCTTTGTCGGCGAGCAACGCGAGCGGACAGATCAGCGTCTCGTTACCTTGGCCTCCGGTGACAGTGCCGCGAATCAGGCCTTGGCGAAAGAGGTCGAGGATGCGGTTGTCGCCGGTGCGGGCCAATTGCATCCACGCGTAAACGCGCCGAAGGCCACTCGTGCGGTCTTGCGCAAGATCACTCAAACGCACGTCGCGCTGGGCGAGGATGGATGGAGGCGTGGGAAACGTCATCGTTACTTTGACGAAAGTGGGAACGGGAGCGGCGGCGGCGAGAAAAAAGTCTGCCGAGAGGCAGCTATAAATTTCTCATCCCCGCCCCGCAGCCTCGCGGCCGAATTAGCAGACGTCACGCGCGAGCGGGCGAACCAACCCCTTCGCTCACACCGCGAGCGTGTCGCCGGGCTTCATGACGCGCACGGCGTGGCCGCCGGTGGCGGCCCGCCGCGCGAAAGCGTCGCCGTCTTGGGCGATGACCGGCCACGTGTTGAAATGCATCGGCACCGTCACTTTGGCTTTAAGAAATTCCAGCGCGAGCAACGCGTCGTCGGGGCCCATCGTGAAGTTGTCGCCAATCGGAAGCATGGCGACATCGAGCCCCGCCTTGCCGATGAGCTGCATGTCGAGGAAGAGCGCGGTGTCGCCGGCATGGTAGAGATTTTTCTGGTCGGCCGAGATGATAATGCCGCACGCGACGCCCATGTAGCGCGGGTTGGCGCCGGCCTCCATGCTGGAGGTGTGATGCGCGAGCGTGAGTTTGACGCGGCCGAAGGGGAACGTGTGGCCGCCGCCGGGATTGAGGCCGTGGGTTTTCGCGCCTTTGGCGGAGAAGTATTCGGCGATCTCGTAGTTGGCGACGATGGTGGCTTGGCAACGTTGCGCGAGCGCGAAGGCGTCGGCGGTGTGATCCTCGTGACCGTGTGAAAGGAGGATGTAGTCACACGAAAGTTGTTCGAGCGCGAGTGGACAGGACGGATTGCCGGTGATGAACGGGTCGATCACGATCCGCGCGTGCGACGTTTCGAGGAGAAAGCAGGAGTGGCCGAGGTAGGTCAGTTGCATGAGCAGAGGAGGTTGGAATTGCGGCGTTACTCGGTGACGGGGCGCGAAATTTGATCGAGCGCAACCATAACGGATGGCGTGAGTTGATCGAGGATATCCAGCGTGCGAAGATTCTCCTGGAGTTGCTCCAATTTTGACGCGCCGGTGATGACGGTGCTGACGTGGGGATTTTTCAGGCACCACGCGATGGCGAGGTTGGGCAAGGGCACGCCGATTTCTTGCGCCACCGCCGCGAAGCGTTTGACGGCTTCGAGTTTTTTCTCGGCGCCGAAGCCAGTGAGGCGCTTGCGCAACCATTCGAGGCTTTCCATGTGCAGGCGCGAATCCTCGGGGATGCCGTCGTTGTATTTGCCGGTGAGAAGCCCGCTCGCCAGCGGCGACCAAATCGTGGAGCCGAGGCCGCGCGACTTGAACAGTGGCGCGAGATCCTTTTCAACGCGGTTACGGTGGAAGAGATTGTATTGCGGCTGCTCGACGACGGGCGCGTGGTAGTTAAAGCGATCACAAATCGTGCAAGCCTCCGTGAGCTGGGCGGCGCTCCACTCGCTCGTTCCCCAATAAAGCACTTTGCCCTGCGTGATGAGGTCGTGCATCGCACGAATCGTTTCGACCATCGGCGTGTCGGGGTCGGGTCGGTGGCAGAAAAAGAGATCGAGATAGTCGGTCTGCAAGCGACGCAAGCTGCCGTGGCAACCTTCGATCACGTGCTTGCGCGAGAGCCCCATCTCGTTGGGCCCGTCGCTCTCCGCGCCGAAATACACCTTGCTCGACAATACGTAACTGCTGCGCCGCCAGCCGGAGTTTTTTAAAATGTCGCCCATCACCTCCTCGGCCTTGCCGTCGGCATAGGTCTCGGCGTTGTCGAAGAAATTGATCCCCGCGTCGTAGGCCGTGTGGAGCAAGTCGCGCGCGACGGGAGAACTCACTTGATTCCCAAAGGTGACCCACGCTCCGAAGGAGAGCGCGGAAACTTTCAACCCAGTGGTTCCCAAACGGCGATAAGGCATTTCCATTTCGCCAGCGTGACGCAATTGCGGCCGTTTGTCTAACGCGAGTTGAGTTGCGCAAAAAAAGCGCCCGCCACTGCGTGGTCAGCCGGCACCAATTGGTGACTCGCCGCGTGCACGCACACTGTGACCTCAGCCCCGCCGCGACGCAGCAACGCCGCGAGTTTTTCCGGATGATCGGCCGGCATGAGCGGATCGAATTGCCCCGCTGAAATCAGCACCTGATGGCCATCGAGGGCGGGCGTTTGGGCGGGTTGCAACACCACCATCGGCCGCAGCAACACGGCGTGGGCGAGAACTTCCGGACGAAGCAACAGGAGCGAGGCGGCGGTATTCGCGCCATTGGAGAAACCGAGCGCGACCAGCCGCGTTGTTGCCAAATCGTAGCGTGCCGCCGCCGCGAGGATGAAGTCGGCCAACGCGTGCGTGCGTTGTTCCACCTCGGCCAAGTCGAACACGCCTTCCGCGATGCGCCGGAAGAAACGCGGTGCGCCATTTTCGAGCACATCGCCGCGCGGACTGAGCAGCGCGGAGCCGGGCGAGAATTGGCGACCGATGGCAAGCAAACTGGTTTCGTCGCCGCCGGTGCCGTGCAATAAAAGCACGGGCGGCGCGGCCGGATTGGTGCCGGGTTCGAAGTGGTGAATGTAGCTGAGTGGTGACAAAAGCAGAATGGGTTCGTGATAAGTTGCGCGATTCTAGTCGAGCGAGGGCAGCGCGGCTTCGATTTCCGCGCGCTGCGGTTCGAGCCGCGGCGGCAAGGAGAGTCGCGTGCCGAGCGTCGCGACCGATTCGTCGATGGCGAAGCCGGGTTGATCAGTGGCGATTTCGAACAACACGCCCGAAGGTTCGCGGTAGTAGATGGATTTGAAATAGGCGCGATCGATGATCGGGCTTACGCCAACGGCGCGTTCTTCCAACGCGGCGTGCGCCACGAGTTGCTGCGCGTCGTCGGCCACGCGAAAAGCGATGTGGTGCACGGTTCCCGCGCCGCTGAGTCCACGCGGCAGCGCGGGATCGACAACGAGATCCACCGCACTACCGGGCGCGCCAGCGGCGACAGTGTAGCGCGTGCGATTGCCGGCGGTGGCGACGCGGCGATAGCCCATCACGGTCGTCAGCAAATCGGCCGTCGCGGCCGCATCGACGACGGCTAGTGTCGTGCTGTGAAATCCGCGAAGTCCGTGCTCGCGTGGCACGTCAGCAGATGGTGCGGGAACGCGTGGGTCGGGCTGGTTGGTCGCGATGAGTTCGAGCGTGAGGCCGTCAGGATCGGTGAAAGCGAGCACGTCGTCGCCGAAACGCGCGGGGAGTGGCGTTGTCGCGATGCCAAGGCGCGTGAGACGCTGTTGCCAATAGGCGAGGGAGCCAGCGGCGATGGAAAATGCCGTGGCAATGGCTTGTCCGTTGCCGGATCGGCCGCGGCGCATGCCTTGCCAAGGGAAAAAAGTCAGCGCCGTGCCCGGCGCGCCGACTTCGTCACCGTAATAGAGATGATAGGTGCCGGGGTCGTCTTGGTTGACGGAGCGTTTCACGAAACGCAGACCGAGCACACGCGTATAAAAATCGTGGTTCACCTTCGGGTCGGAGGCGATGGCGGTGATGTGATGGAGACCGAGTAATTGCATTGGCTGGCGTGAGTAGCGCGACCGTCGTGCGGGCTTAGCTGGGCAGGCCGACTTTTTTGCACAAGCGGGCGAGATCGAGCAGTTCGGTGGAGGAGAGGCTGCGCATTTCGGCGCAGACGCGGGCAACGAGGCGGGGGAAAAGTTTGCCGATAAAATCGGTGCCCCGGTCGGTGAGTTTCACGATGACAAAGCGGCGGTCGCCGGGATCGCGTTCGCGCAGGACGTAGCCCGCTTTTTCCAGATTCGCGACGACGAGAGTGAGATTACCGCCGCTTTGCAGGAGTTTCTCGGCGAGCTCACCCTGGCACAATGGGCCGAGGTGATAGAGCGCTTCGAGCACGCCGAATTGCGTGCTGGTCAGATCGGTCGGCAGCACGCGATTCACGCGACTCGAGACAGAGCCGGCGGCGCGCTGGAGTTTGATGAACGAGTTAAGCGCATTGATCTCGTCGATCGTCCCTTGATGTCGTGTTCCCATGTCCCGAGACGTTAGCCCCAAAGCATTTTGATGTCAAATTGCTCGACCTGAAACTCGGCCGTCCGCCTAGGCAAACTCTGTCGCTAAAAATTGCCTAAAAGACTAACTAAGAGTAATTAGCTGACGTTAGGCGTCGATTTTCTGGATCCGCTGCAAATGACGGCCGCCTTCGAAATCAGTGGCGAGCCACACGGTGACGATCTTGAGGGCATCGTCTTCGGAGATCGTGCGTTGGCCGAGCGAGAGGACGTTGCCGTCGTTGTGGGTGCGGTTCCAGATGGCGACTTGCTCGTTCCAGCAAAGGCCGCAACGAACCCCGCGCACGCGGTTGGCGACGATGGCTTCGCCGTTGCCGGAACCGCCCAGCACAATACCGCGCTCAAACTCGCCGCGCGCCACGGCTTCAGCCACGGGGCGAATGAAATCCGGATAATCGCAGGAGGCGTCCGAATCCGTGCCGTAATCGCGCACGGTGTGACCAGCGGCGAGGAGCATGGCTTTGATCTTTTCCTTGTAGGCGTAGCCGGCGTGGTCGGAACCGATGGCAATGGCAAAAATCTTCATGGATGAAACGGGACGGGCGTGAGTTGCGCCCGCCGTTATTTCGGGCACGTTTCTTACCAGCAAACAAATTCCCCATGCGCCACCTCATCCTCCCTGTCATCATCGGTTCGCTGTTCCTCGCCGGTTGCAACATCACGCCGGAGCAACGCATCTCGCGCCACCGAGTGTATTTCGACGGACTGCCCAGCGAGACGCAGGCGCTGATTCGCAAGGGCATCGTCGAACTCGGCTTCGAGCCGAAGATGGTGGAACTCGCTCTCGGCGAACCGTCGCGGGTGTCCAAACGCGTCACGGCGACGGGAGAAACCGAACTGTGGATTTATGAGGGCGGCGGCGCGGGCTTCAGTGTCGGCGTGGGTGTCGGCGTCGGCTCACCGTCGAGTTACGGTGGCATTGGGAGCCGTTCGACGTCGTCGCCGCGGGAAACGATTGCCGTGGTGGAATTTCAGCACGGCAAAGTGACGCAAATCGAGCTGCGCAAGAAATGACGCGCCCTTAAGTCGCGTCGATCACGCGCAACAACGCGTCGGTGTCGGAAAAATCCGCGAAGGCCGCGGTCGGCGTGTGTTGTTGCAACTCCTCGAGCGAGTAGCGGCCCGTGGCCACGGCAATGGTGCGCGCGCCGATGACTTTGCCGCATTCGATATCGTGCGGTGTGTCGCCGATCACGAAGGTGCAGTCGGGGGCGAATGCCACCGCATGACGCTCGCGGGCACGTCGCAGCGCGTGCGGTCCGAGGTCGTTGCGCAGCGCGCTGTCGTCGCCGAACGCGCCGAATTCAAAGTAGTGCGAGACTTTGAAATGACCGAGCTTGATGCGTGCACCGCGCTCGACGTTGCCGGTAAGCAAACCCTGCGCGACGTCGGCGCGGGCATGCAGCGTTTCCAATAAATGTATGATCCCCGGCAAGACCATGCCCGGGCGACTATCGATTTCGCCTTGGAGTAATTGCAGGTAGCCTTCGAGCACGGCGTGAATGTTTTCGGTGGAAGCGTCGACGCCCTGCGCGCGCAGCATCGAACCGATGATCCAACGATCAGTGCGGCCCGCGACCTCGATGGAGTCCATCGGCGGCGAACTATCGTGTAATTGCGCGAACGCCCGCACGAGCGCGGCGATGCCCGCGCGATCCGTGCGGATGAGAGTGCCGTCGATGTCCCAGAGAACGAGTTTCTTCATGGAGAAACAGTGAGTAACCACGAATGGACGCGAATGGACACGAAGAAATGCCGTCATGATTGCGCGGGCGGAGGCGCGGGCGGGGTGGAGCGAGCGATGTTGAGCGGGCATGGTTGGGCGGGCGCGCACAAGGCGCGCCCCTACAACGGAATCAGGCCTACAACGGGAGCGAACCTGCAACGGGAGAAATTCGCCTTGAACCTGTAGGGGCGCGGTTTATCCGCGCCCTTCCGGATTCGCCGAGGTGCATAGGGTGGGCGTGGTCAAGCCACGCCCCTACTGACGCCCTTTGCTTGACCGCGCCCAATTCGCCCGCGAAAAAATACGCCATCATGTCCTCCGAGTTGCCGAGCCGTTCGACTGAGCGTTTGCATCAGGGACGCGTCTCGGCTTCCGGGGTCGTCTATTTCGTCACGTTCGTCACCGCGGCACGGAAGCCGTGGTTGGCGGTGCCTACGGCAGCGGACGCGGTGCTCGGCGCGATCCGTTCGTGGCACGAAGAGGGGGATGGTTCGGTGCTTGCGGCGACAGTGATGCCGGATCATGTCCACGTGCTGTTCGTGCTTGGGCAACGACTCAGCGTGGGACGGTGCGTATCAAGATGGAAAGCGGAGGCGGGACGGGCGAGCGGCTACAGCGGCCGGTGGCAACGTGACTTTTGGGAGCACCGCGTGCGCGCCGATGAATCATGGGAGGATTACGGCCTCTACGTTTTCCTCAATCCCTACCGTGCGGCCTTGGTAGGGCACACCGTGGCCTGGCCATGGTGGTGGGTGCCGGATCCCTCGTATTTTCGATTTGTGGAACTGATTGGGAAAAACGGCGAGCCGCCGCCACAATGGATTGATTGGCCTCCGGAGCGATTTGCCGGCCTCGCCACCGGCGAGTGAAAGGGCGGATGCGGGCGGGATGCGGGCGGGATGCGGGCGCGCCCCTACAACGGAATCAGGCCTACAACGGGAGCGAACCTGCAAGGGAGAAATTCGCCTTGAACCTGTAGGGGCGCGCCTTGTGCGCGCCCTTCAAAACTCACAATGCGTGAATCGCGGATTTGCTGACGGCGAGGGCGGCTTCCTTGATCGCTTCGCTCATCGTCGGATGCGCGTGGATCGTGCGCGCGAGGTCTTCGGCGCTGCCACCGTATTCCATGTGCGTCACCACTTCGCTGATCAACTCACCCGCACCGTGACCGAGAATTTGCGCGCCGAGAATTTTGTCCGTCTTCGCGTCGGCGATAATCTTTACGTAACCGTCCGTCGCGTCGGCCGCGATGGCGCGGCCGTTGGCGGCGAAATTGAATTTGCCGACGTTGACGGCAATGCCGGCGGCTTTCGCGCCGTCTTCGCCGAGGCCGATCGAAGCGACTTCGGGATTCGTGTAAACGACGGCGGGCACGAGGTCCCAATTGATGTGGCCGTGCTTGCCGGCGATCCATTCGGCGACGGCAACGCCGTCTTCCTCGGCTTTGTGCGCGAGCATCGGACCGGCGACGAC
>JAUXXD010000197.1 GCA_030681265.1 Candidatus Didemnitutus sp. | reverse complement strand
GGTGTTCGGCGGCGGCGGCGGCACGATCACCCAGGCCGACGAGCGCGTGATGAAGCGCCAAGGCACGGACCGCATCTTTTTCGCCGGCACGCCGTTCGACGACATGATGGCGCAGATCAAACGCGACTACACCCGCACGCTCAAACCCAACGCAAAATTCAAGGGCGACCGCGCCCTAGCGCGGGCCCTCACGCTGGTCGAAGCCGGCGGCAAAGCCCCCGCCATCAAGCGCACGGGCAAAGCGAAGGCTTTCATTGTCGGCGTGGCTGGGCCGGGCGGCGCGGGCAAATCGACGCTGATCGACGAACTCACCTCACGTTTCCTGCAACGCGTGCCCTCAGCCCGCATCGCCATCCTCGCCAACGACCCGTCGCATCCCGACAGCGGTGGCGCGATTCTCGGCGACCGCGTCAGCGCGATCTACGCTCAAGACGACCGGGTGTTTTTCCGTTCGCTCGCCACGCGCGGGAGTTTGTCGGGCGTGTCGGCGGCGGCACCGGCGGCGATTGAGATTCTGCTGCAGAGCGGCGAGTTCGACCTCATCCTTGTGGAAACGGTGGGCGTCGGCCAGGAGAGCGATCCGTTCGGCATCTTCGCCAAGAAACGCCGCCTCGTTGACGCGGTGCTGTTCGTGCTCGCGCCGCATTACGGCGGACGCATCCAGTTGCAAAAAATCGCGCTGCTCAACGGCGCCGATCTGGTCGCGCTCAACAAATGCGACCACCCGATGGCGCACACGGCCAAGGCCGAAATCCAGTCGCGCCTCGATCAAAACGGCAAAGCGCAAATCCTCTACCCGACCATCGCCGCGCAGCACTCCGACCCCGGCGTCGATGCGCTCTTCGATGCCATTGCCCAACTCGGCGGACTGACCTTGTCATCCGGCGGCGAGCAACCCTGCCAACTTAAGGTTACGTCATGAGCCAACTCGGAAAAATCGCCGACTCCGTCGATTCCTACAACCAACACGTCGCCGCCGAAGTGAAGCGCGCGCGCACCGACGCCGCCTTCGGCGCGGAGTTGCAGAAGAAGTGGAGCGAAATTCGCCGCAGCGTGGATTGGACGAAGTCGCCCACGGGCACGTCGATTCCGCGGCTCGCGTTGCCTGACACCGACGAACCCGGCGCGATTGCCGACTATCTGTTCGGCCAGGGTTTGCCCGGCCAGTTCCCCTACGCCAACGCCGCCTACCGCGAGATGTATCTCAACCGCGCCAGCGGCACCGGCGAAGAGCCGATGCGTTTGTTCGCCGGACTCGGTCTGGCCGAGGACACCAACGCGCGTTTCAAATACCTTAATCGTAACCAAAAAAGTCTGCGCCTTTCCACCGCGTTCGACGGCCCGACACTCTACGGTCTCGACTCCGATCACGAAGGCGTGCTCGGCAAAGTCGGCGAAGGCGGCGTGGCGATCGACACCGTCGAGGACATGATGCGGCTCTTCGCGGGCTTCGATCTCACGCGCAGCGACGCGTCGGTCTCGATGACGATGAACGCGCCCGCGCCGGTCATTCTGGCGATGTTTATCGCGGCGGCGAAGCGGCGCTTCGGTCCGGATTGCGTGGCGAATCTGCGCGGCACGATCCAAGCCGACATGCTCAAGGAAGTGCAGGCGCAGAACGAAGTCATCTTCCCGATCGACGCCTCGCTGCGTTTTCTGTGCGACATGATCGAATGGTGCGTCGGCGCGATGCCGAAGTGGTATCCGGTTTCCATCTCCGGTTATCACATCGCCGAAGCCGGCGCGACGCCGGTGCAGCAAGCGGCGTTCACGCTCTCCAACGGTTTCACCTACGCCGAGCTGCTCAAGCAACGCGGCGCCGACGTCAACGCCTTCGGGCCGCGCCTGTCGTTCTTCTTGGATTGCGGCCTCGACATCGAATACGTCGTGCTCGGCCGTGTCTGCCGTCGCATTTGGGCCATCGGCATGCGCGATGTCTTCGGCGCGAACGCGAAGGCGCAGGCGCTGAAGTTGCACACGCAAACTTCCGGCCGCTCGCTCATAGCCGCGGAATTCCAAAACAACCTCACGCGCACCGCGGTCGAGTTGATGATGTCCTACATGAATTACACCAATTCATGTCACTCCAACTCCGCCGACGAACCGTTCACCACGCCGACCGAAAAATACGCGCTCCTCGCTTCGCACGGTCAGTCGATCATCTTGGAAGAGACCGGCATCTTTAAGCACATGATGAATCTGTTTGGCGGCGCACCCGGCCTGCTCGCGCTCGAACGTCAGGTCGAGAAGGGCATTCTCGATTCGTTCCGCGAGATGGACACGCTCGGCGGCGTCATTCCCGCGATGGAGCAACGTTACCAACGCAGCAAAATCCAGGAAGCCGGCCACGCCTACGAGAAACAGATCTACGCGAACGAGCGTCCGATCATTGGGCTCAACAAATACGTGTCGCACGAACCGATTCCGAATGTGCCACTCGCCCGGACGCCACCGAAGAAACAGCGACTGCAAGTCGAACGCCTCAAGGCCTTCAAGAAGAAGCACGCCAAGAAGGCACCCGATGCGTTGCAACGCCTCGACAACGTCGCCCGCAACGGCGGCAACGTCTTCGCCGAACTCTTGCACACCGTGGAAGTCTGCTCCCTCGGCCAAATCACCGCCTGCCTCACCAACGTCGTGGGCAAATTCCGGCCGATGGTGTGATTTCCGGATTTGCGCCGCACCGCTACCCGCCTACGTTTCCGCGCATGAGCACCATCCTCCCTCTGGACAAGATGACGATCGATCAGAAGCTGCAGGCGCTGGAGGAACTCACGATCGATCTGCACCGGCGGGGAGCGCTGGAAGAAACACCGGCATGGCAGGACGACATCCTGCGTGAGCGCGCACAGCTCGTGCAGGAGGGCAAAGCCGAGTTCGTCGATCTCGCGACATTCAAGAAACTCGTCGCCGAGGACATCGCGCGCGGAAAACCGAAATGACTGTCCGGGTCCTCAAGACCGCCCGGGCCGATCTCTCCGCCAGTTACTGGTTTTACGAAAAGCAGCAACCCGGACTCGGAGACTACTTTCTGCGGCGCATCTATGAGGACCTCGAATTGCTCGGCCAAGTCGCCGGCATTCACCACCAGACCAAGCAAGGATTTCACAAGATGATTGCCCGCCGTTTCCCCTACGCGATTTTCTACCGACTCAGCGGCGATGCGGCCGAAGTGTTCGCCATCCTCGACGGCCGTCGCTCACCCGATTGGATTCGGCAGCAACTAAAACGATGAACCCGAACCACAATCAGGGCGGTAACGTCCTCGCCGAACTCGTGAACACCGTCGAAGTGGGTTCGCTCGGTCAGATCACCGCCTGCCTCAGCAACGTCGTCGGCAAATTCCGCCCGATGGTGTGATTTCGGGATTTGCACCTGCGCGACTCGTCGCTATCTCTTGCCCCATGCGAACCACCCACACCATCTCTCAAGCTCGCGCCAAATTGGGCCGCTTGGCGGATCAGGTCGTGCAGGGGAAGTCGGTCTATCTGAAGCGCGGCGATCACCTGCTGCGGCTTGAGCGTGTAACAAGCAAGGGCACCATTCCACAACGCCCGATCGGCTACTTCACGTTCGATGACGAACTGACCCCACTCGCCAACCGGGCCGAACCTTCGTTCACGCCCCCGGATGAAGATTGAGCAGTGGGACATCGTTCGTTTTCGAATCAACCGCGCCGACCGCGACCTACACCCCGGCGTAGTGGTCTCTGCTCCTGAATGGTGCGCTGATGACCGCAAGCTCCGGCTCAACGTGCTCGCTTGCTCGAAACGCGCTCCCGCCGACGGAGCCAAGCCCCATCAGATTTTGCTCAATGGAGGCGACGGCTTGGATTTTCAGACCGTGTGCGGCTGCGAGTTCTTCCACATCATCCTTCGCGAGAACGTCACCGAGAAAATCGGTCGGGTGTCTCCCGTGCGCCGACGTGCCATCGGACGTAAAATCAACGAAGTGCTTCGCCTGCCGCTATGAATCCATCTCGCAAAGAAACCCACGGCGGCAACGTTGGCGACGAGTTCCGGCCAATGGAATAAAATGGGCCCTGGAATCGTCATTCTATTTTGGCTCTTCGTTGCAGCACTCTTCAGCGGCATATGGGTCGTATCGCTTGTCGTCTTTCTCATCTCACGAAAAAAAGACTGGAGAATCGTAAAGTGGCTTTCTGGTGCTGCTCTCGGAGGAACCACATTTCTCGGACTTCTGTGCCTCTCACTGATGGGCTACGGAGTAATACGAGCAACTACTCCGAAATATGTTTTTGAGGAAACGTTCGGCAGTAAGCCGTCTCCACAGGTGTTTGATATCCAGAGCAAGGTCTGGTGGTTCGCAGACGAGGGGAGCACGTGGCTGAGCTTCAAAGCTGACAGTGCAACCTTCGAATCACTGGTTCCGAAGCACCTCTCGCGAATGTCGTCCGAGGAATACAAGAAAGTCGCCGGTTACTATTCAGGCGAACTTCCAACATGGTGGCAGCCGCCACTTGATGAATCCGCCTCGGAAATTTATTTTTTCGTCCAGAATGGGGCAAGGGCAAGCGATTCGCCGGCGAGGAGACTTTGATGGTATACTCCCCTCGGTCAAAGCGCGTCTACTACCAGTTCATTGGTATCGATTGATCCATCCTTTTACGATTCTCCTTCCAGTCCCTACACCATCTCCGCGAAGGCGACCTTCTAGGGGATCTCTAAACGGCGGTATTCGCCCGCGGGAAGGGTTGAAACCACGCCCTGAATCAGCGCTGTCGCCGCTTTGATTCGCCGCCAGTCATTGGTGGAGAGTTCCAAAATCGCGATTTTGCGCCCCGTCAAACTCTGCTGATAGCGAATGCCTTGATCGGACGTGATGAACAGATCGAACTCAACCTCCGCCCGCGCCAGCAGGTCACCGTTCTTCAACCCGCCCCAACCTTGCCGCTGCGCGGTGGTGCAATCATGACCCTCAAGCAATCGATGCACTGGCCACGGCACGCACTCGTCCAGCAGTATCTTCAAGCAGACAACAGAGCGGACTCGGATCGCTCCAGCACCCGCAGCACCAGCTCGCGAGAGACCGAAGGGAAACACTCCAGAAATTCGTCCAAGGAATAATTCGATTCCAAGTATTCGAACAGCGTCCGCACCGGCACCCGCGTGCCCTTGAAGACGGGCACTCCCCCGAGAATTTCGGGATCGACGGTTATCAGGTCGGTCGCAGTCATGACTGTAATCTAGCTGACATTTTCATTCTGTAAAGAAGGAGCTCCCGCCATCGGGCTTGGCTTTCGCCCGCAAAACCATGTATTCGGCGCTATGCAGATGCCGTCAACTTCCTCTCCCACTCCCGCCTTGATGGATCGCTGCAACGAGATTGCGCAGCAGGAAGCGTTGCTGCGCGAGGGCGGCGGCGCGGCGGGCCAGGAGCGCCAGCACAAGCACGGGCGTCTCTTCGTGCGCGAGCGGATCGATGCACTCGTCGACGACCCGAAGGCGTTTCTTGAAATCGGCCTCTGGGCGGCGCACGGCATGTATGCGGATTGGGGCGCGTTCCCCGGCGCGGGTGTCGTCACCGGCATCGCCAACATCTCCGGCCACCCGTGCATGATCATCGCCAACGACGCCACCGTGAAGGCGGGCGCGTTCGTGCCGATGACGTGCAAGAAAGTCCTCCGCGCGCAACGCATCGCGTTCGAGTGCAACCTGCCGCTCGTCTACCTCGTCGATTCGGCGGGCGTTTTTCTACCGATGCAGGACGAGATTTTTCCCGACGAGGACGATTTCGGCCGCATCTTCCGCAACAACGCCGTCATCTCCGCCGCGGGCATTCCGCAATACGCGGCCATCATGGGCAACTGCGTGGCGGGTGGCGCCTACCTGCCGGTGCTCTGCGACAAAATTCTCATGACCGAAGGCAGCGGCCTCTACCTCGCGGGCCCGCAACTGGTGAAAGCCGCCATCGGCCAGGAGACCGACACTGAAACGCTCGGCGGCGCGGCGATGCACGCGGAAATTTCCGGCACGGTGGATTTCAAGGAGAAGGACGACCCCGCCGCGATCAAGCGGTTGAAGTCTCTCCTCGGGCTGCTGCCCGCGGAAAACTCCAACTCCCAAGCGCCAACCTCCAGTGAAATTCCAAATCCGGAAAAACCGGCTTCGGAAATCTACAATCTGGTGAGTGTGGACGGGCGGAAAGAGTATGATGTGAGAGATCTGATCAAGTGTCTCGTCGATGCGGGTTCGATCGACGAATACAAGGCCGACTACGGCAAGAGCATCGTGTGCACGTTTGCACGACTCGGCGGACGGCCCGTCGGCATCGTCGCGAACCAACGCATGCGCGTGCAGTCGAAAACCGGCGGCTTGCAGATGCAGGGCGTCATCTACGCCGACAGCGCGGACAAAGGTGCGCGGTTCATCATGGACTGCAACCAGACGCGCGTGCCGCTGCTGTTCTTGCAGGACGTATCGGGCTTCATGGTCGGCAAGGACGCAGAATGGTCCGGCATCATTCGCTCGGGCGCGAAAATGGTGAACGCGCTCAGCAATTCCACCGTGCCGAAGATCACCGTCGTCACGGGAGGTTCGTTCGGCGCGGGCAATTACGCGATGTGCGGCAAAGCCTTTGATCCGCGTTTCATCTTCTCGTGGCCGCACGGCAAATACGCCGTGATGGGGGCGGCGCAGGCGAGCGATGTCGTGTTTGGCATTCTCGCGAAGAGTTCGAAGCAGGAGCGCACCAAGGAGGAACTCGCGGCACTGCGCGAGCAGGTAAAGCAAGGCTACATCGAGCAAACCGATATTCGATACGGTGCCGCGCGCGGGTGGGTGGACGGTATTATCCAGCCCCACGACACGCGTCGCATTCTGCTGCGCGCGTTCGAACTCGCCAGCCGTCCGACGCCGAGTGCGAAATTCCACACCGGCGTGCTGCAGGTGTGAGGGAGTTCCCCGTGAGATGAGCACTCCGGCAATATTGCTCTCGGTCTATTTTCTCGTTGGTTTGCTGCTGATGTCTTTTGCCATGGTGTCACGCGGGAAAGAGAAGCGGGGGCGCGATTTCGACTTCGCCACCGGAGAAGTCACTGCTGCGTGGCTCCTCGTTTTCATCGCGTTGCTCTGGCCGATTTGGTTAATCGCGTTGATTTCGCGAAAAGACACCTGAGCACGAGCGTGGCCCTTGCGGTCAGCCACCAACTTCGGGCTGTCGAAGCGGAGCGCAACGTCGCCTCAGCCATACACGTTCTCGACCCCTAAAAAAGCGGGAGACCGTGCACCCCTGCACGGCCTCCCTATGACAATACCAGTCAGTCCAAATTGGTGAGAATCTTTTAGCGCATCGCGACGGTCTTGCTGTTGGTGCCGGCGACTTGAGACATCATCTGGTGGAAGCCAGCGGTGTTGGCGCTGTAAGCGGCCGTGATCACACCGACGATGTTCTTTTCGTTGACGGAAACGGTGTCGGCTTCGGCGTTGTTGACGCCTTGGACGATGTAGCCGTTGCGGTCTTCGCCGATGACGCTGTGGGCGACGTAACGACCGTTGGTCTTGCGATAAACAACCGTCATGCCCTTCTTGATGTCTTTGTAAGCCATTTCTTTAACAACGATAGCCGTGTTTGGCGCGTAAATGGGTTCCATCGAGCTGCCGATACCCCAAAGGGCGGTTGCGCCGGACTTGGCGGCTTCGGCTTCGGCGAGCTTCATCTCGGTGCCGCGCTCGACAGCGACAGGGGCTGGCGTGTTTTGGGCGATCTTGGCGAGGAGGCGACTGCTCTTGATGCCCGCAGAGGCGCTGACGGAAATTGCGACGGCCGCGAGGGTGAGGGCGGCGAAGCGGAGGAGGCGGGTGGTCGTTGTCATGAGACCAGCTTGCCCGAAATCGCGAACTTCGATTATCCGGCCACCTACGCGACCTCGCCTCGGGATTTCCCGTAGGGAGATTCCCTTCCTTAAGACCGGGCAAATACGGCCGATGCAAATGAGAGTGGCCCAAGACGACGAAGGACGACAGTGTCTCCCTCTGGCGGGTGGTCCGCCCAATCCCAATGCCTATGATCCGAGCCCTATACGCCGAAGATGATCCGAACGTCGCCGGGATCGTGCGCAGCTACGTCGAGCACTTTGCCCCTGATTGGGATCTACAAATCGTCCCTAACGGCACCGAATGCCTCCGCCGCATGGCCGTCGGCGGCTACGACATCCTCCTGCTCGACCTGATTCTCCCCGACACCGACGGCCTCCAAATCCTCGGCGAACTCGCCCGACGCAACGACACCACGCCCGTCGTCATGGTCACCGGGCACGGTCAAACCGAACTCGCCGTGCGCGCGCTGCGGGCCGGCGCCGCTGATTGCGTGGACAAAACTTCCCCGCAATTCCTGCAACTGGTCGATATCGTCAAACGCGTCCAAGCCCAGCACGCCGCCGGCCGCAAGCGTCCCGCCTCCGCGTCAGTTCCCGGCAAACACAACGTGATGCTGATCGAAGGCTCCAGTGCCGTCACGTCGAGCATCAGCGACTTTTTCGCAAGCCACGCGCCGCAATTCGAACTCACCGTCGCCGCGACCAGCAGCGAGACTGATCAATTCATCACCGCCGGCACGCCTGCTCACGCGATTATCATCGGCCCCAACCCGCCGAGTTCGAAACCGCTCGAAGTCCTGCGCCGCATTCACTCGCAAGCCACGCAAGTGCCCACCCTGATCGTCTCTTCGCGCAGTGATGGCGAGACCGCCGTCGCCGCCTTCAAACTGGGCGCGCAGGATTTTATCCTCCAAAAATCGGAGTATCTCACCGAACTCGTTTTCTCGCTCAACAACGTGCTGCGACGGGCTGAGATGGAGCGCCAAAATGCCCGCCTCTCGCAAGAGCTCGAAACGCTCAATCGCTCCCTCGAAGCGCAAGTCCTCACCCGCACCCGCGAACTCCAGGCGCTCTCGCTCCGCCTGTTGCAAATTCAAGAGGACGAACGCCGCGCCATCGCCCGCGAGTTGCACGACGAAGTCGGCCAGATTCTCACCGGCCTGAAATTCCAACTCGAGTCAGCCTCGCGCGCCGTGAGCAATCCCGCCTCCGCGACCTTGATCAGCGAAGCCAAGACCACCGCCAACACACTGCTCGAACTCGTGCGCACACTCACGCAACGCTACCGCCCGCGCGTGCTCGACGACCTCGGCCTCCAACCCGCGCTCGAGTGGCACCTGAAACAATTCAAGAAACAAACCGGCATCGAAGTGGATCTCGCCATCGATCTGCCACCGCACCGTCTGCCCGGCGAACTCGAAACGGTCGTCTACCGCATCGTGCAGGAAGCACTGACCAACACCGCGCGCCACGCGGGCGTGCAACAGGCCTCCGTCGCCATCACGCACGATGGCAAACAGCTCGTCGTCGAAATTTCCGACCGCGGCAAAGGCTTCGATCTCACCGCCGCGCTCGCCCGCACCGATTCACTCGGCCTCGCCGGACTGCGCGAACGCGTCAACCTCGCCGGCGGCCGCATTGAAATCCACTCGCGCGTCGGCGAAGGCACGCGCATCCAAGCGGAATTTCCGCAAGTCGCCGCCGCCACTGCAGCACCGCCGTCGTCATGACCACCGTCATCCTCGCCGACGATCACGACATTGTGCGCCGGGGCGTTCGCTCGGTGCTCGAAGCCGACGGACGTTTCACGGTCGTCGCCGAAGTCGCCGACGGACTTAGCGCCGTGCAAATGGCGGCGAAGTGGAAACCCAACTTGATGTTCCTCGATCTCTCGATGCCGCGCCTGCACGGACTCGAAGCACTGCGCCAGATTCGGCTCAGCACGCCGCACACCAAGGTTCTCGTGCTCTCGATGCACAACGACGAACCCTACGTCATCGAAGCACTCCGGAGCGGCGCCTCCGCCTACATCTTGAAAGGTTCGGAGTCAGAGGAAATCGTGCGCGCCACGCAGGAGGTGCTCGCCGGTCGCCGCTTTCTCAGTGCACCGCTCACCGAATGGGCCATCACCGCGCTGGCGGTCAAGACGCCCGAGACGAGCGATGCCTACAACTCGCTCTCGCCGCGCGAACGCGAGGTGCTGCAACTCGGCGCCGAAGGACTTTCCAACGCCGAGATCGCCGAAAAACTTTTCATCAGCGCCCGCACCGCCGAGACGCATCGCGCCAACCTCATGCGCAAACTCAATCTGCAATCGCAGACCGATCTCGTGCGCTACACGATTCGCCGCGGGTTGATTCAGGCTTAGCGAAAACGGCGGCCCCGTGTGGAGCCGCCGTGAAATTTTCCGCACCGAGATGTGCGTCGCTTAAACCTTCGGACCGCCTTGCGCGAAGTAGCGCGCGCGCAGACGCAGACCGTTGAGGCGGATGAAGCCGGTCGAGTCGGTTTGGTTATACCAGCTCTTCACGCCTTCCATCGACGCGATGTTCATGTCGTAGAGCGAATACTTCGACTTGCGACCGCAGGTGATGATGTTGCCCTTGTAGAGCTTCAGACGGACGGTGCCGCTGACGTGTTTCTGCGATTCGTCGATCAGCGCTTGCAGCGCCTCGCGTTCGGGGGCGAACCAGAAACCGTAATAGACCAACTCGGCATACTTCGGAATCAGCGAGTCGCGTAGATGCATCACTTCGCGATCCATCGTGAGCGATTCCACTTGGCGATGGCCTTGCATGAGAATCGTGCCGCCCGGGGTCTCGTAAACGCCACGCGACTTCATGCCGACGAAGCGATTTTCCACGAGGTCGACGCGACCGATGCCGTGCTTGCCGCCGAGTTTGTTCAACGTCTTGAGCACTTTCGCGGGCGTCATGCGCTTGCCGTTCACCGCGACGCAGTTGCCCTGCTCGAATTCGAGTTCGACGTATTCGGCCTTGTTCGGCGCGTCTTCCGGCGAGACGGAGAGTTTGAACATCGCCTTGTTCGCCTTCGTCGTCGGGTCGAACCACGGATCTTCGAGGATGCCCGCTTCGTAGGAAATATGGAGAAGGTTGCGGTCCATCGAATACGGCTTCTTCAACGAAGCCTCGACGGGAATGTTGTTCACGCGGCAATACTCGATCATCTCCGCGCGACCGGGGAACTCGTCGCGGAATTTTTCAATCTTCCACGGCGCGACGATTTCCAGCTGCGGCGCGAGCGCCATGTAGGTGAGCTCGAAGCGGCATTGGTCGTTGCCCTTGCCGGTGGCGCCGTGCGCGACGGTGTCGGCGTTTTCCTTGCGCGCGATATCGATCTGCGCCTTGGCGATCAACGGCCGCGCAATCGACGTGCCGAGGTAATACTGGCCCTCGTAAATCGCGTTGGCGCGAATCATCGGGTAGATGTAGTCGCTCGCAAACTCGTCCACGAGATCGAGCGTGTAGTGCTTCGACGCGCCGGTCTTTTTTGCTTTGGCGGAGAGGCCCTTGAGCTCCTCCTCCTGACCGATGTCGGCCGCGAACGTGACGATTTCGGCGTCATAGGTTTCGCGGAGCCACTTGACGATGACGGAGGTGTCGAGGCCTCCAGAGTATGCGAGCACGATCTTCATAATAGAAATGGGAGTTTGAAGACGGTCCCGCCGCCCTCGCAAAGAAAAAATCCTACCGACGCGAAAACACGCACGTCTTAACTACGCAGACCCGCCAACGTAGCCAGAATCGCCTTTTGCACGTGCAGGCGGTTTTCCGCCTCGTCGAAAATCACCGAGCGCGGGTGATCGAGCACGGCTTGGGTGACTTCCTCGCCCGCGTGGGCCGGGAGACAGTGCATGAAAAGCGCGTCGGGCTTTGCTGCAGCGAACAACTCCTCAGAAACCTGGTAAGGCATCATGCGTTGCGCCCGTTCGGCGCTCTCGCCCTCCTGCCCCATGCTCGCCCACACATCCGTGTAAACGAGATCCGCCCCCGCCACCGCTTCGCGCGGATCGGCGGTGTAATGGAACTGCGCGCCCAACTTCGCCGCTGCGTCGCGAATCTCCGCCGTCGGCTCGAAACCCGCCGGTCCGCCGAGCGAAACCGACATGCCGAACACATGCGCGCCAAGAATCCACGAATTAGCCATGTTGAAACACGTGTCGCCGAGGAACGCGACTTTGCGACCCTTTAACGAAGCGAACAAATCGCCGTCCGGACCCGCCCAGCGCTCCGCCGCCGTGAACGCGTCGGTGTAAATCTGGCACGGATGCAGGTAATCGGTCAGCGCATTGACGACTGGAATCGAACCGCGCTCAGCCAACTCAGTGACGTCGCTATGCGCGTAAGTGCGGACGACGAGCCCGTGCACAAAACGCGAGAGCACGCGCGCGGTGTCGGCGATGGATTCGCCGCGACCGATCTGAATGTCATTCTTGCTCAGGAACAGCGGATTGCCGCCGAGTTCGTGAATGCCGACCTCGAACGAAACGCGCGTGCGCGTGCTGCTTTTCGAAAAAATCATGGCCCACGTTTGGCCCGCCAGCGGACGCTCATGGTGGCCGCGCTCGCGCTTGAGGCGGCGCGCCAACGCAAACAGGTCGGCCACTTCGGCAGCAGAAAAATCAGTCTCGGCGAGGAAATGTCTCATCGTAACCACTCGTTTATGCGCAGGCGCCAGTCCCTGCCAGAGGAAAAATTAAGTGCCGTTACTGACCGCTCCGCTCCCACCGGATCTCATCGCGCGCAACCCCACAGCGACGCGCTGCCACCGGCCGAGTGTGTCAGCGTGGTGAAGACACCGTCTTCGCGGGATCAAACTCAAGGTTGCGCGTCCAATCCGGGTTCAGCGCATAGGTGAAGCTCACGTTTCTTCCGATCTCGTTGTTACCGCCCATCACAACTTCGTTGGAGATGTCTCAATACATTGCGCGCCGAACATCGCCTTTCTCGTCGAGTTCCGTGCGGACGCGGAATAGGTAGTTCATTTCTCCACTGTTATCCAAGTTCGAGGTGCGTTTCTTGCCATCGAAAGTTCTTCGCCAGACGCGTTGCGATTCGTAGCCACTGAAAGGCGCTTCGTAAGGCCACTTCAAGGCGGAGCCGAGTTGCTTGGGATGCCGGAACGGCATGATGCCATCGCCTTGGTTGCTGAAGCTGAGAGTCAGCGACTGGTCGAAGTCATTCAGGGACTTAAAATGCCCTCCAACGGTGAAGATAAAATCGCTGGTTTTGCCTTTACCGTAAGGAGCGACCCAATCGCCGATTTTTAAGTCGAAGCCCAACGGGCTGCCGTCGGTTTTCGGGAGCAGTCGGCGGTCCACATCGAGGAAGATGCCTACAATGGGATCTCGGACCGGGCGCAGCTCCAAGTCGATTTTCTGCACGCCGACCGCATATTGTTGGAAGCTCTTTTCGTCGTTGATGCCGCGGTGCGGACCTTGAGTCCGATAATAGCTAGGCTTCTCGGCCGATAGTATGTAGTCCTGCTGGGCGATGCCCGAGACGGTTGCGACGCCGCCCTTGTCGGTCTTCGCGATTGATTCCTGGCTTTTGTCGCCGAGCCGATAGCGGGGGAGCGACATATGCACGGTGGCCCCCTCCACGGGGTGGGCTTCCGGGTCGTGCACATGCGCCTCAACCGTAATAGGCACGGCAGGCATCACAAGTTCCTGCGCAATCACGCATCCGGGTGATAAAAGAAGCGCCCAAGATGCAAGGAGCGAGACTAGCAACATCCTCATGAACAACGGTAACGCATTGTTGCCTCAACGTGGCGACGAAGCCGTCTTGGCCGGATTAAATTCAAGATTGCGCGTCCAATCCGGGTTCAAGGCATACCTAAAGCTGATATTAAACCCGGCTTCATCGGTCCGATTGAACTTTATTTCTCCTTCAATGATTCCATATAATGCTTTCTTGGCACTACCATCCTCGTCAAGTTCAGTGCGAATACGAAAGATATAATTGGTTTCGTCATTCCGGCCGAATGTCATACTGAGCTTGTTTCCGGTGGCCGCAGTTTTCCATTGTCGCTTGGTCTCATATCCTGAGACAGGAGCACTATACGGGAATTTGAATTCCGATCCAATGTCAGCGGGGTAAATTGCCAATGTAATCCCGTCGCCTTCCTTTGTAAAGGCAAGGGTCAAGGTCAGATCATAGTCGCGGCTACTATTTCTGTAACCAGTAAGTGTGAAAATAAAGTCCGAAGATTTACCCTTGCCGTGAGGAAATACCCAGTCACCCACTTCCAAATCAAAGCCGATTGGCTCGGAAAAGCCAGGGAAAGGTTTCCTATCAAGCCTCTTAACTATGCCAGCAATCGGATTCAGGATTGGACGAAGCTCCAAATCGATCTTCTGCACACCCACTGCGTATTGCAGAAAGCTCTTCTCATCATTGATGCCATGCCTAGGCCCCTGAGTTGGATAATAGCCGGATTTTACGACCGACAGTATATAGTCTTGCTGGGCAATGCCCGAGACCGTGGCGACGCCTTCCTTGTCGGTTTTCGCACTTGATTCCTGGTTTTTTTCGCCGAGCCGATAGCGCGGCAGGGCGAGATACACCGTCGCATCTTCGACGGGAAGACCCTCCGGGTCGCGCACGCGAGCTTCAACCGTGATCGGGACGGCAGGCATCACCAGCTCCTGCGCAATCACGCATCCGGGCGATAAAACAAGCATCCATGATACAAGGGCCAAGGTTAATAGTGTCTTCATTGGAGTCCTCCGTCGGTTTTCATGCGGTCGTAAAATTCAAAGTGGAAGATGTAGCTCACATCGAGGCAGTCGCTGTGCTTCCAATTGGTATCCGAACCGCGTGAGGCCGGCCACCCGTTTTTAAAGTCGGATGTATTCAGATTAAAATTACCGCCCATGCCATCTGCCTCAAATCGAGTCGCCTCGTTACTGCCCTGCGGGTAAGAGAGTGCCGGAATGGCCTCGCCGAGACACTTGGCGACGGTGACGAGCTTGCGGGCCTCGTCGTCGGCGTTGGTGTCGCCGACGGGCGCATGAAGTCGTGAGCCTTGATAACCGGGATAAAAACCGCCGCTCTCGCTCCTTTGGAAGCGCTGGAAGAAGGGTTCGGTGGCGAGGGCGGAAGTAGGCACACCATTGGGCGCGGCCACGTTTTGCGCCTCCGAGGCGAAGCGTCGGCGCTTTTGCGGAGAGCCAAAGGGCGGAGTCGGCACGATGGGCACATACCACTCTTCATTCTCCACCCAGCCGGCCGTCCAGGAACGGAAGAAGGGAGCCGCTGGGCCGTTGCCGCCCTTGTGTTTTTCTTGGGCGATCCATGCGCGCAGGCCGGCGAAGAAGAGCGGTTCCAAAACGGGCATTCCGTCGTTCACTGGATTGGCCAGCACCTCCTCGCCCGAGGAGTAAAAATTGGTGCCGACTTCCAGATTGGCGAAGACGTTTTGCCAGGTAAGGCCCTCGCGCCCGTCGCCCGTCCCCTCGAACAGCTCGTGCCAATGGGTGGGCCAGAGGCGTTCCAAGGTGTCGTATTCCGCCCACCACGAATGCCGCATCCGGCTCTTGCTCTCGGTCGTGATGTCGCTGGCCGATGTCGCTTCGAGCGGCAGGGCCGAGTCCACGGCGAAGTAATGTTTCACCGTGGCGGGCTTCGACGCCGGGACAAGGCGCGCAGGGTTGTTGGGGTCGCGAGCGCGCGTCAGCGCCACTTTCGTCACCCCGTTTCCGAGGCTGTGGGCCATGATTGCGGTGTCGCCTTCGAGAGTCCCAAGGAAGTCCCGGAAGAGCGGTCCCTGCTGCCAGGCGTGGCCGACGTTGCGATGATAATCCGGAGTCGCTCCCGCCGGGGCGATGCCTGCGCCCTGCCCGTCGTCGCCGCGCCAGAGCACGGCGTAAAATTTCGCTTTCGAGCCGGACCAGTAGAAGCGTTTGAAGGCGGTTGCGGAAGCCCCGCGCGCGCCCTCGCCGTTCACGTTGTAGCCGTGGACGAAGACCATGTTCTTGCGGTTGGCGGCGGTGGAGAAGGGGTCGTTTGGCGCGGCGGTGGGCCTGGTGGATCCGTAGCCGGGGCCTTGGTTGTTCGAGGCGATAGGCGTGCCGTTTGCGAAGGAGCGCAGGTTGACGTAACGGAACATCGTCTCCACTTGGTCGATTTTCAATTCGAGTTTTAGTTCAGCAATCACCTGAGACCCTTTGCGCACTTCGAGCACGAGCGGCTTGGTCGTCGCCTTGTTCGCCTCGACCAACAAGACGCCGCCCGAGTTATTCTTAATCCGATCAAAGAAAGCCGTCGATAGCAGCGATATGTTCACTCCCTCCGCCGTGATCTTTGTTACCGTGGCTTCGTCTGCTTTCTGCGCGAGCGTCGGACCAAATCCAGTGTCCAAGCCCGATGGCGCGCCGCGCAAATAGTCGAAGGCCTGCGTGCGGGTGTAGCTCGTGAAGACCACTCCCAGCGCGGAATCCTCATGCTTCAAATAATACGAGAAATCGTTTGCGCCCTGCGGCAACACCGTGAGGAGCTGCTTGATGTCGAGGAACACCGGGAAAAAGTCCTCTAGGTCGCGGATGCCATCGACTTTGTTGTTCTCGGAATCGCGTTTACCGTCGCCCTCCGGCAAGGGGATGTCGTCGGCAGCAGAGCGCTTATCATCTCCATTATCATCATCGTCATTGATCCAAAATCGAAATGGCTTGGTTGGGGAGGTTTCGTCGATTCGCAAGGCGTCTTCGACGGTGGAGATGCCGTGCGCAGGGGTGATCTGACCGTCGCGATTGGCGTCCACATAAAGTCCCGCTGGCACGAGCAGAAAACCGGATTCCTGATTCTCCATGTCCAGCATCTGTCCGGCGATCATGCCATTCTCATTGATCAGGTCGGTCTCAAAATACGAGAGTTCGTCGATATCAAAACCCACTCCAAGGCGCGCCGGAAGGTATCGCGTCGTCGTTGAGCCGGATTCGGTTAAAGGGACGAGCACACGACTAGAACCTAAGATTGCCCCGCGTCCGTCAATGCCGAGGGGCCAAAAGTCCGCTACGCCTCCCGTAATCGTCCGCGATACGGCGTCATAGATTACCGTCGCTCCCCCAACACTGCCGACCACTGTGCCGGCTTCGTTGACCGCGTGGGGGTAAAAATCAACTGGAATTCCGTTAACGTGCCAGCCGTCGGCCCGAATCGGATAACCTATGCCATCGACCTCGATGTATTTTCCAAAGAAGAAAAGCGAATAGGGAGAAACGTCCCTAAAAGAGCCGATGAAATGACCGGAATTTGAAACGTGACTCACAAAAATCGCGCGACCTACCGCGCTCCAGAGCTTTGAAACCTCGCCGTTTTGATGATAATGTTGCCGAACGACATTCGCCGCGGCAGTCCCGAGTAAATCGAATGCAGACACACTTGGCAGCTCAACCCTGACGCCAGTCATGAGCACAATATTATTTCTGAACCAATCGTCGCCTGAACTCCTCAGTGTAAAATAGACCCCTCCATTGTTGATTGCTACATCATGCGGCGAATCACTCGGCACCGAATCAATGAGTTGTGGTAATGCCACCACAAAATCTTCGTTGGAACCTTTCGGTCGAAGCAGCAGGATCTTTTCCCACGTCGTGTCGTAGGCAACCATAGCCACATCTCCACGGTCGTTGATCGCCACCTCAACATCGTCAGCCAAGATTGCGGCACCGTCCGAAAATGTAGCCCCAAGTATCCGCTCGCTGGTTCCCTTCCGCCAAAGCCAGAGCTCGGTTCCGCTGGTGATCTGGTAACTTAAGCGGCAGAGCAATTCTCCGGAAGCATTCATGCGCATTGGAATTTGTCCGTGCGGAAGCTTAACGTAGGCGTAGGACAGAACGATGCTTTCCGGCAGGGCTCCGTTGTCGTTCGCCGATCCGCTGATGCCGTTATTGCCGCCCGTTTGGCTTCCGCTACCCCCATTGACTGTGCCACTTCCCAGCGCCGAAAAGACCACCGCCTGCTTTTCACCTCGCGGCGTGGCGGGCCAACTGGAAACGATTTGCGCACTGAGCGACGCGGCGATGCCCACGCCAAGGGCAATCCAGCCGACTCGCCGCCGGAGATTCGTGCTATTGCTCATAGCGAACTAAAATTTTGGCGATCCCTTCGCTATCGGTGCGCACCGTGATGCGTCCAACCGTGGAAGAAAGCGCATCTAACAAGCTCGATCCTAACTTGCTGTTATCGAGGGCCGAGTAGGTGACCGGCGCATTGGGCCAAGGCGAGCCGTCCGGTTTCGACACTTGCACGACAAGCGGCTCCATCAACAGCTGGCGCCGAATCCCCTTTTGACCGTTGCCGGATTTCATTTCGAACCGAGGAACAACGCCGTTGTAGAAATCCAGCGGATCACTGCCCGCCGTTAGTTCATCGGCATTGCTGATTCCATCGCCGTCAAATCTGCTGCGGCGGGATCGGCCGCCACCTGATCCGTTATCGCCAACCGCCAGAATCTTTTCCCGAATCCGGGCGGCAACTGAATCGTGTATTCGACCACTTCATTTGCCCCGGCCTCAATAAGTGGAAGACTCGTCCAGTTGACCAAATCTTCCGAGGTTAGCACAAAATACGTGTGTCCTGAGCGGACGTGCCAGGATAACTTAAGTGAGTCCTCGGTCGGCCCAGCAGCGGCTTCCAATGAGTCGACCACTACGGCGCCGTAGTGCCACAACGGCAGCAAGGCGGACAGCGTCAGCAGCACGTCCAATTTCGTCGGTTTCATTGCTTCGGCCTTTCTGTCGATTTCCAGAAGTTGAACACCAACCGCTGCGGCTTGGCCGCTTCTCTCGCCGCTTTTTGCTGCGCCTCGTCGGCCTCGGCTTTTGCCTTATCGGCACGACGCTTCAACTCGGGACCGTTCACCCCAAAGTAGGCGTGAAGCAAATCGAGCATATCCGCATCATCCGCCGACAGCACTCTCCGTGGCACATAGTCCGGGATTGGATTTCGTCGCAATTTCGCAACTTTGGCCGCCAGCAGAGGATCTTCGATTCTCGGAAGTTCCGAACCATAATCGCCAATCCCAAAGAAGGTGGCGCTGAAAAACGTGTCGTCCACTTGCACGCCCAGCCAGTGTGCGAACAGCGTAAAATCGACATTACTGTAAGCGACTTGACGCGCCCCATTCTCGTCGAACCAAACTAGTTCAGAAACACCGCCCTGCACCGTTCCTGAAAACGACTGATGCACCCAGCGAGCCGGTTCGGCTGCCGAAACCTTGATTTCCATCGCGCCGACTTGGTCCGTTTTCGGAGGTTTCGCTCGCAGCACTGGCTGCTCCACCCGATTGAAGACAAAGGTGCGATTGCCAGTTTTGAATTCCCGCGACTGCAACACACGGACCGATTGAACCGTATTTTCCACCTCGAGCTGAACGGTGGACTGCGCCAGACCGTTGACGGAAGCGCCGAAAACAAGCGCACAAAAAAGCCAGCGCAGAAGAACATTAAAACGATCCATAAATTGACGGGGCTCCGCGCCACTTTGCGGCCCGTCAAAAAGCGCACTTCCGAAAAAGCATCCCTCTGTTTGCTCGTCAATCTGCATCATATAAACTCGGTTCTATATTATTTTTACTGATGCTCACCCAGTGCCAATCAACCCCGCGAAAACCCCACGTGTTCCCAGGTTTGGGCGCCGCAAGTTTGCCGCGGCCTTGCCACGGAGTGGAATAAACGCCTCTTGTAAAACATGACATCGTCGCTGCCGCCGCATTACGTTCTGGCTGGCGGTGTGGGCGGGGGTGGGTTTGCTCGTGCTTCATGGCGGACGCGCTTCCTTCCAGTATCGTTGCGTGCATCACCTTCACCGGGCGCTCGGGCGGGGCCGTGAAGTCACTGGGCGGTTTTCGGAAAAAGCACCACCGCGTGCCCGACTTGGTCAATGCCACGACCAACGCTTTTCTCGGCAAAATCTGCGCGGAGGAACTCACGGAGCGCGCGGAGAAAATGTTTCAAGA
>JAUXXD010000193.1 GCA_030681265.1 Candidatus Didemnitutus sp. | reverse complement strand
CCTTGAACGTGCCGGGCTCGGACTCGTCGGCGTTGACGACGAGATAGATCGGTTTGCCGCTCTTGCGGTCTACGAGCGTCCACTTCACGCCGCAGGGAAAACCGGCGCCGCCGCGACCGCGCACGCCGGACTTTTTGACCTCGTCGATCAATTCGGCGGGCGGACGCGCGAAGGCACGCCGCATCACCTCATAACCGCCATTCTTCAAATAGCAGGCGATGTCGTTAGTGTAGCCGGGCTCGTCGATGTGAGCGAATATGAGACGGCGTTGAACGGGAGCGGGCATGAAATTATTTTTCGTTGATGACGATCTCGATTCCACCGGTCCAGCGGGAGGCGAGGTTGTAAACCATGGCGAGCAAGACGCCGACGAGGAACCCGCCGACGGCATGAATGAACGGCATGAAGAGCGACGCGGCACCGGCGAAGAGCCACGGAATGCCGAGGAATTTGGGCAGCAAGGCCATGTCCCATGTCGCCGCAGCGCCGAGCGAAATCAGCAGAATCGGTGCAACGATCAGACCGATGAAACCGTTGATCAGGCCGAGGACGATGCCGAAGCGAATCGGCGGCACGTGCATGAGGCGGATGGTCTTCATGATGTTGCGCGCTGGCCCGCCTCCCGGCGGATTTGATCCGCAATCTGTTTCACTTTCGCTTCGTCAACTTTTTCGTGCAGGTCGTCATCTACCATCACAACGGGACCGGTGCCGCAACTGGCGAGGCACTCCACGAACTAGATCGTGACTTCGCCATCGGGCGAAATCTCACCGCGGTGGGTGTTGAATTCTTTTTCGAAACGATCGCAGACCTTGTAACCGCCGGTGAGCGCGCAGGAAAGTGTGCGGCAGACCTTGATGTGACGGCGGCCGATCGGCTTTTGCCGGAACATCGGGTAGAAGGTGACGACTTCGTAAACGTTGATCGGCTGCAGTTCCAACTTCGCCGCGATCCATTCGATCGCTTCGGTGGAGATGAAGCCGACGTCCTCCTGGATGAGGTGGAGCAACGGCAACGTCGCGCTCCGCTTCACCGGGTAATGCGTGATTACCTCGTCGATTTGCGAAAGGGTGTCGGGCTTAAGATTCACGGAGCGGAATTCAAGGATAAGGCGGATGGAATTTACGAATTACGAGTTACGATGGACGACAGAAAAGGACGGCGTTGGCAGTGGCATGAAGGTATGGTAATTCGTAATTCTGAAATCGTAATTCGGTCAGCGGTCGCACTCGCCCATGACGAAGTCGAGCGAGCCGAGGATGGAGACGACGTCGGAAACTAGGTTGCCGACGCAGAGTTTGGGGAGAATGGAGAGATTGCTGAAGGACGGGCCGCGAATCTTGAGGCGCCATGGCACGCCGCCGCCTTTGCTCACGATGTAGAAACCGAGCAGGCCCTTCGGATTTTCCGCTTCGAAATACACTTCGCCGGCCGGCAGCTGCGGGCCTTCGGTGACAATCATGAAATTGTTAATCAACTCCTCCATCGAAGAGAGAATTTTCTCCTTCGGCGGCGCGAAGATGCGGCGCGCATCCGGGGCATACCAATCGCCGGTCGGGAAATTTTTCACGACCTGCTTGATGATGCGGATCGACTGTTTCATTTCCTCGCCGCGCACGAGATAGCGGTCGTAACAATCGCCCTTCGAGCCAACGGGCACGTCGAATTCGTATTTCTCGTAGCCCCAATACGGACGGTCCTTGCGCAAATCCATCGTCACGCCGCTGCCGCGCAAATTCGGGCCGCTGAGGCCGTAGGCGATGGCGTCTCCCTGCGAGATGATGCCGATGCCCACCGTGCGATCGATGAAGATCTTGTTGCGCGTAAGCATCGCGAGCACCTCGTCAAGGATCGGCAGGAATTGATCGCAGAACGCATCCACTTCTTCGAGCCAACCGTCCGGCACGTCACGCGAGACGCCGCCGATGCGACTGTAACTCGTGGTGAAGCGCGCGCCGGTGAGCTTCTCGAAGAGTGCGTAAAGTTTTTCGCGCTCGGTGAACGTATACATGAACACCGACCACGCGCCGACATCGATGCCGAATGCGCCGAGACCGAGCAAGTGCGAGGAAACGCGCGCCATTTCCGATGTCAGCACGCGAATCGCGTCGACGCGCGGCGGCATTTTCAGTCCGGCGAGTTGTTCGACGGCGTGCGCATAAGCGGCGTTGTTCGCCAGCGGCGCGATGTAATCCAACCGATCCGTGTAAGGCACGAATTGGTTGTAAGTCATGTTCTCCGCGATCTTCTCGTCGCCGCGGTGCAGGTAGCCGATGACCGGCTCCGCCTTGGTGACGGTTTCGCCGTCGAGTTCGAACTGGATGCGCAACACGCCGTGGGTGGACGGGTGCGACGGCCCCATGGAGAGGGACATTTTCTCCGCGTCGTATTCCAGCGGGAGATGGGCCGCTGTCTTGGCGGAAGCGTCGTTGAAAGTTTGCTCGGTAGGCATGGCGTCAGGCGTTGGTGGGCTTTTCGCTTTGTTCGCTCCACGCCTCGTCTTTGGCGCGCGGTTCGGCTTCGGTCATCGGACCGCCCGGTGTCGACACGAAGGGACCGCCGGCCATCGGTGCGGCGATGAGGCCGATGCCGGTTTCGGCGGCGATTTCGGCGTCCGGCAAATCCGTCGGCATGCCCGCGAGCGGAAATTCTTTGCGCAACGGGTGGTGCGGATAGCCGTCCCACATCAAGATGCGGCGCAAGTCGGGATGCCCCTCAAACGTCACGCCCATCAAATCGTAGCACTCGCGCTCGTGCCAGTTGGCCGTGGGGAACAGCTCCGTCGTGGTTGGCATGGCAGGATTGACGTCATCGGTGCAATCCGCGGCGACGCGCACCCAGACGTGCTTGGTGCTGGAATACAAATGCCAGACGACGGTGAAGCGCGGGGATTTTTCCGCGCTCCAATCAATGGCGGTCAAGTCCGTGAGAAAATCGTAGCTCTCAACGTCGCGCAGGTAACGCAACACGGCGATGGCGTCGGTTGCGGGCACGTTGCACGCCGGATGGTCGGAACTGGGGCGGCGGGTGACAGCGGGGAATTCCCCCTGCACGGCGGTGAAAACGTCGGCGTTGGCGGTCATTTCAGCGGGCACGGTAGCCTTAGGCGGTAAAGAGGCGGGAGGCTGAACGCTCGCGTTCCACCTTGTTTTGTAATTTCACCAGCGCGTCCAACACCGCCTCGGGGCGCGGCGGGCAGCCACTGATGTAAACATCCACCGGGATAATGCGATCGACGCCCTGCAAGGTCGCGTAACTGCGATACATGCCGCCGGTCGAGGCGCAGGCCCCCATCGCGATGACCCATTTCGGCGCGGCCATCTGGTCGTAGATCCGGCGCACTTGCGGGGCCATTTTGTAAGTCACGGTGCCCGCGACGATCATGCAATCGGATTGGCGGGGCGAAAAACGCATCACTTCCGCGCCAAACCGCGCGATATCGAACCGGCTCGCGCCCACGGCCATCAATTCGATGGCACAGCACGCCAGCCCCATGGGCATCGGCCACATCGAGTTGTTGCGAATCCAGTTAATGGCCGAATCCAGCTTGGTGACGACGACGTCGCCCTCAATCTTGCTGTCGTAGGCCAGGTCTGTGTGGGAAGAAACCATGTCAGTGGGTGCGAAAAAAAATGCGCGTCACCCTACCACCCCACTAACCTCGCGCAAGGAGGTTTTGGTGAAATGTCCGGTGAATAAGCAACGAGCGTCGCGCTCAATCAAAACGGTTCTTGCTCAGGAAATAGCCAAGCAAATGTGCGTCATTAAAATCCCTCGCACGCCCCGCGACACGACGCACATCTTGACCACGTCAAGATGGCGGAGAGGGGGGGATTCGAACCCCCGGTAGGCTTGCGCCTACACGTGCTTTCCAAGCACGCGCAATCGACCACTCTGCCACCTCTCCAGGTTCCAAAGAGGGGCGAATAAAGCGTGCTCCACTAGTCGCGGTCAACGGAAATTCCCCATCTAAGATTTTTCACCGTTTTCGCACCCACGGGAAAGTCTGTTTGCCAAACCGATTGGCTCGCCTAGCGTCAGCTTTTCCTGCCGCCGGACGATGCACGACCTCACCGATCTCTACCAAACCGTCATTCTCGACCACAACCGCCGCCCGCGGAACTACCAGGTTCTGCCCACGGCCAATCGCGTCGGTTCCGGCAACAACCCGCTCTGCGGCGACGAAGTCACCGTTTACGTGCAGCTCGACGGCAACCGTATCGCCGACATCAGCTTCCAAGGCAGCGGCTGCGCGATTTCGCAGGCCTCCGCTTCGCTCATGACCCTCAATTTGAAGGGCAAGACCATCCCCGAAGCAGAGGCCATCACTGGTGACGTCATGAAACTCATCACCACCGGCGACGTGAAGGACGACGAACTCTCCGACCTCGCCGCACTCGCCGGCGTGCATCAATTCCCCGCCCGCATCAAGTGCGCCACCCTCAGTTGGCACGCCGCCCTCAACGCCGCCAAAGGCGACGCCAAACCCATCACCACCGAAAAAGGCAGCGACTAAGCAGTTTGTCGCACGAGACGGTTTCCGCTCCCTGCCACCCACCCGCTCCGCCCCACTGCTCGCTACCCGCTACTCACTTCTCGCTACTTTCCGATGTCCCCCGCCTGGCAAAACATCCGCGCCGATTTCCCGATCTTAAATCAAAAGATCAACGGCCACCCGCTGCTCTATCTCGACAACGCCGCCACCTCGCAAAAGCCGCAGTGCGTGATCGACGCCCTCTCTACTTACTACCGCGAGTATAATTCCAACGTTCACCGCGGCATCCACGCGCTCTCGATGCGCGCCACCTTCGCCTACGAGGCCGCCCGCGAACGCAGCGCTAAATTCCTCACTGCCGCCAGCGCCGCCGAAATCGTCTTCACCGCCGGCACGACCGACGGCATCAACCTCGTCGCCAATGCGTGGGGCGACGAAAACCTTAAAGCCGGCGACGTCATCTTGCTCACCGAGATGGAGCACCACTCCAACCTCGTGCCATGGCAACTGCTCGCGCGGCGCACCGGCGCCAAGTTGCGGTTCATTCCCGTTGTCGCTGGCGACACCGGCCTGCTCGATCTCGCGAAGCTGCCGGAGTTGCTCACCAGCGACGTGAAGCTCTTCGCGTTCACGCATGTTTCCAACACGCTCGGCGTGATCAATCCCGCCGCCGAACTCTGCGCCGCCGCCCGCAAAGTCGGTGCTCTCACGCTCGTCGACGCCGCCCAAAGCGCCGGCCACATGCCGCTCGATGTGCAGGCGATGGGTTGCGACTTCCTTGTTGTTTCCGGTCACAAAATGTGCGGCCCCACCGGCATCGGTGTGCTTTACGGTCGCGAGGCGCTGCTCCAAGCCATGCCGCCCTACCGCGGCGGCGGCTCCATGATTTCCTCCGTCGATTTTTTCGAAAGCAAGTGGGCACCCGCACCGCAGAAATTCGAAGCCGGCACCCCCAACATCGCCGACGCCATCGCGCTGGCCCGCGCCATGGATTACCTTGATGAACTCGGCCGCGAGGAAATCGCGCGCCACGACGAACACCTCGCCGCCCTCGCCTACGCGCGGATCAAGTCCGAGATACCCGGCATTCGCGTGCTCGGTCCGGCGCATCACCGCAGCGGCGTCGTCAGTTTCGCGCTGCCCGGCGCGCATGCCCACGACGTCGTGACGCTCGCCGACCGCGACGGCATCGCTTTGCGCGGCGGCCACCATTGCAACCAGCCGCTGATGCGCAAACTCGGCCTCATGTCCACGTCCCGCGCCAGTTTCTACCTCTATAATACCGAGGATGAAATCGAGCGCCTCGTCCAATCGCTGAAGAAGATCCAGCAATTCTTCGCCGCGTAGATTGGCCGCGGCACGGGTTCTTGTTCCCCGCGCCATCCGTCCCCGCCAATTACAGGCGTGGAATTGAGCAACGGATGCGCAGCCCCGCACTGCCGGTTCAGCTATCCTTGCCGCATCATGGTGTCTCCACGCTACACCGTTCCCACGGCCATCGAACCCGCCCTCGAGCTGGTTCGGAAATACAACATTCCCGGACCACGCTACACGTCCTACCCGACCGCGCCGCAATTTTCGGCAGAGATCGATCGGACGGCGCTGTTGACCGAGGTCAAACGCGACAATGCTGACGCGAGCACACCGCTCTCGCTGTATTTTCACTTACCGTTCTGCGAGTCGCTCTGCTGGTATTGCGGTTGCAACACCGTCATCACGCGCCGCCTCGCGTCCGCCGGCGAATACGTCGATCTGTTGATCAAGGAACTCGAACTGACCGCGCCGCTGCTCGACCCGCGCCGCCCGGTCACGCAACTCCACTTCGGTGGCGGCACGCCGACCTTTTTACCACCGGCCGAAATCGACCGTCTCGCGCACGCCATCCACCGTCTCTTCACCTTTTCCGCTGACGCGGAAATCTCCGTCGAAATCGACCCGCGCCGCCTCACCCAAGAACACGTCGCGGCCTTTCGTCGTCTCGGTTGCAACCGCGCTTCGCTCGGTGTGCAGGACACCAATCCGCAGGTGCAGGTTGCCATCCACCGCTGGCAACCGTTGGAACTGACCACGCAAGCCATCGCTTGGCTCCGCGCCGCCGGCTACCAATCCGTCAGCGTGGACCTCATCTACGGTCTGCCGCTGCAAACCACGGAATCGTTTGCGCAAACGCTCGACGAGGTCATCGCGCTCAACCCCGACCGTCTCGCCGTCTTCAGTTACGCGCACGTGCCGTGGATCAAGCCGGCGCAAAAAATCTTCGACGACCGCCAGCAATTGCCGACCACCGAAGTGAAGCTCGCGATGCTCAACACCGCGACGCAGAAGCTCGTCGCCGCGGGCTACGCGCAAATTGGCATGGACCATTTCGCGCGTCCCGAGGACGAACTCGCCGTCGCCTTCGTCGAAGGCACGCTCCACCGCAATTTCCAAGGCTACACGACGCGCGCGGGCGCGTCGCTCTACGGTTTCGGCATGTCGTCGATTTCGCAAACCGACGGTTCGTTCCGGCAGAATTACAAAGACCTGCCGGAATACATCGACGCGATCAACGCAGGCCGCCTGCCGATCGAACGCGGTTATTTGCTCTCCGAAGACGACCGCCGCCGCCGCACTATCGTCACCGACATCATGTGCGCCCGCGGTCTTGATTTCGCCCGCTTGTCGCAGCAACTCGGTCTCGACTTCGCCGCCACTTACGCGACGGAGTTAAACGGACTAGACGACCTCGTCGCCGACGGACTTGTCGTGCGCTCTGAATCAGGAATCGACGTCACCCCGCTCGGTCGTCTTTTCGTGCGCATCATCGCGATGCGGTTCGACGCGCATCTCGCCAAGCAGCGCAGCGGTTTCTCGAAAGTCGTCTGAACCCATGCCCTACCGCATCGGCAAAACCTTCGAGATCGAGAGCGGTCACCTGCTCAGCAAGCATCCGGAGAAGTGCCGCTTCCCCCACGGACACAGCCGCAAAGTCGAAGTCGTGCTTGAAGCCGATGCGCTCGACTCCAACGACATGGTCTGCGACTTCAAAGCGATCAAGCGCCTCCTCGCCGACTTCCTCGACCGCTGGGACCACGCGCTCGCGATCAACACCGCCGATCCCCACTTCGCGTCGCTCACCCAAACTTACGGCGAACGCGTGATTCCGTTTCGCGATACCGATCCAACCAGCGAAGTGATGGCCAAGACGATTTTCGACGAGTTCACGGCGCGCCTCGCGGCGGCTGTAGCGTCACCTCCGGCCACTTACGCGATTCACGCACACGTGCGCGTGGCCAGTGTGCGCGTGACGGAAACCAGTTCCAGTTGGGCCGAATACGCTCCCTGATTTCCCGGAGCGCCGAGCCTGACAAGCTCTCTCGTAGCGGCGAGCGCCCGCGAGCCGACTCGGCCGCGCCACGGCGCGCTGGCGCTCAAAGCTACAGATTCATGCCGCGCCGGGCCTTACCTTTCCAGCTTCGCGCACCCCCACCGCTCATTCCCACCGCTTAATCCCGCTGCGCGACCATTCGCACTTGCACACTTGTCGTGCGCGCAGGTTTTGCGCTCACTCGCGGCGTGCAACCACCCCTGACTGACACGGCGATCCGCGCCATCGAGCGCCCCCACCCCGATCTGTGGAAATACTACCTGATTAGCTGCAGCGCGTTTCCGCCGGCGTTCCCCTTTCTGATTCTCCCCGCGTGGTTCCGTTACACGACGCTGCGCTACCAATTCACAGAGGAGGGAATCTCGATGCGTTGGGGCATCCTCTTTCGCCGTGAAGTCATCATCAACTACGCGCGCATCCAGGACATCCATCTCAAATCGAACCTGATCGAACGCTGGCTCGGCCTCGCCAAGATCATGGTGCAAACCGCGAGCGGCAACTCCGGCGCCGAGATGACCATCGAGGGCATCAAGGAATTCGAACCGCTCCGCGATTATCTCTATTCGAAAATGCGCGGCGTGAAAGACGCGCCCGCGCGCTCCGTGTCGGAACCTTTCACCGCTCACGCGGCCAGCCAAAGTGAGCTCGCCGCCGCCTTGCGCGAAGTCGCCCGGGAATTGCGCGCCACGCGCCTCGCGCTCGATTCACGCGGCGCCACCACCGAGGATTCCGGCCATGTATAATTGGCTCAGCCAGCAAGTGCTGCGGGTCGCCCGCCTCCCGCACGAACCGGAACCTCCTGCCGGAGCCGTCGGCTCCATCCGCGTCTTCCGCGCCGGTCGCAATTACTACAAAGTGCGCCTGCTGCGCTGGCTCCTCACACTCTTCGGCGCCGCGGCCAGCTTGGTGTTCTCCTTCGGCATGCTCCATTACCTCGAAATCGAAGTGAATGCAGTGCGCGCCGCCAACGCCCAGGCCAGCGCCACCGCGGCCGCCACGCCCGCACTCGTTCCCGTTCCTGCCGCCACCACCGACACGGCAGCAGTGACACCTAGCGCAAGCGAAGCGGTTTCAGCTTCTCTTCCGCCGACGGAGGCTGCGCTCACCGTCTCCACCCCTGAAACCACAGCCGCCGCCGCAACTCCGGTAAAAAAACGCCGCGGCAAAGCGCAGCGTGAAGGCAAGGAAGGCTTCGTGCGCACCGTGGCGCGCTTTCCGACCTGGGTGTTTCCCCTGCTCCACGTCATCGAATACGGCGCGTTCATACTCTTGATCGCGCAACTTCCCTTCGGCTACGCCGCGATGCGCCTCAATTTCGAACAGCACTGGTATATCGTCACTGATCGCAGCCTGCGGATTCGCACCGGCGTGTTCTCCATTCGCGAATCCACCATGAGCTTTGCCAACCTCCAACAAGTCGAGGTCAAACAAGGCCCGATTCAACGCTTCCTCGGTCTCGCCGACGTGCATGTGCAGTCCGCGGGCGGCGGACAGAATCATGGCGAGGACGTGGCGGATTCGTTGCACACCGGAATTTTTCACAGCGTCGAATGCGCCACGGAAATTCGCGACCTGATCGTCGAACGTCTCCGCCGCTACCGCGAAGCCGGACTCGGCGAACCCGACGACGACCACACGGAAAATCCCGGCGGGAGCGCGGCTCACGCCGACACCAACGCCGTCGCGACAGACGACACGCTCGCTGCCGCGCAGGAATTACTCGCCGAGGCCCGCGCCTTGCGCACGGCACTTAGTTAAAAACTGCGCGTAGAACCAGACGCGCGCGCCGCTCAACCGCGCGTGATCCACGCCATCGCTTTGTCCGCGAGGCGGTCGAACGCGACGACGCATTGCGCGAGGTGCTCTTCCTTGGTGTCCTCGATTTTGTTGTGACTGATGCCGTGCAAGCTCTGCACAAACATCATCACCGTCGGCACGCCCGCGCGCGCCGCTTCGGCGGCATCGTGGAGCGGCCCCGAGGGCAACCGGTGCGACTGGCCGCAGGTTTCCTTGATCGCCGCATCACAAAAATCGATCAGCTCTGGGTGAAACGGCATCGGCGCGATTTCCCACAACCGCTCCCACGTGACGCGCACGTTGCCTTCGCGCGCGAAGCGCTCACTCGCCGCTTTCGCCTCCGCCAACATCTGGTCGAGCGCCGCGCCGTCGAGATGGCGCTGGTCGAGCGTGATGCGACACTCCTCGACCACACTCGTGACGATGCCGGGCTTCGTCGTGCACGAACCGATCGTGCACACGCCGCCGTGGCGGTCGGTGATCGCGTAAATTTCCGGACTCATCCGCGCGGCGGCGAGAAGCGCGTCCTTGCGACGATTCATCGGCGTGCTGCCGGAATGCGCGGCTTGGCCGTGGAAGGTGATCGCGTGACGTTGCACGCCAAACGTGCCCAGCACCGCGCCGAGCGGCAAATCGAGATCGAGCAACACCGGTCCTTGTTCGATGTGCAGTTCGAGGTAGGCCGCCGCGTTCTTCAATTCCACGCCGCTCTCCTTCACGCGCTCGAAATCCACGCCGATCGCCTTGAGCGCATCGGGGAGCGTGATGCCGGCTTTGTCGCGCAAGCCGCGCGCTTCGTTCATGTCGAGATTGCCCGAGCAGGCGGAGGAACCGAAAAGACTTTTGCCGAAACGCGCGCCCTCTTCGTCGGCCCAATCCACCACGCGCACTGTCACCGGCGGACGGCCGGCGTATTGTTCGTGGAGACGCCGCAAGATCGCGACACCAGCCATGACATTGAGGCAGCCGTCGAGCCAGCCGCCGTTGGGCACGGAGTCGATGTGTCCGCCGATCAATAATTCTTTTTTACTCTCCCCGCGCAACGTCGCCCAGAGATTGCCCGCCGCATCCGTGTGCACTTCGACCGGGAGATCCGCCAGTTGCTCGCGCAGCCACGCCCGCGCCTGCACCCACGTCGGGGTGAAGGCGACGCGTTGCGCACCGTGCTCGTCGCCGGTGAGCGCGCGGAGTGCCTTGAGTTCGTTGATGGTGCGTTGTGCGTCGGGGCGGTTCATAAAATCCGGGAGTGAAGGTCTGGCCGCAAAGTAGCGAACACAGGGAAGTTAGGCAATTTATGACTTGGAATGTAAAACAAACCCACCAACATGCAAACCACCTTTCACCTCAAACCTTATGCCAGTGACGCCGGACTGTGGTTCGGGAATCACCCCGCCTTGTTGACCCCGTGATTCCCCGCTGAGTATTGGCGCACCGGTAAACTTCGCTCGCTCATTATGCCCCTCCAGCCACTGCTTTCGGCGTCCGCCATCGCCGCCAATTTCGCCGAAATCAAACCACCGCTCCGTCCACAGGAAGCCCTGATCGAAGCCAACCGCTGCCTCTTCTGTTTCGACGCGCCGTGCATCATGGCGTGCCCGACCGGCATCGATGTGCCGGCCTTCATCAAGAAAATCGCCTTCGGCAATCCCGTCGGCGCAGCCAAAACGATTCTCACCGCCAACATCCTCGGCGATTCCTGCGCGCGCGTCTGCCCCACGAAAGTGTTGTGCGAAGGTGCCTGCGTGCTCGAAGACCGCGACGAGAAACCGATTCAGATCGGACGCCTCCAGCGCTTCGCCACCGACTACGTCAACGAGCGCGGCCTCAACGTCCTGCCGCCACCGCCCGCGCAAAAATCCGGCAAGCGCATCGCCGTGATCGGCTCCGGTCCCGCGGGCCTCGGTTGCGCCGCCACCCTCGCGCAACTCGGGCACAGCGTCACCATTTTCGAAAAGCAGGCACAACCCGGCGGTCTCAACACCTACGGCATCGCTTACTACAAGATGACGCCCGCGGTCAGCTTGGCGGAAGTGGAGTTGGTGAAATCCCTCGGCGTCGCAATCCGCTGCGGCGTCACCGTCGGCCTCGACGTCTCCATCGCCCAACTCGAAAAGGACTACGACGCCATCTTCGTCGGCGTCGGGCTCGGTGCGGGCACGCGCCTGCGCATCCCCGGTGAGGATTTGCCCGAAGTGCGCGACGCGTTGGAGTTCATCGCGGAGTTGCGCACACAGGCGCTCGACACCTTGCCGGTGGGTCGCCGCGTCGCCGTCATCGGTTGCGGCAACACCGCCATCGACGCCGTCTCACAAGCCAAACGCCTCGGCGCCGCGCGCTCCTTTATTATCTACCGTCGCGGCGAAGGCGATATGTCCGCCTACCACTTCGAATACGACCTCGCGAAAAACGACGGCGCGGAATTCATCTTCCACGCCGCTCCGGTCGAAATCATCGCCACCGACGGCCACGTCTCCGGCATCAAACTCGTCCGCACCCGCGTCGTGAACGGCAAAGCCGAAGTCATCGCGGGCACCGAATGGACCGAGTCCTGCGATCTCGTGCTCAAGGCGGTCGGTCAGGAAAAGCAAGGCGAGTTCCTGCAAAAACTTTTTCCCCATCTCACCGTCGATGCGCGCGGCGTCGTGACGCACGACAAACTCACCGGCCAAACCAATCTGCCGCACGTTTTCGCGGGCGGTGATTGCGGCAACGGCGGCCGCGAAGTGGTCAACGCCGTCGGTGAAGGCAAAAAAGCCGCCCACGGCATCCACGCGTTTCTCACGCAGGAAACCGCCACGCCGCCGGTGCAACCGTCGCGCCTCGGCTCCAAGACCGGTCCCACCGGCTCTGGTCTCCTCGCTCCCGTCCGCGCCCACGAACTCGAGGCCGCGCTGTCCAAGTAACTCCCCCTCTCCCACTCGTCACTTTCCCCTCGTCACTCAGCTCCTATGGCCGACCTCAGTTGCAATCTCGCCGGAATCAAATCTCCCAATCCTTTCTGGGTCGCGTCCGGTCCGCCGGCCAACACCGCCTATCAAGCGCATCGCGCGTTTGAAGCTGGCTGGGGCGGCGTCGTTTGGAAAACCATCGGCGTCCCCATCGTCAACGTCGCCTCGCGTTACTCCGCGCTCAACAGCGGCACCGAACGCATGATCGGCCTCAACAACATCGAGCTGATCTCCGATCGTTCGCCCGAAACCAATTTCCGCGAAATTGCCGAAGTGAAAAAACGCTGGCCGCACCACGCGGTCATCGCATCGCTGATGGTCGAATCGCGCGAACAGTGGCACGAATTCGTCAAGCGCGCCGCCGACGCCGGCGCCGACGGCATCGAACTCAACTACGGTTGCCCGCACGGCATGTGCGAACGCGGCATGGGCTCCGCCGTCGGTCAGCAACCGGCCGTCGCGGAACGCATCACCAGTTGGGTCATGGAAGTGGCCACGATTCCCGTGATCGTGAAACTCACGCCCAATATCACCGACGTCACCGCGGTCGCCCGCGCCGCCAAACGCGCCGGGGCCAACGCCATTTCGCTGATCAACACGATCAATTCGATCACCAACGTGAATCTCGACACGTTCGTGCCGGAGCCGACCGTCGCCGGCCTCAGTTCACACGGCGGTTATTGCGGCCCGGCCGTGAAACCGATTGCGCTCAACATGGTGCAAGCCTGCGCCGCTGACCCCGAAGTCGGTCTGCCCATCTCCGGCATCGGCGGTATCACGACGTGGCGCGACGCCGCCGAGTTCATCGCGCTCGGTTCCACTTCGCTGCAAGTTTGCACGGCAATCATGCACTATGGCTTCCGCATTGCGGAGGACCTCAACGACGGACTCAGCGCCTACCTCGACAGCAAGGGCATGAAGTCGCTCGACGAGTTGCGCGGCCTCGCCGTCAACAAGCTGAACAAGTGGGAAAATCTCGACCTCAAGTTCCAGCGCGTCGCCCGCATCGATTACGACAAGTGCATCGGCTGCAACCTCTGCTACATCGCCTGCGAAGACGGCGCACACCAATGCATCGATCTCAAATCACCCGACGAACTCGGCCTCGGTCTTGGACCCGGTCGTGTCCCGCACAAGCCCGTGCCGGTCGTCCGCGAGGACGATTGCGTGGGCTGCAACCTTTGCTCGCTCGTCTGCCCGGTGGACAACTGCATCACCATGACCGTGACGAGCGGTGACCACGAACCGATGTCGTGGTCCAACTACCAAGCCAAAGTCGCGCGCGGCGAAATGCAGCCGATGCCGCCGCATCCGTGAAATGAAGCTCCAAGTTCCAACATTCAAGTCCCAGAGAAACTCCAAACAGAAGACTGGAGCGACGAGCTTCGAGTATCCCGAGGTCAATGATGCCGACTGGAGCATTCGCGAAGATAGCACCGCTGCGAAACACCCCTTCGACCTCGAAGAGCGAACGGCGCGTTTCGGCGAAGCCGCGATTCAGATGCTGAAGCGGGTTCCTCGGGGCCCGAACAATGATCGCTTGATCGACCAGTTGACCGGCTGCGCCACCAGCATCGGAGCCAACTACTGCGAAGCCAGCGAAGGCGTTTCTAAGAAGGATTTCCGGAATATCGTTAGTCGATGCGTCAAGGAGGCGAAGGAAACGAAATTCTTTCTCCGCATGATCGCCGCATCAGAGCCGACGCTCACCAACGATGCCCGCACGCTTTACCGCGAAGCAAAGGAACTTCACCTCATCTTCGCCAGCATGTATCGAAACACCAAACCATGAATACCCAATCACCCATCACTGCACCGCTTGGTGCTTGTAGCTTCTCTGGAGCTTGCATGTTGGAGATTGGAACTTTCCCCCTATGAACCTCGCTTCCTGTCCCCTTTTCATCAACGGCGAATGGCAACAGCCCAACATGCCTTCAACGCCAGTCTACAATCCGTCGACTGGTGAAGTCATCGCCGAGTGCCCCGCCGGTGG
>JAUXXD010000185.1 GCA_030681265.1 Candidatus Didemnitutus sp. | reverse complement strand
CTCGTGCGCACGAGCCACGGCTCGCTGGCGCTCGCCGCTACCAGAGTGCGGCTGCCTAGCGTCGCGCGACGGCGAGTTGGCCGCAGCCGGCGGCGATGTCGATGCCGCGTCGTTGGCGCACCGTGCTCGGCAAACCATAGTCGGCGAGCACGGCTTGAAACTGTTTCGCCGCCTCGCGCCCGGTCGGTTCACCGGCGTAACCTGGGGTCGGGTTGAGCGGGATGAGATTCACCTGCGCGAGTTGGCCGCGCAGCAATTGCCCGACGGCGTGCGCGGTTTCGACCGTGTCGTTTTTCCCTTCGATCAGTGTCCACTCGTAGAAAATCCGGCGCTGCTGTTTGCCGATGTAGTAACGGCACGCGTCCATCAACTCGTCGAGCGGCCATTTTTTTGCCACCGGCACGAGGGTGGCGCGCTCGGCTTGCGTGGCGCCGTGGAGCGAAACGGCGAGGTGAAACGGCCGGGCCTCGTCGGCAAGGCGCATGATGCCGGGCACGACACCCACCGTGCTCAACGTGATACGTTTGGCCGCGAGCGCGAGGCCGTTGGGATCCCGCAAGATGTCGATCGCGCGCATGACGGCGTCGTAATTGTGCAACGGTTCGCCCATGCCCATGAGGACGAGATTCCGCAGTCGTTCGTGCCGCGCGTGCGGCGAGGCGGCGGCGGCCTGCGCCAGCGCGGCGGTATGCTGCGTGCCGCGCAACACCGCATCGACGTGCATCGCCTGCGCGACGATCTCGCCGGCCGTGAGGTGACGCATGAAACCCATTTGCCCCGTGGCACAAAAAACGCAGCCCATTGCGCAGCCGACCTGGCTGCTGATGCACGCCGTCACACGGCCGGTGTAACGCATTAACACCGTCTCGATCCGCGCCGCGTCCGGCAATGCGAGCAGGTATTTGCGCGTGAAACCGTCGCTGCTGTGCGTCTCATGCGCGGTGCCGAGGCGGCGAAATTGCAGCTCCCCCTCCGCCTTCGCGCGGTAGCGTGCCGGCAGTTCGTCCATCGCCGCCCAGTCCTCGACGCCCGCCAGATAAACATAGCTCCACAACCGCGCCGCATGCACCGGAGGAAAACCCCAGCGCGAGGCCAGCGCGAGCAACTCGTCGCGGGTCAGGTCGTAGAAATTGTGCAGGGCGGGTTCCACAGGCGCGCAACGTTGAGTCCGGCACCGCTCCGCCGCAAGTCAGCGTCGCGAGACGCGCCGGCGCCACCATTATTCGCCCAAGAGGAGCCATTAGTGGAAATCACAACTCCAACCGTTACTAGCATCCATTTGCAAAAAACCCCGCCTTACCCACGCTCCCGGCCATGCCTCACAAAATTGTCATCGCCGGTGGAGCCGGATTTATCGGTTCGGCGCTGGCGCGACGATTTCGTGAGCGCGGCTTTGAAGTCGTGGCACTAACGCGAGGCATACCACGGCGCCGCGGCGATGGCATCCGCGAAGTGCAATGGAATGGCCGACTCCCGGGGGATGGTTCCCGCGCACCATGGATGGAGAAGTTGGAGGGCGTCACGGCGTTGCTCAATCTCGCGGGTGCCTCGATCAATTGCGTGCACCACGCGCGCAACCGCACGCGCATCCTCGATTCGCGGCTCAACACCACCCGCGCGCTCGGTGCCGCGGTGCGGTTTTGCGCGCAACCGCCGGGCGTGTGGGTGCAAGCAAGCGCGGTAGGTATCTACGGCAACACCACGGAGCCGTGCGACGAAACCTCGCCGCTGGGGGATAATTTTCTCGCTGACGTTTGTCGCCAATGGGAAGCCGCGGCCACGGAGGAATGTCCGAGCAGTGTGCGCCAAGTGGTGTTGCGCATCGGCGTGACGCTCGGGCGGCGCGGCGGCGCGCATCCGAAGTTGGTGCAGTTGATGAAACGTTATCTCGGCGGCCAGGCGGGCGATGGGCGGCAGGGCATGAGCTGGATCTTTATCAACGACCTCGAGGAAATTTTTCTCCGCGCGGTCGAGGGCGGCGAGATGCACGGCGTCTACAACGCCTGCGCGCCCGAACCGATTTCCAACGCGGAATTCATGCGCGTCATGCGCCGCGTGAACGAGCGCGCGTGGCAGGCGCCGGCACCCGCGTTCATGATTCGGTTGTTGGCGCCCGTCTTGTTCCGCACAGATCCGAGCCTGATCCTCGACGGACAATTCGTGCGGCCCGCGCGCCTGCTGGCGGACGGATTTCGCTTTCGCGCACCCACGACCGTGGCCGCGTTAACGGCGTTGACCGACTAGAGTGAGTATTTGCTACGCGTCGGTTCGCAGTCGTGCATGCCTTCGTAGGCGTGCACCGAACCGGCACTATCAGCCCAGCGCGGCAAGTTGTTCGATTTCGCCCGGGCGAGGTGAATGATCTCCGTCTGGGTGGCGGGGTCGCGCGCCTCGAGCATGAGGCGGTTGAGCGCCGCGTAGGCGATATCTTCCGGTTTCACGTGCAGCGCATCAGCGAGTCGTTCGACTGGGTTGATCTCGGCCGCATCGAGATGAATTTTTATCACAGACATAGAGCCTCCTGGTTGAGTTGACCTGAGCGTAGGAGGAGGCGGTGGCCACAACAAGGGTCAATGCCCCGCATCAATTGCGCAAAGCGCCCGCACGGCGCGTTGCTTTTTTGCCTCGGTCCGCCAACGTGGTGCGCATGCTCGAATGGGGTTCCAAATTTCTGTTGGCGTTCATCCCGCTCTTCGTGGCGATCGACCCAATCGGTCTGGCGGCGATTTTTCTCGGGATGGGTCAGCATGTGCCGGCCGCGCGGCGGCAGAAAATCGCGGATCAAGCAATTTGGACCGGCGGGTTGGTGGCGCTCGGTTTTCTCTTTCTCGGCAAAACCATCTTCACCGCCATCGGCATTTCGGTGAGCGATTTCCAAATCGCGGGCGGGCTGATTCTGTTCATTCTTGCCGCGAAGGACCTGATTTCGTCCGCGGCCGAGTCGGAGAAACTGCCCGAAGATTTCGGCGTGGTGCCGCTCGGCATGCCGCTCATCGCCGGCCCGGCCTCCATCACGACGCTGCTCGTGTTGGCGCAGAATCAAAACGTCGGCCTGATCGTCACCCTCGTCGCTCTGGCGGCCAATCTCGGTCTGGTCGTTTTTGCCCTGCACTACAGCGAATGGCTCGGGCGCAAAATTGGCGCGACCGGGATGCGGGCGATTTCGAAAATTGTTTCCATGCTGCTCGCCGCCATCGCCATTTCCATGATTCGCCAAGGTTGGAGTTCCTGATGCAACGGCGCGCCTGCTTCGTTACGTGCATCCTCACGGCGGCGGTGTTCAGCCACGCGCCGGCGGCGCCGTTGCAACAAGTGGTGGATGACGCCGTGCGCGCGACCCGTGCGGAGTTTTCTGCGCCGGAACTCAAGGCCGACCAACTCGCCGTTACCGTGATCGACTTGCGGGGCGCGCCGCCACTGCACGCCGACTACCGCGGCGAGGCGCGCATCTATCCGGCGAGCGTGGTGAAACTCTGCTTCCTCGCCTATGCCCATCACCTGCTGGAGCGCGGCGAGCTCGCGGACTCGCCGGAACTCCAACGCGCGCTGCGCGACATGATCGTGGAATCCAACAACGACGCCACCGCCACCGTCGTCGATTACCTCACCGGCACGACCGCTGGTCCGGAATTGCCATTGCCGGAACTCGCCCATTGGCACGAGCAGCGCATGGCGGTGACGCGCTGGTTCGCGGAGCGTGGTTACGCCAATGTCTACGCCGTGCGCAAAACGTGGGCCGAAGGTCCCTACGGACGCGAAAAGCAAGACGCCGTCGTCAATCTGCCCGCCCGCAATTTTCTTTCGACCAACGCCACCGCGCGGCTACTCCGCGAAATCGCCGAGGGTCGCTGCATCACGCCGGATCGCTCGGCGCAAATGCTCGCCCTGCTCGCACGCACGCCGACGGCGCCCAGCGGCGGTGGTCATGAAGAAGCCGAAGGCCTCGGCTTCACCGGCCCCGCGCTGGAGCCGGGCATGAAATTATGGTCAAAGGCCGGCTGGATGAGCGCAGCGCGCCACGACGCGGCGTTGATCGAACTGCCCGACGGCGGCCGCGTGATCATCGTGACCTTCACGGAAGGCCGCGAACACGCGGGCAACCGCGCCATCATCGCCGCCGTCGCGCGCCGTGTGTTGGCGGCGTTGCGCTGAATCCACGGGGCGGGCTCAGCCCGCGAAGGTCGTCAGAAGATCGACGTAGATTTTCGCGGATTGCACGAGGTCGGTGACGCGGGCGCGCTCATCGACGGCGTGGAAATTCACGCCACTCGGGCCGTAGCCGAGCGTGGGAATCTTCAGGTGTTGCGCGAAGAAATGCATATCGTTGAACCCCGTGGCGACCGTCAGGCCCGCGCGGCGACGGCGCACGCGGGTGACGCTCTCCTGCACGGCGCGAAAGAACGGCGATTCCGGGTCGGTGTAACACGAAAAATTCTCCGACACCTTTTCGAGGGTGATGCGGCATTGCGGAATCGCCGCAGCGGCGGCTTTCACCGCCGCGCGCAACTCGCGTTCGGCCTCCGCATGGTTTTCCGTCGCGAGCACGCGGCGGTCGATCGAAAAGGTCGCCAGCGCGGGCACGGTGTTGATCTTGCCTCCCTCGCCAGAGGCGAAGACGCCGCCGAGATTGATCGTGGGGCTGAGCACGCGTCCGTCAGGCGCGCGAAATTTCCGGCGCGAGAGCACTTTTTTGTAGTGGCGCAGGCCGAGCACGAGTTCGGCCATTTTTTCCAGCGCGTTGATGCCGTCCTGCGGCGTCGAGCCGTGGGCGGCTTTACCGTGGATGGTGACGTTGAACCAAAGGACACCGTTGTGGCCGCAGCAAACGTGGTCGCGCTCGCCGCCTTCGCCGACAATGGCGTAGTCGGCGCGAAGTTTACCGTGGCGCACGAGCCATTCGGCGCCGAGCACGCTGTCGGTTTCCTCGTCGGCGGTGAACGAAACTTCCACATTGCAACGCGGCGTCACGCCCGTGCTGCGGAGCGCGCGCAGGGCGAACAAGATACTGGCAATCGCTCCCTTCATGTCGGCCGTGCCGCGGCCGTAAACCCAGCCTTTGTCCACCGCCCCGCTGAAGGCGTCGCCGTGTTTCCATTGGCCGGAGACAGGGACGACATCGTAGTGGGCGTTGAGGTGCACGGTCTTGGCCGCGCCGGCGTCCCAGCAGCCGACGACGTTGTAGCGCGGGTAATCGAGTTGCGTGGGCTGCACGCGGCGTTGCACGGCGTGCGGGATGGCGAGGCGGCGCACGGTGAGGCCAAGGTCGCGCAATTCCTGCGCGAGGTGCTCGGTGATTTCACCGTAGTTTTGCCCCGGTGGATTCACCGTAGGACGCCGCACGAGAGTTTGGAGCAAGGCGACGAGGTCGCTCGCGTGTTGGTCGAGGTAGGCAGCCGGTGTCATGGCGGGTTGCGCTCAGTTAGGTGCTGACGGCAGGAGTTTTGACGAGGAAATTCGCCCTCGCCCACTGATTGTCACCGCCGCACCCCGAACCGAGCTTTGACAGACCGAGTTCCGCTGGAACAACATCCCCTGGTTCGCGCCGCACTCCGATGCCCCGCCCTCCCGCCGCTTCTTCCCCTTCGCCCACGCCACTCCCCGAGGCTGATCTCGCCGGTGCCTGCGCGACGCTGGGCGTGTTGCCCGAGGCGGCGATCATCACCCGCGACCAGTGGGAGCGCGGCGGCATCCAATTCGTGTTCGCCAACGCACCGTTTTCAGCGCTGACCGGCTACACCGCGACCGAGTTGATGGGGCAAAATACCCGACTCCTCCACGGACCGAAAACCGACATGGCGCCCCTGCCGGCGGGCAAGGAAATGGCATTGCTGGCGCAGGGGGAAAATTGGCTGCACCGCAAAAACGGCGATGCCTTCTGCGCGGCATGGCGCTTCCGCCCGTTGCAACCGGGTTATCTCGTCGGCGTGTTTCAAGACATCACCGAGACAAAGCGCATCCGCGAGGCGATGATTCATTCGCAGAAGCTCGCTACTGTCGGGCAACTCACCGGCGGCGTCGCACACGACCTCAACAACCTCCTCTCGATCATCAACGGTTATTGCGAGATTCTCGCAGGCAAACTGCCGCCAAATTCCGCCCCACAAAAAGACCTGCGTGAAATCCATCGCGCCGGCACGAAGGCCACCCGCATCGCGCGGCAAATCCTCGAATTCAGCCGCCGCCAAGAAACCGAGGTGCGCGTGGTCAACCTCAACCTCCTCATCCGCGAAATCGCCGACATCCTCCACCGCGTCATGGGCGAAAACGTCACGGTCGAATTGCGCCTCGCCTCCGATCTCGGCAACGCGCGGATCGACCCCACGCAGTTTCAGCAGGTGTTGCTCAATCTCTGCCTCAATGCGCGCGATGCGATGACCCAAGGCGGCAAACTCAAGGTCCGCAGCTTCAATCGCAAACTAACCGGTAATCACGGCGCACTCACCAGCGGCGACTATGTCGGCCTCGAAGTCACCGATACCGGCAGCGGCATTGACGACGCCACCCGCGCGCGGCTCTTCGAATCGTTTTTCACGACGAAGTCGCACGGCACCGGCTTTGGTTTGGCGATGGCGCACCACATCGTCACCAGCGCCCATGGCAGCATCAGTGCGCGCAGTGTCGTCGGCAGCGGCACGACATTCGAGATCCTGCTGCCCGAAACCGCCGAGCCCGCGCAGTTCATCAGCAGTGCCGCGCTGTCGCTACGGCGCACGCACGGCAGCGAAACGCTTTGGGTGATCGAGGCCGACGAAGTGTTACGCAAAATGGTCAGCGGCATGCTCGCCGTGGATGGCTATCAAGTGCACAGCCATGCCGACACCGCCAGCGCGCTCGCCGCCATAGGCCAGCAACCGACACCGCAACTCGTCCTGCTCGACTGCACCCCGCCCGCCGCGCTCAAGTTGCTGCGCGAATTGCAAAAACTCGCGCCGCAGCTGCTCGCTTTGATAATCGCCGCCGAGAAACCCGACCCCGCGCGCTTGGAAATCAACCCGCGGGCGCTGCGCCACCTGCCCAAGCCGTTTGCGTTGAGCGCGCTGCTCCGCGCCGTGCGCACCCTCCTCGACAGCGGCGGCAAGTAGTGCCGTCGTTTGTCACCTATTGGGTTACAAACGAGAAAAACGTGCCGTGACGCGCTCGCTTGCGCTTTGGCGGGCGGCGGGCTTTGGTCTGCGCGCCGCCCTTATGAATCTGCACGTCCTGCCCGTTCGCACTGCTGGTGCCGCCGAAAACATGGCGGTCGATTTTCTGCTGTTGCAACGCTATCCGACCCCCGCCGCGCCGCGCTTCCGGCACTACGACTGGCGCGGACCGGCCTACACGTTTGGTTTCGGCCAAAAAATTGCCTTCGTGCGCGAGACGCTCGCGGCGGAGCTGCCCTGCGATCTCTGCCGCCGCCCGACCGGTGGCGGCATCGTCGATCATCGCGATGATTGGACTTATGCGCTGGTGTTGCCGCGCGGTCATGCGCTCTACGACGCGCGCGCCACGGCGTCCTACCGCACCGTGCACGACTGTCTCGCCGAGGCGCTCCGCGCGCTCGGTCAACCAGCGGCGGTGAAAACCGCCTGCGAACCGCCCGCCGGCGGCGAAATCTGCGCGGCGGGCCCGGGCGTGTGCTTTCAACGCGCGGAACTCTACGACGTCGTCAACACGGCCACGGGGGCGAAGATTGCCGGTGCGGCCCAAAAACGCACGAAGCACGGCCTGTTGTTTCAAGGTTCCATCGAGAAACACCGCGGCGGCGACATTGCTTGGGATGAGTTTGGCCGCGGCTTCGTCGAGCGTTTAGCGAGCACGCTCGGCGTGGCGGCGGAAGAAACGCCGTGGCCGGATTTTCCAGAGCACGAAGTCGAAGGGATTATCGAACAGTATTCCGCGCCGGAGTGGTTGGCGTATCGCTGAGTAAATCGGCGGGTGGCGGCGCGGGCGGCTTTGACTCGGAGCGCGGTTTGGTTTCGCTCGCAGCCGCATGACCTCACCCCGTTTTGTTACTGTGTTACTCGCGTTGGCTTTGGCCACGCTGTCGTTCGGCGCTGACCGCCGACCGCTCACGCCGCAGGATTTGTGGGCCATCAAACGCGTCGGCAGTCCCGCGCTCTCGCCGGATGGCCGCACCGTCGTCTTCACCGTGCAAGAGTGGTCGATCGATAAAAATAAGAGCACGACCAACCTCTGGCTCGCTGACGTCGCGAGTGGCGACGTGCGGCGCCTCACCACGGCGGCAGCGAGCGACGGTGCGCCGACTTGGAGTCCCGACGGCTCGCGCATCGCTTTCACTTCGAAACGCGGCGACGACGAAAACGCCGCGCTCTACGTAATTCCGTTCGGCGGCGGCGAAGCGGAGAAAGTCCTCGAATTGCCCTACGGCATCGCCGCGCCGCGCTGGTTGCCTGACGGTCAAAATCTCGTGATTTCCACGCGCGTCATTCCCGAACTCGTCGGCCAGTGGGAAAAAGCCGACCTCGCCGCGATGAAGCAGGAAATCAAGCGCCGCAAGGATTCGAAGATGACCGCCAAAGTCACCGAGGATCGCCAATACCGCTTCTTCGACCACTGGCTGACCGACAACCTCGCGCAACGCCTGCTCAAAGTGAACGCGGCGACGAAGGAATTCCGCGATCTCACGCCGCGCGCCACGCAATTGTTCAGTCCTTCCAGCGGCAACGATTTCGAAATCTCACCCGATGGGAGCCTGATCGCGCTGGTCTATAACTCCAATCCGCGCCCCTACCGCGGCCACCACAACCCCGACCTCTACCTCGTGCCCACGGACGGCTCCGGTGAGTGGAAAAACTTCACCGCTGAAAACGTCGGCTCCGACTCCAATCCCGTTTTCGCACCCGATGGTCGCTCGCTGCTCTACACGCGCACGATCGGCACGATTCACAACGGCGAGTTCGCCAAGCTCTGGCGGCACGACTTTGCCACCGGTCAAAACAGCCCGGTTAGCGCACATCTCGATTACTCGATCGGTGAAGCCAAATTTGCCGCTGATGGTCGCTCATTGTGGGTCATCGCCGAAGAGCGCGGCTACGTGCCGATTTTCCGCCTCGGACTCGATGGCAACGGCCTCGCTGCCGTGCACGCCAAGGGCAGTTCGTCCAACCTCGAAGTCGGCTCGACGCACCTCGTGTTCGTTAACGACACCACCAATCGCCCCGGCGAACTCTTCGTGCACGACGTCGCGACCGGCGCCTCGCGTCAGCTCACGCATTTCAACGACGCGTTCATGGCGCAAATCGATCTCGGCGCGGTCGAAAGCTACACCTTCACCGGTGCGGCGGGCGACGAAATCCACGGCTGGCTCGTGTTGCCTCCGGGTTACGACGCGACGAAGCAATACCCGCTCTTGCAATTGATGCACGGCGGCCCGCACACGATGGTTCGCGATTCGTGGAGTTTCCGGTGGAACACGCACCTGTTCGCCGCGCCGGGCTACATTGTCACGTGGGTCAACCGTCACGGTTCAACCGGCTTCGGCGAAAAATTTGCCATGAGCATCGTCAACGAGTGGGGCGACATGCCGTTCGAGGACATCATGAAGTCCACCGACCATCTGCTCGCGCGCTTCCCCAACATCGACCGCGAACGCCTCGCCGCCGCCGGTGCGAGCTATGGCGGCTACATGGCCGCGTGGGTGCTAGGCCACACGGATCGCTTCAAGGCCATTATCAACCACGCCGGCGTCAACAGCTCCTACGCGCAATACGCCGCCGACGTGCCGCACGGTTTTCCCGAGGTCATGGGCGGCAAACCGTGGGATAACCTCGAGGGCATGCAGCGGCAAAACCCCATGTTCTACGCCAGGAACTTCAAAACCCCGATGCTCGTGCTCCACGGCGAGCTCGACTACCGCGTGCCCTACGGCAACGGCCTCGAACTCTACGGTGTGCTGCAAGCCCTTGGCGTGCCGTCGCGTCTCGTCATTTTCCCCAACGAAAACCACTGGATCCTCACGCCGCAAAACGCGATCCACTGGCATTGGGAAATGCAAAGCTGGCTCAGCCGCCACATCGGCGGCACGCCGACGTTGACCGAGCCCAACTTCGACGCGAAGAAGGACTGATCTTTCGCTTTGCAGAATTCTCCAAACGCAACGCCGCCGCCCGTTTCACAACGAGTCGCGGCGTTTTTTATTCGCGGCGGGCCCAACTCCCCGAAACTTGTTTCAGCCTAATTGGTGTAGCCGCAAGCGCCAGCGAGTGGACGGATGACCGCTCGCTGGCGCTCGCAGCCACCAAAATCGGAAATCGTAATGCCGACCTCTTGCGTTGTTTGGGCAAATGACCCGCCGTATGCGCCAGGAAGATGTTACTTTCGCACTAACGTCATCACACATTCGAGGTGGCGCGTCTGCGGGAAGAGATCGAACGGTTGCACCGCGGTTAGTGTGTAACCCGCCTCCAGAAAAAGCGTCAGGTCGCGCATCTGTGTCGCCGGATCGCACGACACATAAACCACCGCGCGCGGCCCGAATGCGAAGAGCTGGTGCAGGAACGACTCGTCGCAACCCTTGCGCGGCGGATCGATCACCACCGCCGTGTCCATTGGGACAAATTCGTCGCCAAGTCCGGCAAAAATCATCGCCGCATCCCCGGCCACGAACGTCGCATTGGCAATGCCGTTGGCCGCCGCGTTCTCGCGCGCAAATTTGACCGACGTTTCGCTCACCTCCACCCCGCACACGCGCTCGAAAGCAGACGCACTGGCCAACGCGAACAAACCGCTACCGCAATACGCGTCGACCAAACTGCGCGCCCCACCCGCCGCCGCCTGCTCGCGCACGTAACGCGTGAACGCGGGCAGAATGAACGGATTGTTCTGGAAAAAATCACGCGCGAGAAAACGCAGCCGCAACTCGCCAACTTGCTCGTGAATCACCGCATCGTAGTCGGTCGCGACCCCTTCCTGCGCGTGCCGCAGCAGCAGCGTCGCGCCGCGTTGATAGTAGCCCTCGGCGATGCGTTGCTGCGTCTTCGCGCGAACGGCCGTGAGTTTCTCGTTGATCGCGTCGGTCGCGATCGCGCACTGCGGCACATCGACGATGTCGAAACGTGTGCCTTGCTTGAGAAACCCGATCGGTGGCGCGGGTGGCGTGGCCTCCGGCGCGTCGTCGCGGTAACGCGGCAATTGAAAGTGCGGCGTGATTTTCGAGCGGTAACCAAACTCCTGCGGCGAACCGATCACCGGCGACACGGCGAACGTAACGCCCGCCATGTGTTGCAACAACTCTTCCACTTGTTGCCGCTTCCAGTGCAATTGAGCCGCGTAGGTGAGGTGCTGGTATTGACAACCACCGCACGCGCCAAAGAGCGCGCAGCGTGGCTCGATGCGCTCGGGCGACGGTGTGAGAATCGCCAACAGGTCGGCTTCGGAGAAATTTTTGTGATTGCGATAGACGCGGGCGCGAACGCGTTCCCCCGGCAAAGTAAACGGCACCATCACCACCCAACCACCCGCGCGCGATTCGGGCGCGGCGTCGACGCCAGCTTCAGCTGGCGCATCCGGCAACACCACGCGGCCCAAACCCACGCCCCGATTGGTCAGTGTCGCGATCTCGAGTTCGATTTCGGCGCGATAGGGAAACGGATGGTCGTTGAATTTTTTATTTTTGCCCACGAAGCACACCAAAGACACGAAACCGGTCAGAGGAAGCCAATTCCCGCACCCCGCCGGTCGCCACTCGTTCTCCCGGCACAACTTTGGTTTGGCTCTTTGGGGTATTTCGTGTGTTTCGTGGTGGTCGTCGTCCCATGGTTGAAAAAATCACCAGTCTGCAAAATCCTCGCGTCAAACAACTCGTGCGCCTGCGCGAGCGTCGCGAACGCGATACGAGCGGACTGTTTTTGATCGAAGGCTATCGCGAAGTCCGCCGCGCGCTGGAGAAGAACATCAAGTTGCAGGATTTGTATTTCTGCGCGGACTGGTTTCTCGGCGAAAACGAGCGCACGTTGATGGACCAAGCCGTCGCTGCGGGCGCGCAGTTGACCGAGCTTTCGAAGGAAGCTTTCGCCAAAGTCTCCTACCGCGACCGCCCCGACGGCTTGCTCGCGGTCGCGCCGCAATGGAAGCGCGCGCTCGAAGAGCTCACGTTGAGCACTGCGCCGCTCCTGCTCGTGGTCGAGTCGATCGAGAAACCCGGCAACCTTGGCACGATCTTGCGCAGCGCCGATGCCGCCGGCGCGGAAGCCGTCATCGTTTGCGATGCCGTCACCGATATTTTCAACCCGAACGTCGTGCGTTCCTCCACTGGTGTGCTATTTTCGGTGCCGATCGTCATCGCCGATTCCGCGACCGTGCACGCGTGGTTGCAGGAGCGTGGCGTGCAAATCGTGGCAACCACGCCCGCCACGCCGCTGCTCTATACGCAAGCCGACCTGCGCGGACCGCTGGCGATCGTGATGGGCAGCGAGCAGTATGGGTTGAGCGAGTTTTGGCTGAAGCACAGCAACGCGCTCGTGCGCATCCCGATGGCGGGCCAAGCCGATTCGCTCAACGTCGCGATGGCCACGATCATCACGCTTTTCGAAGCCGTGCGGCAACGCACGACCTAGCCGCACACCACCACCTCGCGCTCGCCGGTTGACCCGTCGCCGCCGCGTGCTAGCGTCGCGGCATGATTTCCCTCCGCTTTGTAGCGCCGCTGGCGCTCGGACTCACGGCCACTCTCGCCGCCTTCGGTCAACCGGATCGTATCAACGGTCGCGCCTTCGCGACGCGCTCCGAAGTCATCGCACAACACGGCATGGCCGCCACGTCGCATCCGCTCGCGACGCAGATCGCGCTCGACGTGCTCAAGGCAGGCGGCTCCGCCGTCGATGCCGCGATCGCCGCCAACGCCGCGCTCGGCCTGATGGAACCGACCGGCAACGGCATCGGCGGCGACCTGTTCGCCCTCGTGTGGAGCGAGCGCGACCAGAAACTTTACGGTCTCAACGGCTCCGGGCGTTCGCCGCTCGGCTTGAGCGCGGACCAGTTGCGCACCGATCTGCAAAAGCTCGGTCGCACCACGATTCCGCCACGCGGCCTGTTGCCGATCTCGGTGCCGGGCACGGTTGATGCGTGGTTCGAGTTGCACGCGAAGTTCGGCAAGCTGCCGATGCACGCCGTGCTTGCGCCGACCATCCGTTACGCGCGCGAGGGTTTTCCTGTTACGGAATACATCGGCTACCTGTGGGGAATCGGCGTGCGCAACGCGCAGAACGACAAATTGCCCGGCGCGTTTCTCGCCACTTTCGCGCCCGGCGGCCAAGCCCCGCGCAAGGGCGAACTCTTCCGCAATCCCGACCTCGCCAACACGCTGGAGCAACTCGGCACCGGCGGGCGCGGCGTTTTCTATCGCGGCGCGATCGCCGAGCAGATCGACGCCTTTATGCGCGAACACGGCGGCTATCTGCGCAAAGTCGATTTCGAGCAGCACACCTCGACGTGGGTGGACCCGGTCTCGGTCAACTATCGCGGTTACGAGGTCTTTGAGTTGCCACCGAACGGTCAGGGCATCGCGGCGTTGCAGATGTTGAACATTCTCGAGGCCTACGACCTGAAGTCGATGGGCTACAACTCGCCGGAAGCGCTGCACCTGATGATCGAAGCCAAGAAACTAGCCTTCGAAGATCGTGCGAAGTTCTACGCCGATCCCGAGTTTTCGAAGATTCCCTTGCGCGGACTGCTTTCCAAGGAATACGCCGCCACCCGCCGCGCGCTCATCGGCCAGCGCGCGGGCCGCTCCTACGACGCAGGCAATCCGGCGCTGCAGGACGGCGACACGATCTACCTCACCACGGCCGACGCGGAAGGAAATCTCGTTTCGCTCATCCAGAGCAACTACCGCGGCATGGGCAGCGGCATCGTCGTGCCGGGGCTCGGCTTCGGGTTTCAGGATCGCGGCGAGATGTTTACGCTGCACGACCCCGCGCACGCCAACGCCTACGCGCCGGGCAAACGCCCGTTCCACACCATCATCCCCGCCTTCATCATGAAGGACGGCAAACCGTGGCTATCCTTCGGTCTCATGGGCGGCGCGATGCAACCGCAAGGCCACGTCCAAATCGTCTGCAACCTCATCGATTGGGGCATGAATGTGCAGGAGGCCGGCGACGCCGCGCGGTGGCAGCACGAAGGCTCCTCGGATTACGATAACCCGCGCATGACCGACGGCGGTTACGTCGAAGTCGAGAGCGGCGTGCCCTACGAGACGGTGCGCGCGCTCCAGCAACGCGGCCATCAAGTCCGCATCGGCAACGGCGGCTTCGGCGGTTATCAAGCGATCCAACGCGACCACACCAACCGCACCTTCATCGGCGCCAGCGAAAGCCGCAAAGACGGACACGCCGCCGGCTACTGAGCGGCGCGTATTCCGCATTGCAACGCCCGCGCGGGAGCTCCGTTCCGCTCGGGCGTGCCCACCCCACACCGGTCGCACATCCTCCTCTGCAACGTGAAAAAAACCTCCCCCGAATCCTCCGCCGCACCGGCCAACACCGCCGCAACTCCGCTACCGCTCTTCAACTGGCTCCAACAACGCGGTGCGGGCGTCCTGCTCCATCCCACCGCGCTGCCGGGAGATCAAGGTTGCGGCGTTTTCGATGCGCACGCGTTGCGCTTCCTCGATTATCTGCAGGCCGCCGGCGTGAAATATTGGCAAATCTGTCCGCTCGGCCCGACGGGTTGCGGTGATTCGCCTTATCAATGTTTCTCCGCCTTCGCGGGCAATCCTTACCTGATCGACCTGCGCGCGCTCGTCTCCGCCGGACTCCTTGCCGACGACGATCTAGCGCCACTCGCCGCGCTAGATCGTCACCGCGTCGATTACGAATCGCTCTACCGCGTGAAGTTGCCGCTGCTGCAACGCGCCTTCGCCGCCTATCAAAAACATCCCGTCGCGCTGCCTTACGGCGATTTCGCTGCGTTCAAACGCGAGCAGTCCAGTTGGCTCGACGCCTACGCGTATTTCCGCGCATTGAAGGATCACTTCGCGGGCAAAGCGTGGACGGAATGGCCGCTACGCGAACGCAACTACGCCACCGCACTTCTCTCGCCGCTCCGGCAACAACTCGCCGCGCAAATCGACGAACATGCTTTCGCGCAGTATCTGTTCTTTGGTCAATGGAGCCTCTTGCGCACCGCCGCCAGCGAGCGCGGGGTCGAAATCATCGGTGATCTTCCCATCTTCGTCGCCCTTGATTCCTCCGATGCGTGGGCTGAGCCCGCCTTTTTCGAACTCGACACGAAAACCCTGCAGCCGCTCGCCGTCGCCGGCGTGCCACCGGATTATTTTTCCGCCGACGGACAGCTCTGGGGCAACCCGCTCTACCACTGGGACACCCATCGCGCCGACAACTATCGCTGGTGGATCGCGCGACTCCGCGCGTCGTTCGCCCTCTACGATCTCGTGCGCATCGATCACTTCCGCGGTTTCGATTCCTACTGGCGGATTCCCGTGCCCGCCAAAAACGCGCGCGTCGGCGAATGGCGCAATGGTCCCGGACTCGATTTGTTCCGCGCGTTTTGTCAGGCACTACCAGACGCGCGCATCATCGCCGAAGATCTCGGCGAACTCACCGATTCGGTGCATGCGTTGCGCAACCAAACCGGTCTGCCCGGCATGCTGGTGTTGCATTTCGCATGGGGCGACACCTCCGCCAACGGTTATCTGCCGCATCACGCGATACCGAACAGCGTCATCTACACCGGCACGCACGACAACGACACCACGCGCGGGTGGTATGGCACCGCCAGTGAGCAGGAACGTGACTTCGCGCGGCGCTACCTGCGTGTTTCGGGCGGAGAAATTGCCTGGGATTTCATTCGCGCCGCCTACGGTTGCGCGTCGCGCCTCGCCGTGATCCCGCTGCAGGATATCTTTTCGCTCGGCACCGCAGCGCGCTTCAACACACCGGGAAAACCCGACGGCAACTGGCAATGGCGTTTTGCGGACGCGTTGCTCGAAAAACATTTTCACGACACCGCACCTTATCTGCGCGAACTCGCACAACTCTACGCGCGTTGAAAATAATTTCCTGCAAAACCGGCTCCCGTTTTTTTTCGCGCACAAAACCACGTCGGCGGAAATTGCAACTTCTCAAAAATTATTTTCGTGCGTTATTCCACGTTTCCTCCTAAAAATTTTCTCATGGCCAAGAAAAAAGCTGCAAAGAAAGCTGCGAAACCTGCAAAGGCCGCCGCTAAGAAGAAGAAGTAACCCTCACGGGTCACTCTTCAATCACCTACCGCCGGCTCTTCGGAGCCGGCGTTTTTTTTCGCCACTTTTATTTCCTCCGGAAACTTTGCGAAAAACATTTCGGGCTGAAAATTAGTCTTTTTCAGAGGAGAAATCGATTTCTGCAGACGTCTGGATTTTTTCGCGCGCGTGGCGCGCCGCCACCTCGTGACGCGCCCGCCGCGCGAAATTACCGCAATGCTTCCGGCCGAAATTTTCGCCAGTAACGCGCCAGTCCGCCGACGCTCATCGCGGCCGGATCGGCCTGTTCGTAAGTCTCGACCGCATCGTCATCCAGGCCCGCCATTTTCAATTCCGCGCGCACTCTTTGCTCAAAAAGTGGAATTATTTTTTCTTCGGTCATCCCGATTTTAAGTTCTTCGGCGATCCATTCGGCCCAATCGAGCAAGCGTTCCGCGAGCTCATTTAAGCGTTTGGCGGGATGATCAAGCTCGCCGAAATGCGTGACGAACACGCGCGTGGGGCGCAGTTCCATTAAGCGATTTAGCGACGCGAGCCACAGTTCCAAATTGATATCGGGCGGCGGACATGGGGGCAGACATGGTCCGCCGTTGATGCTCACGCCCATCACATCGCCGGCAAATAGCGCGTGTTCCGCCTCCACCCACCACGCGTGATGATGCCGCGCGTGTCCGGGCGTATCGAGTGCGCGCACGGCGACGTTGCCGACGAGAATTTCTTCGTTGTCCGCCACGATGCGTAGGCGATCGGCGCGCACGGCACGCATTTCACCCCACAATTTGCCCATGTGTTCGCCGAAAATCTGCGTAGCACTCGCCAACAAGCGTGTCGGATCAGCCAAGTGCGGCGCGCCGAGCGGGTGAACGCAGATCGTGGCGCCGAATTCCTCCGCCCAACGCCAGGCCGCGCCAGCGTGATCGAAGTGAATGTGAGTCAGGAAAACGTGACTGACGTCTTCGGGGCTCAACCCGGCGCGGCGCAGGGCGGC
>JAUXXD010000210.1 GCA_030681265.1 Candidatus Didemnitutus sp. | reverse complement strand
GGTCCATCTCCAGCGCACAGTGATCGAATATTTGCTGGAAACACTATTCGAGGCGCGCCCGCGTTCGTTGGTGTCGGTGCAGCGGGAGCGGCCCCTCACAGAAACCCAGCGCGCGGCCCGTCGCGCCGTCGTTGAAGGTGACGCCTCGTCTGGCCGCTCCTCTCATTCGAGTGGGCAACTCGGCGATTTTTTCGAGCCCGATCCCCGGTTGCGGGTGCACGTGGCAAACCACGTGGATAGCGAAGGCTTCCGTATCGAATTTACCGGCCAAACACAGACGCTCCGCGCGTTTCTCAATGCGCTTTCGCTCTACAAGCTTCCGCTGATTGTGCGCATCGTAGAAGTGGAGCCGATGCCGTCTGAACTTGCCGGCCACGACGACTCCACCGCTGTGGCGAGTTCGGCCCCCGTGCCGTTGGTCAGCCAGAATTTTTCCAAGTTTGCCGTGGTGGTAGAATACATTGAAGTCCTCCCGCTCGCGATAACGCCTACGTCATGAAGCAACTCTTCCAAATTCATCTGGAAAAAATTGCCGTAGGGGCCGCCCTCGCGGTCGCGTTGGCTGCCGCAGTGTGGTGGTGGAGGCAAGGCCCGCAATTACAGGCCGTGCGCATGGAGGTTGTCGCGGTCAATCTCGCGGGCGATGTCTATGAGCGGGTGAAATTTCGCGCACCGAGCGGAGTGCCGCGCGCTTGGTCACCACCGAAACCACAATCGAGCGGCGCCAATTGGGTCTATGAAGTATTCACGCCGCCGGTGATTTTCTACGACGGCACCACGCGCTCCTTTGTGGTGACGCCACCGGGTAACTTGCGCGACTCCGGGATGCCATTCGGCATTGAGTTACTGGATGTGCGCCGCGAGTTGTATCGCCTGCAACTGCTCGGTTATGTGGGACAACCCGGCGATTTCCAAATTGCGTTTGTGAGTCCGAAATTTCCCGAAACTATGCTGGTGCGAACCGGCCATCGCTTTGAAGAACTGAGTCTCACCCTGCGTGACTTCACCGTCAGCAAAGTTGATATCAGTGACGATCCCGAGCATCCGGTTTACGAAGTGGCTGCTATCGCCACGCTGCATGATGCGGAGACCGGCACGACCATTACCCTCGATAATCGCAGCCGCAAATTCACCGATGGGGCTGTTGCTATTCTGCGTTTTGGTGCCGCAGCCAAACCTCGCGAAGTTCGCGAAGGTGACACCATGCAAGACGACAATGTGACCTACCGCATCGAGCGCATCCAACTCGATCCGCCGGAAGTCATCGTCGGCAAACAAATCCCCGGCCTGCCTTACCCGGAAACCCGCGTTCTCAAACCCGGCAGCAGCGAATCAACCGAACTCGAAGCCAAACCCACCACTCAACGCTTGCAAGACCCTCGCTCGACGAACGTCGCTGCGTCCCCGAAACTCATCCCTTAATTTACATGCGCCGAAGTCACCTCATCCTCCTTGCCCTGATTGCCGCGTTGATCACCTCGCTGCCCCTTATGGGTGCGCGTGGCGGTGCCAACGAGGACGTCGCGGAAACCAAGATCCGTCTCCTCTCCGAAGCGCTGCGTGCCCGCGATACCGGCAACCTCGCGGAAGCCCGCAGTAAACTTGAGGAACTGCAGACGCTCGCACCCGGTGACCCCACCGTTGCGCGCCTTCTCTCAACCCTTGGGCAGCAACCAACTAAAAAGGTCTCGGTTTCCGGTGGCGTGCCGTCGCCTGCCCCGATCTCTGCCGCCGACGAAGCCGACGAACTCGCTCGTCAGGAAGAAACGCGTCTCGCCTCGGCAATCGAGAATGCGCAAGACGCGGTGCGCGAAGCACGCGGCCTAGCCGCCAATCAAGAATTTTCCGCCGCGCTTGATCGCTTGGCGCGCGCGCGGATGGCTCTGCCGGAGAATCCCCTGACTCAGGCGAGTTCCACCGAAATCGCTCTGGCGACTGCCGAGATTGCCGCGGCCCGCGAAGTTCATTTGAGTGCGGCGGCCGCCGACGCCCAACGTGCCCAGCGCGCCAACCGTGCGACGGCCAAAGCCACCGCGGCTGCCGCACCAGAACAGCAGGATCCAGTCAGTCAGTCAGTCCGCTCCACCGCGCCGTCTAATTTGGAAATCGACCAGTTGATTCAACGTGGTCGCAGCCAATATTTCGCCGGTGATCCCTCGGCCTCCGCGCGCACGTTTGCGCGCGTGTTGGAACTGGATCCGCAGAATGCCGCCGCACAGGCGTTTATGCAGAAAATCGCCAGCAGCAGCGTGGATCAAAATCTCGACCGCACGCAGACCTCCGCGAAATTGCTCAATGAAGTGACGCGCGCCTGGCAGCGCCCCGGCGTCTTCCGCGAACCGCCTCCGGGCACCGCCGTCGAAACCGGCCCGTCGCCATTGGTGGAGAAACTCAACAAGATCATTCTGCCCAACGTGAATTTCAGCGGCATGGAATTGTCGCGCGTGGTCAACACACTGAGCGTGATCTCCGAAGAGTTTGACCAATCCGGCTCGACACCGAAGGGCGTGAACGTGGTTCTGATCGACCCGAGCAACACGAATCCGTCGGTCAACATCACCCTCCGCAATCTCTCGCTGAAACGCGTGCTCGATTTCATCACCGATTCGGTCGGCTACCAATATGAGATTCAAGCTGACGCGATTGTCGTTCGCCCCGGTGGCGAAAAAACAGCGTTGGATACGCAATTTTTCCCGGTGTCCCGCTCCACGGTATTGCGCATGACGGGGCGCGGTTCCCAAGGCGCAGCGGGCGCAGTGGACTCACTGGGCTCCGGCGGTTCACAACAAAATATCGAAGGGGAAGGCCGCGCGATCCAGAAGTTCCTCCAACTGGCCGGCGTCACTTTCGAAGGTGAAGATGGAGCGACGCTCGCGTTCGACGGCTCGCAACTCATCGTCACGCAGACGGGGCGCAACATGGAGCGCATCCGCAACATTCTCGCACGCTACAACGAAGTGCGTCAGGTCGAAATCGAAGCGAAGTTTATGGAAGTGCAGGACGGCGCGCTTGAAGAACTCGGCATCAATTGGAACGTGAGCAACGCAGCGACCACGCGCGTCGGGGCGACGAAGGCAACTTACCGGACGGGGAATCGCTCCCTCGGAGACGCATTTAGTAATAACGTCAGCAGTGCGCAGGGTGCCATTATTCGCCCCGCCGGCACCGATATTTTTGGCAATGCTACTGCGGAGTTAAATATTCCGCTGCCCAATAATGCGCCGCCGATCCCCGGCACCAACCGGCTCGGTCTCGGCTCAAACCCAGTAGCCAACATCACTGGCATCCTCGGCGAATTTAACGTCAACGCGGTGATTCGCGCGCTTTCGCAGCGCAGCGGCACGGAACTACTGAGCGCGCCGAAACTGACGGTGCTCTCCGGCAATGCCGCGACGATCACCGTCGCGCAAGAGTTGCGCTACCCGCAATCCTACGGCCAAGTGCAGAGCCAAGTCGGCACGGGCAGCGCGTCCGGCGGCGGCTCGGCTGGCGTCACCATTACGGCGGGGACACCGCAAGATTTCGCCGTCCGCAACATTGGCGTGGAATTGAAAGTCACACCGACGGTTGAAGAAGACGATTATAGCGTGAGCCTCGATTTGAATCCGAAGGTCACGGAGTTTGAAGGCTGCGTGGAATACGGCGGTCAGAGTGTCGCGGTCTCCGGCAGCACGACGGTGACGGTCCCGTCTGGATTTTACCAACCGATCTTTGCTGTGCGCGAAGTGTCGACGAAGGTCACGATTTGGGACGGCGCCACGATTGTCATGGGCGGCCTTACCCGTGAGGACACGCGCAAGACGAACGACAAAGTGCCGGTCATTGGCAATCTGCCGGTGCTCGGGCGCTTGTTCCGCAGCAACGGCGAGAGTTCGCAAAAGCGTAATTTGCTCATCTTCGTTACCGCCAATCTCGTGAGTCCGGGTGGCTCGCTGAAGAAGCAGGACGTGCAAGGCGTGCCAGCCGGTTCGGTGTTCCAAAATCCGGTCATCGTCACGCCGTCGAGCGCGGCGAGTCGCCCAGGAAAAAAATAGCATTGTGCGTTTGGCGATTGCCTCTGCGGCATGGCAAAATGGCTGTTAATTGACGGTTATAATCTGGCGTTCCGCGCTTTCTACGGAATGCCGGAGCTGACCCGCGCGGACGGATTTCCCACGGGTGCACTGCATGGTTGGGTGAAAACGATTTGGCGACTGCAGGATCAGGAACAGCCCGCCGGGATGTTGGTGTTTTTCGATTTGGGCGGCGCACAAGACCGGCTCGCCTTGTTGCCCGAGTATAAGGCGAATCGCAAGGAGACGCCGGAGGCGTTGGAGCAGCAGATTCCCGTGCTCAAGGAACTGACGCGCGCGATGGGATTGGTCGGCATCGAACTCGATGGCGTGGAGTCTGACGATTTGCTGGCGGCGCAAGCGCGGGCGTTGGCCAATGCGGGGCACGACGTGTGGATCGTGAGTGCGGACAAGGATTTTGCGCAGTGTGTCGACGAACGCGTCAAGCTGCTGTTGCCACCGCCGACGGCGAATCCGCGCCTCGGTTGGCGCACGATGGATGCGGCAGGAGTAGTGGAGAAATTTGGCGTGCCGCCGGAAAAAATCGCGGAGTATCTCGCGATCGTCGGCGATACGTCGGACAACATTCCCGGCGTGCATGGCTGCGGTCCAAAGACGGCAACGAAGTGGCTGCATCAATTTGGCAGTCTCGAAGGATTGATCGCTGGCGTGGACACGTTGCAACCGGAGCGGTTTCGCGAGCAAATCAAAACGCGCGCGGACGAATTGCGGCGGAACTTGCAACTGACGACGTTGCGCACAAATTGTCCATTGCCGTGGGTCGGGCAAGGAGCGCCGATGCCGACGGAGATTTTTGCGCTTCTTGGGAAAATGGAGATGAAATCGACGCTGACCGAAGCGCAGCGACGATACACCGGACAGGGCGAACTATTTTGAAAATTAGCCGTGCGCGATGCCGCGCTAATCAGCTTGCGGCGTCGGGAACCGGTGGCTCGAAGATGTAACCGATGCCGTGCACGGTTTTGAAGCAGTCGAGCGAAAGACCGTTGGCGGAGAAGGCGGAACGCACCTTGACGATGTATTGGTCGAGCGAGCGACTGCGCACATCGGCGTGAATGCCCCAAACGGAGTGGATCAACTCTTTCCGCGTGATGACGACGTGGCGATGCGTGTTAAGGTAAGCAATGATGCCAAGTTCCTTGCGCCCAATCGGGCTCGTGGTGCCATTCGGAAATTCGACTTCCATCCGCTCAGGGTGGATTTTTGCACCGAGAAAATCGAAGGGCTGATCAACGGTGCGGACGTTTTTGGTGAGGTTGAAATCACCCTTGGCTTCGGTGCGGCGGAGGACGGCGTTGATGCGCGCCACCAGTTCGGGGTAGCTAAAGGGCTTGGTGATGTAGTCGTCGCCCCCCATTTCGAGCCCTTTGACCTTGTCGGTTTCGATCGTGTTGCCGGTGAGGAAAATCGTGGGCACAAGGATGTCGCGTTGGCGCAACTCGGCGAAGAGTTGAAAGCCATTTGAGTCGGGCAAATTCAGGTCGAGCAGTAACAGGTTGGCGAAATTGCGTTCGAGGAAACGCAGGGCGTGGGCGCAGCGGGCGTAGCGCTGGGTTTGCATGCCGGCACCTTCCAGATGTTGGCAAATCAAGTCGGCCAGTTCTTCATCGTCTTCAACGACGACAATCAGCGGGCGGGAAAGGGCGCTCATGAGTCACAGATTGGGTTTGCCGAGCAGATTTGCACAAAGAGTTGCCGCCGAATTGAGGCCATGGGCCAAAACCAGGAAACGAACCAGAGCATGCGAAGATTTTTACAATTCAAAGCTGGGATGTCAAAGCCTAGTTCCCGCCCGTGCGCCACTGCCCTCACTTCCTGATTCGACAAAGTCCCTGACTGACCAAGGTCCACGCGGTCAGTTTGTAGAGCATGCGCGCGCCGACGTTGGCATCCCATTCACTGCGGCCTGTGGGGTCGGGACTGACTTCGTTAAGGTCGAAACCCACGATTTTCCGGCCCGAGCGGGCGACGGCGGCGAAGAGGGCGTTGGCTTCGGCAAAATCCAAGCCGCCGGGCACGGGCGTGCCGGTGTGCGGGCAATACCGGGGATCGAGCCCATCGATATCGAAAGAGATCCAAATCTCCTTCGGCAGGCTGGCGACGATCTCTGCCACGGTCTTCTTCCACGGCGTGCCGGCGTGACGTCGGGTTTGCAGGTCGGCGTCCCAATAAATCTTCGCGCGCCGCCCCTGGCTCCGGGCGAATGCAAATTCCTCCTCACAGAAATCCCGGATTCCCACCTGCACGAGGCGCGCGACTTCGGGAATCTTGTCGAGCACGTTGAACATGATCGAGGCGTGCGAGTAGGTGAACCCTTCGAAGGCGCGGCGAAAATCGGCGTGCGCATCGATCTGCAGGACGCCCAGACCGGGATGCCGCTGGGCGGCGGCGCGAATCGCCCCGAACGGGGTGGAGTGATCGCCGCCGAGCAGGCCGACGATCTTACCCGCCGCCAGTTGCTTTTCGGTTTCTGTTTCGACGATGGCATTGAGCCACTCGCTGGCGGCGTTCACGGCGGCGAGATTGCGGCGCAGGGCGAAGTTGCGTCCGAGGTCGCCCCCGCGGGCGATGATCGGCGCCGCCAGCTTGCGCGCGGCGCGGGCACGGCGGCGCACTTCGCGGGATTCGGGCAAAAGATACAGCCCGGATTCGTAAGGACGGAGCACGTCGGCGTCGAATAGATCAACCTGCCGGCTCGCCGCGAGGATGGCGGCCGGGCCTTCCGCAGTGCCGCCGCCGTAGGAGGTGGTCGCTTCCCAAGGAACCGGAAGATAGACGAGAGCAGATTCCGCGTGGGAGTAGGGCAGTCCGAAAATACCGGAGTCGGCACTGGACGCAGCGTTGGGATTGAAGGCAGAAGCCATGCGGAGGCAAGCAGACGACTTCCGATCGAACTGACCAAGCCAAAACTGCGCGCCCAAAATTGCTGAACTCGGTTCTTGAGCACGCGGCGCAGTTGTTTAGCGAAGGGGTAAGCCGCCGCCTACCATGTCAAAATTTCTTCCTTTCGCCTTACTTTGTCTGCTGCTCGCCGGGTGCGAGTCGATGCCCTCGATGAAAGAGCGCGTGCAAGATCGGTTTGCCGCCGTCAATCCCAAGGTCAGCGTTTACGAGGGCGATCCACGCACGGTTTATGTGGCGGCACAGGTGGCCTTCAAGCGCTTGGATTACAATTTGCTCCGCACGAATCTCGGCAACCTGCGCGTCGAAGCGGCGAGCCGCATCAATTCCAGCGTGGCGTTCCGTGACTCGCGGCAATTGGTCGCACTAGTCGAAATCCGCGCGGTCAGTCCGACGCAAAGCGAGGTGACAATGCACCTGAAACAGCTGGTGGAAGGCGAGGGGCCGGGTGGTGCGAGCGAGCAAGGGCTGCGAGAGCACGGCTTCTTCGACACGTATTTCTCTGTTTTGCAGCAAGTTCTGGCTGAACAGAGCACGGAGGCGGCGGCCAAGAAAAATTGATTTTTCACTTGCGAGCGCGCGGGGCTTTCGGGACGTTCGTCCCCTTACGCGGTGTTCTTTAGTTTTGGCCGGTGCTACCGCGGCACTCTCACCGGCTTTTGTTAGCAACAATCAACCCACGGATCCGCAAGGATCCATCGCCGGAAGACGCGCGTTACGGAGTGCGCCGTTCGTCTTCGGTTCACAGTCCATGAGTTCGTTAATGCAAGAACTGCTCGCAGGCTCTTCCATCGAGAGATTGAAGGAAGGCTCGATGGTCCCGGGCACCATCACTGAAATCCGCGCCAACGAAGTAATCGTCGATATCGGCGGCAAAGCCGAAGGCTCGATTCCAGCCAATGAATTTTTCGACTTGGGCGAGCTGCAAATCGGCTCCCCGATCGAAGTGCTCCTCGAGAAACTCGAGGACAAGGAAGGCAATCCCGTCCTCTCTTACGAGAAGGCTCAGCAAAAGAAGAACTGGGAAAACATCCTGGCTCGCTGCGCTGAAGGCACGATCGTTTCCGGTCGCGTCAAGGGCAAGGTCAAGGGCGGCCTATTGGTGTCGATCGGCGTGGACTCGTTCCTGCCGGCCTCGCACATCGATATCCAACCGCCGAAGAACCTCGATCAATACCTCGGCCAGACCTACGACTTCAAGGTTCTCAAAATCAATCACGAGCGGAAGAACATCGTTCTCTCCCGCCGCGAGCTCATCGAAGAGCAACGCCATCAAAAGCGCCGCGACTTGCTCGAGAAATTGCAACCCGGTCAAGTCCGCAAGGGCATCGTCAAGAACATCACCGATTTCGGTGCGTTCATCGATCTCGACGGTATGGACGGCTTGCTGCACATCACCGACATGTCCTGGGGCCGCATCGGCCATCCTTCGGAACTGCTCAAGCAGGGCGAAGAGATCGAGGTCATGGTTATCGACATCAACCGCGAGAAAGAGCGCGTCTCCCTTGGTCTCAGGCAGACCAAGAACAACCCGTGGGACAATATCGACAACAAGTTCCCGGTCGGCGCCAAGATTCACGGCAAGGTCGTCAACCTCGTTCCCTACGGCGCGTTCATCGAACTCGAGCCGGGTGTCGAAGGTCTCGTCCACATCACCGAAATGTCGTGGACCAAGCGCATCAACAAGCCTTCCGAACTCCTCAAAGTCGGCCAGGAACTTGATGCCGTGGTTCTCGGTATCCAAAAGGACGAGCAAAAGATCTCGCTCGGCCTCCGCCAACTCGAGCCGAACCCGTGGGACATGGTCCGTCACAACTACCCAGTGGGCGCTCGCGTCCGCGGCAAGGTGCGCAACATGACCACCTACGGCGCCTTCATCGAACTCGAAGAAGGTATCGACGGTATGGTGCACGTCTCCGACATGAGCTGGACCCGCAAGGTCAACCACCCATCGGAAGCGCTCAACAAGGGCGACGAAGTCGACGCAATCGTGCTCGACGTCGATCCTTCGCAACAACGCATCAGCCTCGGCATGAAGCAACTCATGACCGATCCTTGGTCCGACATCGACAGCTTCTTCCGCATCGGTGACGTCGTCACCGGCACGGTCTCGAAGATCGCCAACTTCGGCGCCTTCGTGGAGTTGAAGGACGGTATCGACGGCATGGTCCACATCTCGCAGATCCAAGAAGATCGCGTCGAGAAGGTGAAGGACGTGCTCAAGTCCGGTCAGTCGGTTTCCGCTCGCGTCGTGAAAATCGACCGCGACGGCCGCCGCATCGGTCTGTCGATCAAGGCTGCCAACTACTCGGCTGAACAACTCGCGCAAGAGACCGCCTCTTACGAGCAGTTCACCAAGCAGACCAACGGCACCGACCTCACGAGCCTGGGCGATATCTTCGACGAAGCCGCGAAGAAGGAATAAGCCTTCCGGCCAATCAAACTCTCAAGGCGCGCTGCTCACTGCGGCGCGCCTTTTTCTTTGGCCAGCTGGGACCTGGAATGAGAAATTGGGACGACGCATTTCGCGGACTGCGCGGAAAGGCACGCATCCTGCATTTCCTGTTTGGCGCGCAGTCGCGACTTCGGGGGAAGGCGTCGCCGTGAGGTCGTGGCTGTAGCCGAACTGGTAGCTGTTGGAAAATCCACGCTCTCGTCGCAAGCACTCACGCCCGCTCGTCACGCTCTGCTCAAACGCGTCGCATGCCTACGACCCGAACGCGGCAATTTGGCGACAAAATGTGATCCCAGTCCGGCCCAACCCGAAAAAACCTACGCGGACAAATTGGCAGGTTTTACGATGACAAAAAAATCGGTAACACCTCCTGTCTACAGTCAAGACATGCCCTCTTTTCAGACCCTCGCCGCGTTGGAAGCAAAGCGACGACGTGTTTCGTTCAGCCGCGCTTTCGATCCGTGCTCATCGTTCCGAACGGTGAGTCTCCAATAAGAATTTTTTAAAAGTCCCTTTCTGGGTATCTCTTTCAATGCCTTCGTCGGGAATTCCGTCACCGTTTCGATCAAATAACATCACAACCACACCCTCTCGCTCGATTGTTGTTAGAAGGGTGCTGCCGTGCTCTTGAATATTAATCGTCAACGAAAGCCGTCCCTCTCGAGCGGTTATCAAAGCCACTGCAGTTTCCTTTCCGCTTTCACTGAAATGCAGCGAATAGCCGCTTTTACCCAAAGTGATTGGGCTTTGCCGTGCCGAATCGGATTCGCGAATTGAGGAACAGCCGGCAATGGCACTCACAGCCATGATTGTAATAATCGTTATTCGTTTCATCATTTTGAATTCGCGCTACATAGCCGTTTTGCAACCTCCGCCATTTTA
>JAUXXD010000198.1 GCA_030681265.1 Candidatus Didemnitutus sp. | reverse complement strand
GCGCATCGATGTAAACTGCGTGGCCACCCGTAGGGCGAATGATCGGCACTCCCACTTCCGTGAGTTTGTTGCCCAAGTATTCAACCGAACGAATACGGTAATGCAGATAGTCTTCGTCGAGCACTTCCTTCAGGCCGACTGCGATGGCCTCGAGATCGTAACCGGCCAAACCACCATAGGTCGGGAAACCCTCGGTGAGGATGAGATTGTTGCGGCAGCGGGCGGCGAGCGCGTTGTCATTCAAGGCGAGAAATCCGCCGATGTTGGCGAGGCCGTCTTTTTTCGCCGACATCGTGCAACCGTCCGCATAGCTGAACATTTCTTGTGCGATCGCCAACGGCGTCCGCCCATGTTGTCCAACTTCGCGTTGTTTGATGAACCACGCGTTTTCGGCGAACCGGCAGCAATCGAGAATCAACGGCACGCCATGCTGACGGCAAAGTGCGGCCGCGCTGCGGATGTTGGCGAGGGAAACGGGTTGGCCGCCACCGGAGTTGTTGGTGACCGTGATCATCGCAAAAGGCACGCGTCCGGCGTTTTCGATGAGGCAACGTTCGAGGGCGACGAGGTCGATGTTGCCTTTGAATGGGGCTACCAAATCCGGCCGTGCAGCCTCAGGGCAGCGCAGATCGACCGCATTCACTCCGAGCGCTTCGAGATTGGCGCGCGTCGTGTCAAAGTGGGTGTTGTTTGGCACAACTTGTCCGGCACTGCAGGCAGTGCCAAAGAGAATGCGTTCGGCGGCGCGGCCTTGGTGCGTGGGAATGATATGCGCAAAGCCCGTGATCTCGCGCACGCTGGCTTCGAAGCGGAAAAAGGAGCGCGCACCGGCGTAAGATTCGTCGCCTTGCATCATGCCGGCCCATTGGGCGGAAGACATCGCTCCCGTGCCGGAATCGGTCAGCAAATCAATGATGACATCCTCCGCCTTGATCAAAAATTGATTGTAGTGGGCCTCGCTGAGTGCCGCGACGCGCTGTTCGCGAGTGGTAAAGCGAATGGGCTCCACCGTTTTGATCCGAAAGGGCTCAATGATAGTGTTGAATTGCATGGGGGCGTTTTGGCGGAACGCTAGCCGCTGGCGTGTCCGGACGGCGACCCAAAACCCCACGCGGGCCGTGAATCAGAAGGAAGGCAGAGACACAAAAAAAGCCCCGCTGGTTGGCGGGGCGAGTTATGCGGGGGGAATTGGCGTTAGGGCAAATTGACGCCATAGCGCTGCAACGAGCTGCCTTCGATGCGGTGCAATGAAGCGTAGGAATTGCGCAACGCCACGCGGGACGAAAGTTCGTTCACGCGGGCCGTTTCGAGGTCGTTTTGGGCTTCGAGCACGCGGCGCGAGGTGGAGAGACCGGCGTCGAAGCGGGCCTTTTCGAGTTCGTATTGTTTCTCGCTCAACTCGCGGGCTTGGGTCGAGATTTGCACGCTTTCGGTGTTGGTTTCGACAGCGCGAACGGCGCTGCGCACTTGTGCTTCGATGCCCTGTTCGAGGGAACGGATCGCCACTTCCTGTTGCGAAACGGCGGCGAGCGCTTGGCGGTTGCGCGCTTTGTTGCCGACTTGGCCCCAAGGAAGTTTGTAGGCGATGTCGATTTGCCAGGACGACTTGTCGCGATCGAATGCGCCGCTGTAGGCGCCGGATGTGTTACCTGCGGCAAAGGAATTGAAACCAACGGCAGCGCCGACACTGAGGTCGCCCTTTTGGTTGCTCTTCGCGACTTTCGAATCGATACGCAATTGATCGAGGGTTGCCGCGGCGGCTTGTAAATCGGGTTGGTTGCGCTTCGCCGCATCATAGGACGAGGCAAAAGTCGGGATCATCATGGCGGAAGCGGGCAGGCTCACGGCGCCGAGTTGGCCGTCCAATTCGAATTGGCTGATCAGCGCGAGCAGGGCTTCTTCGTTGTCGCGGGCGACTTGGTTAGCGAGGAGAACGCCGCGGCGGGCGTTGGCGACGCCGACGTCGGCTTGGAGCACGTCGAGATCTGTCGCGACGCCGGTCCGGCGACGGGTTTTGGCCTCATCGAGCAGACGCTCAGCGAGGGCGAGGGAGAAACGGCGGACTTCAAGCTGCTCCCGCGCGAAGGCTAACGCGTAGTAGGCATTCTCTGTCGATTTGATGACGTCGAGAACACTGGATTTGAAAACCAAGTTGGCGCGATCGAAGCCGAGGCGCGCACGATCGAGCGAAGCACGGTTAACTTCCACGTCAGCTCCAGCGAGAAGTTGTTGGCGGACGCTGACGGTGAGGTCGGCGTTATAGGCGGGGTTGACCGTGGGATTGAGGGAAGAATCGGCACGATCAGTTTTCGTGCTCACGGTCGCCGTTGTGCCGGTGTAAAAGCGCTGGGTGACGCCGATGCGAACGTCGCCGGTTTCAAGCTTTGTCCCCGCGACCAAACCGTTTTGCGCGGTGCGCGCTGTGCCGTGGGAAGCGGTGACGGACAATTCGGGTAAATATGTGCCGCGCGCGACATCGATTGCCTCACGAGCGATCTCGGGGTTGAAACGGCCGACTTCGAGACTGAAGTTCTTTTGGAGCGCCCGCGCGACGGCTTCTTCGATGGTGAGGTTGCCCACGGAGGGGGCGGCGATTTGAGCCGTGAGAGAGAGTGCCGGGGCAAGTAGACCAATTACGGCGAGGGCGGTGCGACGGAAGTTCATGAGCATTGGTTCAGAAATAGGTTTTGTTAATGGGAGAACACGCGACGCCAGCGAAAGTTTTAAGAAATTTCTTAACAAGCGCTGGGTGCAGACTTTCCCCTTGAGCAAAAGCAGTCTGCAACCGTGGAGCGGTCTCGCAGTCGGAAAAAGGGCGGGCGGTCATTCGACTGGATAGACGGTGCCGCCCGCACAAGCGTTACAATTACGGCGTGTCTGGCTGCGAGCGTTTCAGCTCGTCTTCGACCAAGGCGGCGAGGATGGCACTTTCGTTGGCCGCAGCGGTGTATTGCATCAACTGCTTGCGCACCTCGGCGAAGCGAGCGCTAGAAGTGGAGGTGTCGGGCAGTTTCTTCGCGACGACGAAAGTGAATTGGCCCTTTTCGCCGGTGGATACCATTTCAGACAACTCACCCGCTTGCAGCGTTTGCAGTGCGCCGAAGGCTGCGTAGGGCAAATCTTGCGGTGGCTCACGCAAAGTGAATTCCGCATAGGATTTCACCTCGAGTTTGGCGGCGGCGGCGGCTTCAGCGAATGACTTGCCGGATTTGACGTTGGCCAAGAGACGTTCGCGGAGCGCCTTGCCGTGTTCGGTAAATTGGCGACGTTTCTCGCTCTCGGTGAAATCGGCGGCAACGCGCGCGCGCGCTTCGCTCAGCATTGGTTTGTAAGCCGGCACAGTTTCCTGCCAAAGCATCACAACAAAACCCTCGGGCGTGGGCAATGGATCGGAAAAGTAGCGGTTGGCGTTGAGGCGATTGATTTGTTCGGCGTAGTTGGCCAACCAAGCGCGATCAGCCGGTGGAGCGTCGAAGGTAAACGGGGCGAGATTAACGGCGCTGCGGCGACTGGCGGAGATGAATGCGCCGAGCTCGGACGAATTGGCGGCGACTTTCCGTTCGAAGAGCGCGATGGTGAAATCGTTAGCGGCGCGCGAGGCGGCGCGGCGGGAGATATCTTCTTTCATCGCTGCCTCAACTTGGAGGCGCACTTTCGGGAAATTATCCGTCACGGCGGTTGCGCTTTCACCGAGGGCGAACGACGGGGCGTTAGCGGAGGCATCTGTCGGAGCGGGAAAACGGGCGGCGTTGGCGTTATAATAAGCGCGGGCATCATGCTCCGAGGGATTGCTGGTGGGAATGAATTCAGTCGCTTTAAACTCGACCAATTGAAGGCGAGCGCGAGCGGGAATGTCGTAACGGAAGGAGTTGTCGTCGTAGAATTTTTGCAGCGCCGCATCCGTGACGGCGACGGTGGGGGAGTAGCTGGCGTAGTCGATGGAGGCCACGGTAATGTTCCACGTCGTATCGACGCGCTTCAATTGTTCGGCGACGTCGCCGTTCAACACATAGCCTGGGCCGGCGAGTAGGCGGCTGAGGGCGGCGAGGCGGGTGTCATCGCGGAGCACGCGGTTGGCGTCGGCAGCGGAGAATTCGCGGTTGCCTTTGAGCGAATCGGCAAATTGCTGGTAACGGAGTTGGTCGAAATTGCCGGCGTCGTCCTTGAAGGTGGGCAACTGGGCGATGTGCGCGGCAACCTGTTTCTCATCAGGCACGGGCAAGCCGAGTTGTTGGGCGAGGTGCAGACCGGCGGCGCGATTGAGCGCGTATTGCTGCAATTGGGGCCCGGTGGCTTGAAATGCGCCTTTGATTTGGGCGCTGAAGCTCGCATCGCGGAAGATGCGGCGAGCCTGGCCTTCATTGCCAAGGTTGGTGCCGAAAAACTCCTGATTCTGCATCTTGGGGCCGGCATTGCCGATGCCCGGGGCAGCGCCGATCGTGAAGACGAACGGGATCGTGATGACGATCAAGAGGAAGAAGAGGAAGAACTTAGTGTGCTTCTGGAAGGTAGTTTGGATCCAAGAAATCATGGAATTAAAGCGTTGTCGCTAGGCGGTGGGCCGCGGGGTGTCAACACGTGGTGTCAGTCGGACCAAAATATCGCTCAGGAACGGTCACTGGTGGGCGCTGAAGAAAATATTTGGCGAGGGGCGCTTATCCTGCCAGCGAAAGGAATGTCCAAGCAGTCTCCACTGGAGAAACCGGCCGCGGCGAGCCGGGCGGTCAAGTGGACTTTGGGCTATTTTTCGCGTCTGCCAGTTGAAAGGAAAACGACGTTGATTCTAGGTCTGATGGGAGCAGTTACTGCAATTGGGTGGGCCGACTACATTTCGGGCATCCAGATGTCTTTTGTGGTTTTCTACGTCGTGCCGGTGGGGGTTGCCGTGATAACTCTCGGTCGGACTGGCGGTGTCATCATGGCGTGCGCCAGTGTGGGGATTAGGTTTTTAGCGGATTCGACGGACTATGCTGATGGCTGGTTGGAAACTTGGCTGTGGTGGAATAGTGCCGGTAGCCTACTGGTCTACTTGGCAATTGTCTGGATGCTGGACGCGTTGAGCAATTTTCAGAAACAATTGGAATATCGAGTGCAAGTGCGCACGGCTGAACTTGAGCAGGAAGTGCAAAAGCGACAGGCGGCGCAGCGTGATTTGCTGGAATTGAGCGCGAACGAGCGCGCGGCCATGGGGCACGAATTACACGATCAGCTCGGACAACATTTGGTCGGCACCGCGTTGGCCGCGCAAGTCTTGGCCCATAAGCTCCAAACGCGTGATCCTGTTGCGGGACGGGAGGCCCGGCAGATTGCCGACTTGGTCGAGCAAGGAATTGCACAAACCCGGCAACTCGCCCACGGCATGATGATGACGAGTATCGAGCCGAGCCGATTCGACACCGAGTTGGACGAGCTTTGTGCCTCCTTAAAACAGCAGTATCCGCGCGTGCATTGTCACAGCCACGTGGAAGTTTCTCCACTCCTGCGCGACCCCATGATGACGGCGCAACTTTTCCGCATCGCCCAAGAAGCCCTGCGCAACGCGATGAGACATAGCCGCGCGACCGACGTCTGGCTTTCGGTGGCAGATTTGCGGCCGGGACTCCGACTGAGCGTGGAGGACAACGGACGCGGCCTACCGCCGCCGTGCGAACGTCACGGAATGGGTCTGCGGATTATGCAACATCGCGCGGAGCGCTTAGGGGCCGAATTCTCCATCATCGAAAGGGAAGGCGGAGGGACTTGCGTGACATGCATCGTTTCTTCGGGCAGCCTCGATTTTTTCTCTCATGCCAAACACGAAGACGCGGATTTTTCTCGTTGATGACCATCCTTTGGTGCGCGAGTGGCTCGGGCAATTACTCGCCGGAGAGCCGGATTTTGCCATCGTCGGCGAGGCCGAGGAGCCTGCCGTAGCCTTGGCCGCGATGCAGGAAGCCCCACCGGATATTGCGTTGGTCGATTTGTCGCTGCGCACGGGCACAGGGATGGATCTAATCAAGGATCTGCGGGCGCAATTGCCGGACGTGCGCGTGATCGTGCTCTCCATGCATGAAGAGCTGTCGCATGTGGAACGAGCGCTGCGGGCCGGCGCTTCGGGCTATGTGATGAAACGGGAATCCACGACCCGCATCGTCGAAGCGATTCGGACGGTGCGAGAGGGCAAGGTCTATGCAAATCCCGAGGTGATTGCGCGACTTGCGGAGAGAATGGTTGGCCGCCGTGGCGCATTGGTCGCGAGGTCGGTTGATACTCTAAGCGACCGAGAACTTGAAGTCTTTCGCCGCATGGGCGAGGGGCACGCGACCAAGCGCATTGCGGCGGATCTCGGCGTCAGCATGAAAACCGTGCAAGAATATCAGGCCCGCATTAAGGAAAAACTATCACTGGCGGATGCGACGGAATTGCTCCGTGCGGCGGTTCGCTGGACCGAGGGGTTGCTGTAGTTAACCTCTTTGTCGGGCGAAATCCGACGCATTTTCTCTCTTTGGTCCGACAGACAAGGAGGCGTAATTCCAGTAATGTCCTCTTGTGTGTTGGGTTATCTGCACCAAGCGCAGCCCAAGAACCTAAGTGCCGCACGCCCGATCGTTCAGCCGGGCGTGCGGTTTTTTTATGCCGGTGACTTGACCCTGACGGGTGCTTCGTCACGGAAGCTCGTAACAAGCTCTTCCAGGGTGCGATCGCCAATCGCACCGGGTAAGACCGCCGCGAGCCGCTCGTGGTAATGCGCCAGAACGGGATCGACGCTATCGAGCATTTCACCGCTGGGCGACGCGCCGTAATGCCCAAACGCCTGCTGAAAATCGAGCAACGTCACGCGATTGAGCGGTCTCGCCGGCTGGTAGCAATAATTGTTGGGGTCGGCGGATTCGATCGAGGGTAGCTGTGCAATTAAATTCAGGTCGCAAAGTCGATTGAGACACTCATTCAAAATTTGCGAGGGAACGTGAATGCGCAGAGACAAGTCAGTTACCGAATACGGCGGCTGACAGTCTTTGAACCGTCGGGCGACCAGCAAAAGCACGAGCAGCGACAGGCTCTCGCGTGAAAAAATATTCAGACTGTGCCACGCCGTCTGACTGCTGCGGTAGTGCACGTTTTGCACCGCATAGGTGATCTGTCCGCCCACGAGCACGAAGAACCAGAAAATATACAAACCGAGCATCAGAATCGGCAAAAGCCCCAGCGAACCGTAGAGGCTTTTCGAAAGCACCACGCGCTTGAAGTAAAGAAAAGCGAGGGTGTTATTGAGCAGCAGCAAGGCCGTGACGATGATCGCCCCGAGCAGCGCCGCGCTCCATTTTACCCGGGTGTTCGGGATTGAGCGATAGAACAGCGTCAGCAACAAAGTGAGCAAGAGCGCCGACGACGAGGGCAGCATCCACGCAAACAAATCCTTCATCTGCGTGCCGAGCGGAATCTTCTCAAAAAACACGCTCATTAACGCGCCCGCCGACAGCAAAGTGAGCGACGTGAAAAACACGAGCGCTCCGAGGGTGATGACCGTCCAGTAGTAAACGATGCGTGTGAGCCAACTCCGCCCGCGCCGCACCCCCCAGATATCATTGAAGGTGTTTTCAATGGTCGTAAAAAGTTGCACGGCGATCACGAGCAGCGTGAGTAATCCGAGCGCCCCCGCCGCCCCCGAGCGCGAGCTGGAAATGAAATTGTTGATCAACTTAACTAACTCAGGATCCGGCGGCGCTTCGGGAATGATCGCGTCAGTTGTTTGCGTAGCCGCGCGCAATTCCGGCGGCTGAGGTGCCCCATTGGCCAGGGTTTCGACGCGGTCATACTGCGCGACTTGTGGTGCGATGAAACTGATCGCTTGATTCAAACTCCGCGCGAGAATCGCGGGATCGCGATCACCGAGTGCGAATCCCGCGATGAGCACTGCCAGCGCCACCATCGGTCCGAGTCCGAGCAAAGAGCTGTAACTCAGCGCGGCCGCGCGTGCCGCGACTTTCAATTCCGCCAATCCCGAAAAAGTGATGGAAATCACCCGTAGCAAAGCGAACACGCGTCCGCGCAATGTGCGTTCCCGCGCTGTGCTCGCCGCCCAAATGTCATTTTGCCACAAGCGCGACAAACGTGCGGTGTAGTGTTTGAACGGATTCATCATCACCGCGTCGCCGATCTATCAAAACAGCGACATCGTGGTCAGCATCACCATACCTCCGATTCCCGCCAGCAGGGCCACCGCGAGCGGCAGATAACTGACGAAGATTGTGCAAAAATACAGTCCGAGGCTGCCCGCCAACAATGGTAGCACCGCGGTGTAATCACCTTGTGCGGCGAAGAGAAAGCCCAGTAGGCCGAGACCGAAGACCGCCCGGAATCGCACGAAGGGGTAGAGCGAAATGACACCGAGCAAGAGCATCACACCGACGACGAGATCAATCGCGCCGAGAATGACCAACGGTTTCGCAATTACCTTTTCCAAATCCAGCGCGAGGAGCGCATCGAGACCCGGCAAGATCAACACCACCGCGCTGATCAACAAGATCAGCGACGCCCCGCGCGTGCCCCAAATGGCCGCCCGCATCATTTCGAGGCTCTTGTCTTTCTTGCCCTTGGTTTCGTCCGAGCGGCCTTCCGCGGCGTCGAGAAATTGCTGCACGGTAATCGGTGCCTTGCTCTCGGACTCTTGATTGATCGGCTTGAATTCCTTCT
>JAUXXD010000195.1 GCA_030681265.1 Candidatus Didemnitutus sp. | reverse complement strand
CGAATAGTCCGCATTCAGTCGCGCAAGGAACGAGCGCGGTGTGTTGTTCCATTGCGTGAATTCGCCACCCACGAGCCATTTTCCATTCTCCAATGGCAACGTAGTCAGAATCCGGGTGCTTATAGAAAGTAGGTTTGGCGCGAAAGTCGGATCGTAAGCGAGTTGTCCGGGATATTTCGCCGGAGCCACCGATAAAACAGCCGTGCGAGAATAGACTGTTCCACTCCCATCCGTGACCGCGACGTCGTAGCGGTCAGCATCGGTCCGTTTCGCACCAGTAATGGTAAACGAAGCATTGGTCGCGCCCGGGATGTTCACGCCATTGCGTCGCCATTGATAGCTGAGCGAACTCGACGAGGTTGCACTCACACTGAGCGTGGCATCGCCTCCACTCGTAATCGTAAGATTTTGCGGCTGGCTCGCAATGAGCGCGCGATCCTGCAATTGCAGTTTCGTGATCGCCTTGGGAAAGTCGCCGCCGCGCGAGGTCTCGTAGTTACCGAAGAGGTAGGCGGAGGTTGGGGAAGCAAAGACTAGCTGGCTGCCACTGGGGCTATGCAGAAACAGGCCGGCAGTGGAGGCGAAACTGGAATCAACCGAACCGTTGGCATTCAAGCGGGCAAGGCCGATGGAACCGCGCCCGCCAAAAGAGTCAAAAAGGCCGGTGACCCAAATTTTGCCATCAGCCGCGAGGGTCACGCTTTCGACTTGGGCACTGCGGCCGGGCAGAACGCGCACTTCAGCGCCGGAACCGACCGTGAAGGTGGTATCCAGGACGCCCGTGTTGGTCAATTTGGCCAAGCCTGGAGTAGCTTGTCCGCTTAGTCGGGTAAAGTTACCGTAGACGAGCACGCTACCGTCAGCCAATGGGGTTACTCCCGTAAAGGGTGAGCCACCTGCTTGCACTTGTGAAACCTGTATCAAAGCTCCTCCGTTGGTCTGTGGGTCGGTGATATTGGGCGTGAACCCAAAACTAGAAACCGTCGGCATTTGTGGCGCATTGAAGGTGGTATCAACCGAGCCGTCTGCCTGGAGTCGCAGGAGCGTCATGTTGAGTGTGCTAGAATTCTCAGTGTAAGGGCCGATAGAACTAATCGCCAACAGACGTCCATCGGGGTAATGCCCCACGATGCTAAACGAGCCGAGCACGACCTGGGTGATTGCTCCTTCACTGTTGCGAAACACGGTGCCGAAATTGGAGCCCGCTAGACCTGCAAACGTAGGATCAATCGTGCCATTCTCACTGAGTCGCTTGAAAATCGTCGTTCCGCTGATCAAGCGCTGCGCCCCACTGGCCCAAGCCAACGAGCGTCCATCAGGCAACTGATAGACCCGCAAGCCGGTCGCAGACGAGATGGAGGCATCGAGCGTAAAGGTAGCATCCAAGGCACCGGCAGCCGTGAAACGAGCGATGGAACTGCTGGGAAATGTCGGGTTGCCGATGCTGACACTCGCGAGCAATCGTCCATCGGATGAAACGTTACCCAAGGTAATGCCCAACAGGTTGGATATCCCCGTAATGGCATAGGAACTGTCCAACGAGCCATCGGGATTGAAACGTGCGGCCCCAGCCCGAGTTGCTGCGTTGGTGTTGTTGAAGTTTCCCCAAACCAGCAGTTTGCCATCAGCGAGCACCGCGGCGTTGCTTGGATAGGATTCAAGCTGATAACTGCCGGGCGAAAAGGTGGTATCGAGGGCTCCAGTGGGTGTGAACTTCAACAAGGTAGAGGCCACCATCGCGCCCGCTGCCGTGGTCACAGTTGTCGCATATTCTACCGGCACGAGCACACTACCATCGTCAAGCGTCTCCATCCAGAAGGCTTCGGCCGAAAAGATCGGTCTGGCATAGGTGGCAGAGATCGCGCCGTTGGCGTCAATCCGGGCCACCGTCGACCCTACCAATGAAACACTGTCATCAGGCAGTAAATTCATGAGACGCGGACGCACCGTCATCCCGATGTCCGCTTGCGTGATGAGCGTGAAACTCGAATCCACGGTGCCATCGAGATTGAGGCGAATCAGTGGTCGATTGGCCGTTGGCGCAGCAGAACCGGGGACTTGAGTAGTGCCACCCGCGAGCAGGATTTTGCCGGCATTAGCACCCTGTTTTTGGATCACTATCCCTCGAAACTGCGATGCCGTAAAGCCCGTCGGAACGTAGGTGGTGTCCACCTGTCCATTCGCGAGTAACCGAGCAAAATTCGGCCGGCTGATGCCGTTGATCGTGCTGATGCCGGCGCCTGCCACGTAGATGCGTCCAGCGCTATCCAACTCTGCGGGCGCAAAGAAGAATCCACCGGCGCTTAACACTGGCTGGGTGAAACTGGTATCCAAAGAGCCATCGGTATTCAGCCGCGCCATCGTCGTGATACCCCCATTCCCATTGTTCGTGCTCGACGGAATCGCCAGTAACTTCCCATCGGCTTGCAGGGTGAAAAAACGCGGAATGCCCGCGAAAGAAGGCGATTTATAGCTCTCGTCGCGCTGTCCATTGGCGTTAAAGCGAAAAACCCTGAACTGGGTAAGCCCTAAACTCTGGCCTTCATCCTGAGTATTACCGCCGATCAACACCTGCCCGTTCGGTTGCTCGATTATCGCCCAAGCATCCTCCAGCTCGCTCCCGATGAAAAAATTTGTATCCAGTGAACCGTCTGCATTCAACCGAATGACCACCCCGCGCTGAGAATGATTGCGCCCATCCACCCGCAGGGAGGCGGACCGCGCCACGTAGAGCTTCCCATTGGCACCTTTTGTTACCCGACCCGGCGCCGCATCCCGGGAAAACCGTGGCGAATTGAAATTGGCCGACCCGATCCACGAATTTGCCGCCCCGCTATGGGTGACCGTGGCCAGCGAACTCACTGTGCTACCCGTCGCATTCGTCACCACCACATCGTAATCCCCCAATTGCGCTGCATCGATATTCTCCAACTCCAATTCGCGATCTGTTCGGCCAACCAGGTTGTTTCCATTGTGCCGCCACTGATAACTCACCTGTGTCGCATTGCTCACCGTCACACTCATCAAACCACCGCCGCCGGGCACCGCTGTCAGCGACAAAGGCTGTGCCGTAATCAGAGGATTCTCGGCATAGGCCGAAACCGAAACTAAAAATGCGCAAAGACAGACGCGCCAAGCGCGGCTCAACTGAGAGACCGTAGTCATAGGGGTAAAGGTATTCGGGCGTGGATTCCGAGTCGCAGAACTAGCTGCACTAATACAACTCTTTATCGGACAGCTAATTTATTGCCGCAAGCTGCGTTATGCCGCACGTGACATTTGGAAGGATCATATTCCTGAAATTAATATCGGGAAATCCCCTAACATGAATTTAAGAAGCACCGAAAGATGATCCTTAGTTTTGAAATTGTCGCTCCGCGAAGGGACTGGGGCACAGGACGAATTGTCCAAATTAGTATGGCTCAAGTCGCGTTCTGCAAAAACCTTCTCGGCTGTGAATTCGCCTGTGCTGCAACTAGTAACCTGTTATTCCAGTGCACACTGAGGTGGACCCCGTCCGTCCGTTGGACAGCAATCGAATATTAGCAACAGCTGTCTTCCCGCGCTCTTGTGAGGAAAACTCAAGATGACCTCCGGCATAGTGCCATGGCTACTGACCTCGCGCGCTTCATTATCACAGTCGTGTTCGCTCGATTAAAAAATTGCGCGCCACTCGCGTGGCTCTGATGAACGGATTGCGCTCGGACTAAGAAAAAGGCCCGCCGTCGAAACTGCGGGCCTAATCAAAAATGGTGCACCGATAGGGAGTCGAACCCCAAACCTCCTGATCCGTAGTCAGGTGCTCTATCCAATTGAGCTATCGGTGCGTAAGAGAACGGTCACTAAGGGAAACTCGTGTGACGACTTCAAGCAGAATTTTTTCACTCGGAAGATTCTTCCGCGAGTCGCCAATCCAGCAGTTCCAACTGCAACATCTTCCGCCCGTTATAGTGGTTCCAGTTGAGTTGCACGGCCAGTTCCAGCGCCTCGCCCGCCGGGGGCAAACGGTCCGCTTGCTTCCACGCCACGCCACTCAAGCGACGGCCCATGCTGTCTTCGGCGTGAAAGCGAAAATGCTGTTCCTTGAACACCTCGGGGCGGTTGCGCAGGCGCAGGCCTCGCACCCCAAACGTCGGCTCCGAATTCCCTTGGCCAAACGGATGCAACAACTCGAGTTCGTCCATCAACGCCTCGTTGATCTGCACCCCATCGATCCAACCGGCCAATTCAATGGTCGCTTCACAGGCGCCCAGATCGCGTTGCTCGCGGATGACTTTGGTGAACTGCGTGCGAAAGGCTTCGACGCGTGTTTTCAACAGCGACACGCCCACCGCCATCGGGTGACCGCCCCAGGTTTCCAAATGCTCGCGACACGCCCCGAGTAATTCCACGAGATTCAGCCCGGTCACGCCGCGTCCCGAGCCTTTCGCCAAATCGCCCTCGTTGCCCAAGACAATCGCGGGACGATTGTATTTGCGCGAAATCCGCCCGGCCACAATGCCCACGACGCCGGGATGCCATTGCTCATCGAAGAGCACGAACCCGCAGTCGTCGGCGTAGCGGCCATCGACGAGTTGCTCCGCCTGCTCTGTGATCTGGCGCTCAATTTCTTGGCGCTCACGATTCAGTCCGTCGAGTTCGCGCGCCGTGCTTTCGCAAAAATCGCGTTCTTCGCTGAGCAACAAATCGACCGAGAGTGACGCGTCGGCCAAACGTCCGCTGGCGTTGATCCGCGGTCCCAGGCGGAACGAAATATCCGTCGGCGTGAGCCCTTGCTCCGGCTTGATGCCCGCGACGGCCATCAGCGCGCGCAGGCCCGGTCGTTCGGTCTGCGCCAACACTTGCAAACCGTGCCGCGCGAAAATGCGATTCTCCCCGTTCAACGGCACCAAGTCCGCAATCGTGCCCATCGCGACCAAATCCAAATAGTCGCGCAATTTGATTTCCAACACGCCGGGATATTCCTGCACGCGCAGTTCCTTGAGCAACGCGTGCATCAATTTGAACACGAGTCCGACCGTGCAGAGATTGCGCCATGTGCCATCAGCGGGCGTTTCGTTGACATGCGGATTGATCAACAGCGCGTCGATCACCGGTTCGTCTTTCGAGCGATGGTGATCGACCACGATCACATCGATGCCAAGCGTGCGCAGGTGCGCGACTTCGGCGTGCGAATTGGTGCCGCAATCGAGCGCGATAAACAAATCGGGCTTCGGGTTGGCGGTCAGGGCGCGTTCAATCGACGCCATTGTCAGCCCGTAGCCTTCCTCCATACGCCGCGGCACGACGTAGCTCGGTTCGAGCCCGAGTCGGCGCAACACCCCCACGAGGAGCGCCGTGCTGCTCACACCATCGACATCGTAGTCGCCGAGCACGGCAACGGATTCCTTGCGTTCCATCGCCTGGATCAACCGCGCGACCGCCGCGCGAATGTTGGTCAGCAAAAACGGATCCGCCAGCGTCGAAAGACTGGGCTTGAGGAATTGCGCGGCACTAGTTGGCTCGGCGAGGCCGTTGCGCCACAGTAATTGGGCGACGACCGGACTGGTGCCAAGTTCGCGCGCGAGCGACGCCACCGTCTCAGCGGGCGCCGCAGTGTAAGTCCATCGCATGATTGGTGGGACCGGACGGCTCACGCAATCGCGCGGGTGTGTATCCGCGCGGATGAAGTGAGCGTCCAGTCGGGCGGATTATTCCGAAGCGCGGGAAGCACCGGCCCACTCGTATTTCGGCGTGATGTCGTGCGCCTCAACGTGTTTGCGGTCGCCCTTGTGCCACCAATAGAAGGTCTGCGCGGCGATGAAGATCGACGAGAACGCACCCGTGATAATACCGATCATGAAGGTGAACGCCAAATCGCGGAGCACACCGCCACCGAGGAGGAACAGTGCCGTGGCAGCCAGCAAGGTGGTGAAGCTCGTGATGATGGAGCGCGAGAACACGCGGGAAATCGACATGTTCACGATTGAACGCAAATTGCCCGTCGGGTTCAGTTTCAGTTCTTCACGGATACGGTCGAAGACGACCACGGTGTCGTTCACCGAGTAACCAATGATCGCCAGAATCGCGGCCACCATCGGCGCGTTGAACTGTCCGCCAAAGAGCACGAACAAGCCCACCGTCATCAAGACGTCGTGCACGGTGGCGACGACAGCGCCCATGCCAAATCCGAATTCGAAGCGGAAGGCGATGTAGAGCAAAATCACCACCAAGGATAGACCAAGGGAGAGCGCGGCATTGCCGGCAATTTCAGCCCCGATCGTGGGACCGATCGCGGACTCACCGACGATGTCGAACTTCGCCTCAGGAAAGCTCCTTTGCAGTGCGGTCACCACCTTCGCGGTGTCGCCGTAGGGCATGTCGATCTTGAGCACTGGGGTGTCACCACCGAGTTGACTTTGGTATGACGGGTTGATGTCGGTGACGCCGGCGGCCGTGCTCGCGGCGCGAATCTTGGAGATATCAACCTCCTTTGCATAGGACATGATCACTTGGTCACCACCCGTAAAGTCGATGCCCATGATCTTGTCGGAGCGCACAAAAAGAAAACCAACGCCGACCAGCACGATACTCCACGAAACGATGAAGGCGGGTTTGCCGTATTTCATCCAGTCGATGTCAATCTTGTTGAAGATATGGAGCATCGGGAGACGCTTGAGCGTGCCGCCGTCGATCAGCATGTTGAGGATGACGTGACCGAAGATGAGCACGCTGAAGAGCGTCGAGAAGACACCGATTGCGAGTGTAACACCGAAGCCCTTGATCGGACCCGTGCCGAGCACGATCATGACGACGCAAATCAGGAGTTGGGTCAGGTGGGCGTCGAAGATGGTGACGAACGCCTTGTCGTAACCTGCCGCGTGCGCGACCGGCAGAGATTTGCCGAGATTTATTTCTTCGCGCATGCGCTCGAAGATCAAAATGTTCGCGTCCACCGCCATGCCGATGGTGAGGACGATACCGGCGAGACCGGGCAATGTCAGCGTGGCGCCGAGCGCGGCCATCGTGCCGAGGATGACCAGCAAATTGATCGCAAGCGTAAGCAGCGAAACAACACCGCCGACCGTGTAGTAAGTCACCATGAACGCGCAGACCAACACCGTGCCGAGGATGGAGGCCTTGATACCGTTACTGATCGCGTCCTTCGCCAGCGACGGTCCGACTTCGTATTGCTCCTTCACCTGCAAGGGCAGGTCGAGCGGGTTGTTGAGCACATTGGCGAGGTCGATCGCTTCGCGCTGGGAGAACGAACCGGAGATTTCCGCGCTGTCACTCGTGATCTGTTCGCGCACCGTCGGTGCCGAGTAGAGTTTGCCGTCGAGGACGATGGCGAGGCGACCGGTGCGACCGGTGCGGCGATTTTCGTCGGCGATGGTCTTGGTCACTTGCGAGAATTGCTCGCGACCTTCGCTGGTGAATTTGAGGATGATCTTGAAGCGGCCGAACTCGTCCATGACCGGGTAAGAGTCGGAGACGCCCTCGCCCGTCATCTCGGGAATACGTTTCACGAAGAGATCTTCGAGGGAGGTCTCGCCGGTGCGGGATTCCATTTCGAGCGTCATCTCTTCGTAGCCCGGCGGCACTTCGGATGGCGGGGCGGCAAAGGCATGCACGAGCTTGAAGTCGAGGCGCGCGGGTTTCTTCAGACTGTTCACTACTTCGGGATTGTCCTTCACCGACACGCCCGCGAGTTGGACTTCGATGCGGTTGTCGCCGACGGGGCGGATGATCGGCTCGGTCACGCCGAGGCCATTGACGCGATTGCCGATGATCTCGATCGCCTTGGCAAGTTTCTCATGGCGCACTTCGGTGCTTTCGGTGGAGACGGCGGCGGCATCCACTTCGAGTGTGAAAGCCACGCCACCCTTCAAATCAAGACCGAGTTGGAGACGGCCCTTCGATTGACGGAGCAATTCGTCGAGGAGGATGTTGTTGCGCTTCTCGATGTTTTTCAACGAGGCCTCGAGACGGATCTCGGGGAAGAATTCCGACAGATCGATCTTCTCTTCGCGGCCAATTTGCTTGAGCGCGATGAAGACGGTCGGGGCTTGCCCGGCTTGCACCCGCGCGGCGGCCTTGCTCATCAACGCGACGAACTCGGTTTGCTTGGCGGTGGCTTCCTGACGGACGTATTGACCGAAATCACGGTCCTTCAGGGGGAGCAGGGACGACACGGCCCAGAGCGTGATGACGCCGGACAGAATCAGTTTCCAAAGGTTACGACGGAGCATGGTTTGGTATTGTTAAAATGAGATGACGCGCCGAGCCCATCCGTGCGGATCGGGTCGGCGGTGCGGTCAGCGCGACTTAGACGCCGTCCTTCTTGATCAAACCGTGGACGAAGCTCTTGCCGATTTCGAGCTTCTGGTTGTTGTCGCCCACGCGCACGATAAAGCGGTCTTCCTTGACGCCGGTGATGGTGCCATAGATGCCACCCGTGGTGACGATATCATCTCCGGTTTTCAGGGCGCCGAGCATCTGCTCGTGCTGCTTCTGCTTCTTGCGCTGGGGCGCGATGAGCAGGAAATACATCGCCGCGAAAATCAGGATCATCGGCAGCAACGACATCAACGTTTGCATGCCAGTGGGGGCGGCTGGTTGGGCTTGGGCGAGGAACAAGGACAATTTGGTCATTGATTAATGGGCTGATTTGAAAAATGAAAACGGCGATTAATCTAAGCGCGCCAACAAAAAGCAAGCCAAACCCTGACCGTCAATCACCTGCCCATTGAAGACCAAATCCGCATCCAACTGGTCCGCCTCGCAATCCGAAGACCTTTACGGTTTTAAGCGCTGGGGCACCAACCACTTTACCGTCGACGAAGACGGTTTCGTCCAAGTGCAACCCTTGGCCGACGGTCGCGGCATCCGCGTGATGGATGTGGTCGACGAAGCCGTCGGCATGGGCCTCACCGCCCCCCTCGTGATCCGCTTCCAGGACAAGCTCCGCCACCGCGTGATGCAGCTCAACGAAGCCTTCCACAAGGCCATCAAGGAAGAAGGCTACAAAGGCGAATACCGCGGCGTGTTCCCCATCAAGGTCAACCAGCTCCGCGAAGTCGTCGACGAGATCGTCGCCGCCGGCAAGGAATACAATTACGGCCTCGAAGCCGGCTCCAAACCCGAGCTGATGATCGCCCTCGCCATGCACGAAGGCGCCCAACGCCTCATCATCTGCAACGGCTACAAGGACGACGATTACATGCGCCTCGCCCTCCTCGGCCGCAAGCTGGGCAAGAAAATCATCATCGTCATCGAGCAACTCTCCGAAATCGACAGCGTCATCCGCATCTCCAAGGAAACCGGCGTCAAGCCGCTCATCGGCTTCCGCGTGAAACTACAAACTCGTGGCGAGGGCAAGTGGTCCTCCTCCACCGGCGACAACGCCAAATTCGGCCTCAACACCGCCGAAATCCTCTTCGCCGTCGAAAAGCTCCGCGCCGCCAAGATGCAAGCCTGCCTCAAGCTCGTGCATTTCCACATCGGCTCGCAGGTGCCCAACATCATCACGGTCAAGGCCGCCGTCACCGAAGCCGCCCGTTTCTACTGCCAACTCGCCAAAATGGGCTTCCCCATGGGTTACCTCGATGTCGGCGGCGGCCTCGGCGTCGATTACGACGGCTCCCGCACCAACTTCGAATCGTCGATGAACTACACGCTGGGCGAATACGCCCGCGATATCGTGTCGAACATCCGCGAAATCTGCACCGAAGCCTCCGTCGCCATGCCCGACATCGTCAGCGAGTCCGGCCGCGCCGTCGCCGCGCCCCACTCCATGCTCGTTGTCGAAGTCTTCGAGCGCATCAACAAACGCGAATCCCTCGGCAAACAACACCAGCCCAAGACCAGGCACAAAGTCGTCACCGACCTCGAAGTGCTCCTGAAAAACAAAGCCAAACTCGGCCGCCTCGAACGCTACCACGACGCCCTGCAAAAGAAGGAAGAAGCCTTCTCCCTCTTCAACCTCGGCTACCTCGACCTCGAAAACCGCGCCGCCGCCGAACAGCTCTTCTGGCAAATCTGCGAACAGATCGACAAGGAGGGCAACAAATCCGGTTACCAACCCGAGGAACTCCACGACCTCAAACGCCTCCTCGCCGACCAATACGTCTGCAACTTCTCCGTCTTCCAATCCCTCCTCGATTCCTGGGCGCTCAAACAACTCTTCCCCGTCACCCCGCTCCACCGCCTCAACGAAAAACCCTCCGTCAACGCCACGCTCGTTGACATCACCTGCGACTCCGACGGCAAGATCAGCACCTTCATCGACCTGCAGGACCAAAAGGATTACCTCAACCTCCACCCGTTGAAGAAAGGCCAGTCCTACTACCTCGGCATCTACCTCACCGGCGCCTACCAGGACATCATGGGCGACATCCACAACCTCTTCGGCCGCGTCAACGAAGTCCACGTCTTCCTCGAAGACGACGAACCCAACGGATATTATATCGAAGAAGCCCTCGCCGGCTCCCGCGTCGCCGACGTCATTGAAGGCGTGCAATACCAGTGGGAAGAACTCTGCCGCCGCGTGAAGCAACAGATCGACCACGCGACCAAGAAGGACCTCATCAAACCTCGCGAAGGCGTGCGCCTCGTCGAGTTCTACGAATCCCAGATGCTCGCCAAGACCTACCTCAACATCCCTCCCTCGAACGGGAAGAAAAAGAAGTAGTCAGATCGCGCCACTGCGACACGGGTTAAGTGAACCACAGAGACACAGAGGCCAGGGAGAGATTGAGGTAACTCAGTTTGGAACGCTTTCCGCGCTCAGATTTCCGAACTCAATGCACCACTTCCAAACATAGCCGGACGGGCATCGCTACCGCGAGCACGAGTTGGTCCTGCAAGCCCGCGCCCAAGCCACCTTCCCAAGTTCCAACTCAACTAAGCGACCATTCGGGCAACACGCCCTCAAGGCCTGACGTCTTTTTTCGGGCCAGAAGAGTTGACCAGACTCTTGCGTAAGCTCCGCCGCACGCCGGCCGATCTCGTTCAAACAAGAAAATCAGCCGACTGGAAACGGACCCTCGCCGCCGCCCTGAAGGCCCGCACGACCGCGACCAACCGCTGGCTCGGGACCGCCTTGAACATGGGCGGACTACACAAAGTGAGCCGCCAAGCCAGTGCCTGGCAGCGCCAACCCGACCCCGCCCTACAAAAAAGCCAGGATGGACTACAAACTACAAAGCCTGACCCTATTTCTGGATTCCGGCTGTGGAATAGACCTGGTTCACGAACGTCGGGGCCGCAATGGTGACCGCAGGGATACCAATATATTCCGCGGCGATGCTCGAACCCGTTTCTTTCGGCGTGCACAGCCCGCAACCGCCATTGCCGGAGATCACTGCGTTGACGCCCATCTCCTTGAGTTTCTTTTGGAATTCGTCCTTCGCTTGCCGAGTGATTCCAGGACCCGGATACGGTCCCGCCGATCCAATCTCGTTGAGCAAAATCACCTTTGCGGTGGGATAATTCGCCAGGATCAGCCGCTTGATTTCCGGGTGCGTGATTTTGGCCATGAAACTGCCTCCCACGACCGCGATCGTCTTGCCGTTCATGCTATCCAGCCGGGGTGCCTGAGTGATCATCTTGACGGTCTGTGGCCCCACCGGCGAAACGACGGCGTATTTCCCAGCGGGCACTGGTGCGCCCGGCAGGAGACATGCATCGTCACACTCATAATTAAACGCGCTTTCGCCTTGGACCGAGCCAGTCTTTGCCGTGATTAACGGCAGGTGGAGTGCTGCTGCGAGCAAGAGGATCACTAATCGGGATTCTATCATGGTAGGTTTTCTTTGGCTGAGATTAAATTGGCGAACATCGGAAGGGACGGTCACGTCGGGGAACATCGACGGTGCCGGAAGCGCATCCGCGTCATCACGGAAAGGTTTACCGGCTGCGTAGAGCAATAGACGTGCGTCCATTGTCGGCAGTTTCATCGCCTGCTACGGCAGGGCGGAATTCAGGGGCGGGGTTGGGTTTCCAGATCGGAGTAAAAATATCGTGGCGAGGTCTTGGCGGCCGTCCCAGACGCGGACAATTTCGACCCATTGCGCGGCTTCGTTGACTTGATAGAAAATGAGACGGTTGCGATGCGACAGCTTGCGCAGTCCGGGCCGTCAACGCACGGGCGTCCCGCGACGAGGAAACAAGGTGAGTGCCAGCGCCGCGTCGAGAAGCTCGTGAGCGAGCTTGGCCACCTGCAGGCTGACCGCAAGCGAAGGGTGGGTCTCTGTCGCCGCCAACCCCAAGCCCCAAAACCTGACCCCGGATCATACCTCCGCGCCCTTCATGTATTGAAATTGATCAAATATAAACGATTGCCCTCAAGATCTACGACAAACAGATCGATATTTCCCGGGTAGTCACCGTGGTCGAAATAGAAATATGCCACATACGACCCAGTTTTCCCAACCAGCTCTCGAATAGCTTTTTGATGATATCGGACTTCTGCTGGTCCGAAATTTGACAGAGCAAAGTCGAGATACTTGTTCTCGCTCGATTGCATCGGGGTCTTGCGCCATGGTGATGTCTTCCATTGGCTGCGATAGTCCGGCTTTTGGGGCAAGGCACCCAAGGCCTTTTCGTCAAAAGATTCAAACCGCTCCCTAACGCTTTTTGGGAGAGCGAAGACCTGAATTGAATACCCATCGCCATTAAATGCTCGCTCAGAATCGTAGCTAAATGTGGGGGTGGGCAACGTCCCTGAAACCGCAAATACTCCTCTAAAATACTGAGCCTCTTCGTATCGATCATGCAACACACCGGCGACGTAGAGTAGCCCAACATAGACAACGGCACTCGCGAACTGATATCCGAGCTTCTTCCACCGCTTCTTGAATGCGGTCACGATCATCCAAATCAAGTAAACGATGCCGCCAACGATCGATAGTAGGATGACGGAAATCATGATTCTTTCGCCCAACAGTGTTATTCAGTCACATGAGGAAACCACAATTCGCTATAGTTCACGAACGCGAGCGTGGCGGCAACCAGTTTTAGGGTTCTTCCGGTTTCTTAGTGGCAGAGAGGTGCTGAGCGAGGCAGGCTGGAGAGATGAGAGACACCGGCAAAGAGACGGTCGCGGAACACTACGGCAAGCTCTTGGGGATTGAGCCGCCGTGGGAAGTGCGCACGGCGCA
>JAUXXD010000189.1 GCA_030681265.1 Candidatus Didemnitutus sp. | reverse complement strand
GAACACGGCGCGCGTGGCGAGTCCGTGCTGTAGCATGAGTGCGATCAGTTCGGTATCGCTCATGGCGGCCGCCCCGAATGAGTCCAACCGCTGTTGCGGCTGTTCCCCGCAGGCGATCACTTGCGCCGGCATGGAATCATTGAGGTCAAGGGCCAGATAAGTCTGTTGCATGGCAAATAACGCGTGGCTGCGCGCCCCGGCCGGGCGTTGTTACCCGGTTCTCGTGGCGCGCTCCGCGCGCTGGCCCTTGCAGGCACGCCCAGTCACCGACGAGGCCGCCGAGCGTGGAGCCTTGTGCTCCCCGCGAGGGGGAAGGCCGTAGGAGGGAAAGGTGGAGCCACGCGCAGCGTGGACTACCTTGGCGGGCGTGACAAAATAGGGCCAGCGAGCGGAGGGTAGTCTCGATATCAAACCAAGCCGCCAATGGCGGAATTCACTGGCTTAAACACCGATTTTTCACTTATTCAGTCCGCTAAACGCAGAAATTTCACGTTTCCTCGGTTTCGGCCTCCCTTAACTCACGATTTTCATGCCCCTCCTTTTCGGATCTTCCGACTCCTCCGAGGCCAACCAGCTGGCGAGAATGATCAAGCGCAAGGAGGCGCGCAAGCTCGCCTCGCGGATCTATACAACCGACCTGACAAGCCCGGTGGAAGAGCTGATTCGGGCCGACTTGCTGGCCATCGTCCGCCGATTCTATCCAGGAGCGGTTATCAGCTATCGGACGGCGATCGAAGCGAAGCCCTCGCCGGCCGGAATCTACCATATCACCCATGGCCGGAGGGACAAAATCCACCCATTGCCCGGCGTCACGCTGCGCATTTGGAAAGGCGCACCGGCCCAAGCGGGAGACACCCAACTGGGGGCGGACCTGTTCATGGGGTCGCGGTCGCGGGCCCTGCTGGAAAACCTGGCCGAAAGCCGGGCGGGCGTCGGCGGCGAGCGCAAAACCCTCGAGCGGTCAGCCGTCGAAACATGGCTCGACCGCTTGTGCCGGATTCATGGGCCGGACGAACTCCGCCGGCTGCTGGCCGCCGCCGAGGAATTGGCGCCCGTGCTCGGTCTGGAGGACGCCGCGCAGCGCGCGCGCACGATGATCGCCGCGCTGGTGGACGGGGTCGGCGTGGAAACGCTGGTTTCACCGGTCGGTCGGGCGCGGGCCCGGCGCGAGCCCTATGACCCGGACCGGGTCGGACTCTTCACGCGTCTCGCCAGTCGGCTGGCGACGGAAAATTTTGCATCGGTCCCCGAAAGGCCGGAGGCCGAACGCCGGCTGCACGCGTTTTGGGAAGCCTATTTTTCCAATTACATCGAAGGCACGGTATTCACGATCCAAGAGGCCCGCGAAATCGTGTTCGATCACAAGCTGCCCCCCGCCCGACCCAAGGACGCGCACGACATTCTATCAACCTTCCACCTCGCCACCGACGGCCACAACCGCCGGGAGGTGCCCCGTGATGCGGACGATTTGCTGCGGCTGCTCGAAGTGCGGCACGCGCGGCTGATGCACGACCGGCTCGACGTCGGTCCGGGCCGCTTCAAGGAAACCGCCAACCGCGTGGGCACGCGAGAATTCGTGGCGCCGGAACTCGTGCGAGGGACCTTGCGGCTGGCCTTCGAACTGGGCCGGCACCTCGCTCAGCCGGTGGCGCGGGGCGCCTTCGTGATGTTCATCGTGGCGGAGGTGCATCCGTTCAACGATGGCAACGGCCGGCTGGCGCGTCTTTTCCTCAATGCCGAGCTGACGGCAGGCAACTGCGGCCGGTTAATTGTGCCGACGTCATTGCGCGGCGATTACCTCTCCTGCTTGGAGGCACTGACCGTCGGCGGCAATCCCGAGCCATTTCTCGTACTGATCTCTCGCTTGATCGGTTTTTCTGCCGGGCTGCCCTGCGGCGCTTGGGAGCAGAGCGTTGCCGCGCTGGAAAAGTCCGGCGCGCTGAAGGATGCGCCCGCCGGTTCGTGGGGTATCGCGAGTGCCATGCTATGACCGACGACCCGACACCGGCGCCGTGCGCCCTTTGTGCGGCGGAACCCCGCGACGAGATCAGCCATATCATTCCGGCGTTTGTGTATCGCTGGCTGAAGCAATCGTCGCCCACCGGATTCATCCGTGCCGCCGCGAATCCGAACAAGCGGCTGCAAGATGGGCCGAAGCAGCGGTTGCTGGGCCGGGCCTGTGAAGACTTGTTCAGCGGCTGGGAAAACCAGTTTGCCGAGACAGTTTTCCGAGAGGTGCATCACAAGCGAAACAACCATCTGAATTTCAGCTACGGAGACTGGCTGGCCAAGTTCTGCGTGGGCACGTCCTGGCGCTCGCTGGCTTACCTGCTTGAAGCGAAGCCCGACGTGGTATTGCCGTTCGGCCATGAGGCGGCAGCCCGGGACGCGCTCGAAGTCTGGCGGACCTACCTACTGGGCGGTTCGCGCTTTATTGCGCCGCATTGGCAGTATTTCCTGATTCTCGACACTCCGACAAACGTGCCGAACGAGGCGGACCGGTCCGACATGACGACGTTCATTCATCGCGGAGTGGACATCGACACGATGCACGCACCGGACGAATGCTACGTGTTCACCAAGCTGTGCAACGTCCTGATCGTCGGCTCGGTCCTCGACGCGAACCCGCGGCAGTGGCAAGGATGCAAGGTGGGCCTGAGCGGAGGCAATTACCGCTGTCCGCAGGATTTCCGGGTTTCCGGCTGCTTCACCAAGTATATCGAGACGGCACTGGATCAGATCCGTCAGGCGCGCCGGGAAATTTCAACAGCGCAGGTAGAGAAAATGACCGCGACACTGCGTCGCCGCCATTCGAGTGCGGCCGAGGGTTAATTCGCGCCCTCAACGAGCATCGCTACCGACCCCGGTCAGCTTCCGGCTGCCATACCCGCGCCCCGAATTCCTCCGGCCCGAGTTCGGACCGCAGGCTGTCCACTGCTTTCCTCCGCAGCGCCCGCACTTCGGAGGCCGGCAAGTTCCGCGAGCCCGCGGAGGAACCAGGCTTCCTTGTTGGTGAGGCATCCCGGCGGAAATCCGAGGGCTCTGGTGGTGTGGGCGAGTTCATGGCCGAAGCGTTGCTGCAGCGAAGTGAGGACAGCGGGATCAGGTTTTATGCGGGCCGCAAAAATGCCGGCGCCCAACGTGGATGCCCCGGCAACCTTGCTGCCGTGACCCTCGATATGGCCTCGCAAATTGGCAAGAGTGGAACCGAAGGTGACGACATCATCCACGATCAGGTAAGTGCCCCGCGGCACCTTGCCGGTGAACGCCGGCTGCTGGGTAATCCGTTCGCGGGCCGCCGCCAACGTATGATAGACCACATTGCTCTGTACCATCGTGGGCACGACCCGCGCACCGGTCTGCTCCGCGATTTTCACCGCCAGCGCCATCGGCAACGCATTCCATCGCTCCTTCACGTCGAGCTGCACCACCGGCGCAATGTAATCCACCCGCGGCAGCACCGCCTGCGGTTTGAACAGGTCGCGCACGACCTGCCGCGCCGCGCGCAGATTGCCCTCCTTCGCTTCCGCGTAGTCGGGATGCCGACACAGTGCGACCAGATTGGAATGCACCACGACATTCGGGAAATCGCCCCACGGCGTGCGCTGCACCGGCATTTTCCTGTCCGGTCCTCACCGCAATTCGCTCAAGCCGGTTTTGCCCGCCGCCAAATCCAGCAGGATCTGCAACACCGCCCGCCGGCCGCAACCGTCGAGCCGGACCAGGCAATCGCCCAGATCGACCGGCGTGCCGTCCTCCAGATTTTTCAACAGGGCAAACGCCGCCGCCTCGCCCGAGGACGCCCCGGGATGGCCGCGAGCCATGCGCCGCAAGATGACCAACGCGTCTGCACTCTCCGGGCTCATGGACCGACTCCTATCCGCACCGCCTTGGTCGTTTCCTTGGCCGGCCCCAGCCGGTCGTCTTCCGCCAGCGCATTGATTTCCGGCGTGTCGGCCCTCGGCCACTGCACGCCCGTGACGACCGTCGCTGCATGCCGCGCCGCGTTGTTCCGCAATCGCTGCCAGGCCTCCTCCCGCGGCGACCAGTGAAACCCATGACTCTTCAGCCGGCCGATCACTTCGGCCGCCGGCTTCTCATCATAGCGAATCCGCACCCGGCACGACTCTGCATTGTCCTCCACGCGTCCGCCCGGAAAATGAAACGTCACCGATTCGCGGCCGGCCTCCGCCACGAGGCTTCGCACCCGGTCCTGCATCCTCCGGATGTTTGCGGAATTGTTCGACAGTTCGAACTCCGCGAAACCTGTTCGGCCCGCGAAGTCCGGTTTCAGGAGCTGCCGCGCATACGTCTCCTTGATGCCGCATTCCGTCTCCAGTCGCGACAGCTTCCACGTCTCGTCCACGTTCGCGTCGCGAATGATTCGGTTGGCCGACTTCATCCGCATCTGCCGTTCCTCCGCCGCCGCGATCTTCGCTTCCAACTGTGCCACCGCGGTCGCCTCATCGGAACGGATGGTTCGCGCCGGCCCCTGACGATTCAATCGCTGTTCCAGCGCCGCCTTCGCCGCGTTATATTCATCATAGGCCCGGCACATCACCCGTTGCGCCCGCTCCGGCCGCGCGTGCTCGTTCCATCGCGCCGGTCCGACGACGCTCCACGGTGGCGCCAGTTCACGGCTCCGCACGGACGCCATGAATACCTGATAGCGCGCCTTCCGCACGCGCTCCAACGCACGCTCGATCTCCTCCGGCACGCTCGAAACGCCGAACGCGTTCAGCCGGCGCACCGCCCGCTCCCGCGCGTTCTGCGACTCCGCCGCGAAAGCCGCGTTCTCCTTCGCCAGGTCTTTCGGAAAGTTCGTCAGCCGGTTGAACCGGGCGACGTCCTCCGCCGTGAACGGCGTAGCGGTGTTGTAAGGTGCGGGAGTCATGGCCCGCCCATTCCCGTGCGCACTCGCGGCGATTCATGCGCGGCCAGCGCTGCGCGCGCGTCCGCCTTCGCGCGTCGCCACGTGCGCCCGCTTTCCGGTGTGATGCGTCCCTGCCGGAGCAGGTCCGAGAAACAGGCATCCGCCGCGTCGATCACGCGCGCGAGCAGGGCCGCCTCGCTGGCGCGCGGAGGAGACGAAGGAACGGGATTATTTTCCGCCCTGTTCATTCCCAACGAAAACCGAGCCGCTGCTGGCGCGTGAGAGGCAGACCCTTCCCCTGCGGCAGTACCTTCGGTTTCATCTTCGGCGTTTCGACCGCCAGTTCCCGCGCGACCCAGCCACGCGCCCGCGCCACCTGATCCAAGGCCGAGTGCACGTTGTCGAGCGCCGGCGTGCCCTGGATGCACGCCGTATGCGACACGACCTTCAGCGCAAACTCGGCCCTGGCCAGATGGTCTTCCACGTGTTGGCGAACGGCGGAATGTACAGCCACGGCTTCAGCCGGCGGACATGGCCGGGGCGTTCGCCGGCGAGCGCAGCGCCCGCCGGTTCTGGCCGATGGCGACCCGGTCCATTTCCCGGCTCACCGCCGCGACAAACCGTTTCGTCTGGTTGTACGGATTCACCTTCTGGAGCACGTCGTTGACGCGCTGTTGCGACTCCGGCGTCATCTTGTCGTAGATCGCCTTCGCCTGCGGCAACTGCCGTTTCGCCGCTTCGGTATCCGCGTCGTGGCGCTGCCACTCCTTGTAGAAGAAGTGATTCACCGCTCGGTCCGGATGTTCCTTTACCAGCCGCGATATATATTCCACGTCCTTCGGATGGGCCGCTTTATATTCGGCGATCTTCGCCTCGATTTCGGGGTTGGTCTTGAGTTCCAGCGGTGCAGGCGCACCTGGCCGGACAGCGGCGTCCGCCTTGACGGATGCCGCGGGTTGGACGCCATTCGGCGTCTGGTCGGGGTTCTTGGGCTTGAGGGCCATGTTCGTTGTAATCTTACCGGCCACTTGCATGGTGCGGGCCGGCACGGGCACCGGGCGGAATCCGCCCTGGAAGTCAGTTCAGCGCGGGGTTGAGCATCGGCTCCCGGCCGCGCACGACCCGCAGCGCGAGATCGAATTGGCCGCAGATTTCGCGCGCCTCGTGGCGCGACAGCGCGAAGACCATGAGGGTCTTCGCATCCACCTTCGGCGTGAGGTCGCCGAACGTGTCGTTGATCTCCTTGGCCGCCTCGAAAAATTCCGCCGCGACCGGTTCAGGGATATGAAGAGTGAGGATTACCATGATTCAGGGAGTTGAGGTTTGTATTGGGGGATGAAACTGAACGGCCGCGCGCGGGAGTCCGGGACGACCGCAGCGACGCATGGCCTGGGAGCCGGAGCCGGTCGCCCCCGGGGCGGGCGGCGGAGGCGGAGGGCCGGCGGCGCAAGGCTCGGACCCGGTCTCCCGCCGCCTGGCCGACCGCCGCCCGGAACGCGGTCCGACCGCCGGCGAAGCCAAGGGTCGGACGGGGTTCAGTGGGCGCGTTTCCGCGGTGAGCCGGAACGTGATTTCCACGCTCCGGAACTGCCGCACCGTCCGGTTGCCGCGCGTCTCGATGCGGATCGCCTGCACGCCGATGCCGGGCTGCTCCAGCGCCTCGATGAGCGAGACGAGTTCGTGCCATCGCAGGTCGCCCGGCTGCACGGCCGTGCACCGAAATTCCCTCCGGGTGGACGCCTCCACTGTCCAGCCGTCGCCGAGCGCTTGCCGCGCCGAAGCCAGCGCAGCGGCGGCCGACGGCACCGGTCGGATCGCGCCGGGCTCAACCGGCGGCGGCAACGCCGCCAGCTCGCGACGGAGATGGGAAGCTTCGCTGACTCCGGTTCCTGGGTTGACCGGACGGAAGTGCCGGACCGCCAGCACGGCGACCAGCACCGCGGCCCCGCACACCCAGCGAAGCCAAAGCCGGCCACCGCCCGGCACACGCGCATTCATGGCCGGTTTCCTTTCACCTGCACGCCGCCCGTCGGCGTGCCCGCTTCGATTTGCCACGCGGCTTGCTCAAAGCGGGTCAGCCACGCGCGCCACCGCACGTCATTGATCGGGCCGGCGGTGACTCCGCCCTTGAGCACGAAGCTCTGCGGACTTGCCTGCAACGCCGTCAGCGTCACGCCCGCCGGCAACTGCTGCACCGTGCGCAACCAGTCGGCGCACCACGGTGTCGACGCTCCGGCTTCCGCCTCGCGAGCGGCGAGACCGGAGACTTCGTCGCGGCGCTGCTCAAGTTCGCTCCGCAAAGCCGCAATTTCCTGGCTGGCCTCCCGCTCGGCGTGCTGCGCGGCGACGTGCTGTCGAACATAGTCGCCCGCCAGCGCCAAGCCCGCGACGATCATCAACGCGGAAGTGGCGCGCATCAGGCGCGCCGGCCAGAGGGCCGCCGCCGCGGGCAGCATCTGCGCCGGATGGCGCGCCGGAATCACCGCCGATTTCGCGAGCGCCTCCCACACCGAGAAATGTCCGACCACGCGGTTGCCGACCACCGGCTGGCGCTGGTTCAGCGTTTCCAGCAACGCGTCATCGGTGGTCACGTAGAGCACGAACTCGTCCGGACTTTGTGCCAGCATCGCACACAGGATCTCGGCCAGTCGCTCCGGCGCGTCGGCGCCCTGTCCCGACTGCACGGAGCGGACGCCCTCCGCCGAATGCCGGTACAGGCAGAAGCGCTCCGCGCTCATGGCCACGAGCGTCATCGCGCCGGAGTCCGACAGGTCCGGCGGCAATGCATTGAGCCAGGTCGGCATCGGCCAGACGGACTCCACCGTGAAACCGTGCTCCTGCAATTCATGGACGAGCCCGAACAGCGCGGGCCGCGTCTCGTGATGCAGGAGCGTGCTGAAGGTGTCGCCGCTTCGCAGGATCGGCTCGTGACTCCACAACAGCCCCGGATGCGCGAGCGCCGGATGTTCCTCGGCGAGCACGATCGCCAGTGCGGCCCGCTCGGCATGCGGGCACTCAGCCGGCACGGTCACGAGGTCGTCCGGTTGGTAAATGAGGCGCAGCCGGCCGGGCTGGCCGGGCCACGCCGCGGCCAAATGCGCCGCCGCCTGGCCCGGTTCGGTGAACGGCACCGGCAACTTGTGGCGCGGCAGCCACCAGCGGTCGCCCCACAGCAGGACGGTGGCCGGGTCAGATTTCAGCGAGGTAAACATAGACGTCGGTGACTCCGTTCACGGGGAGGGCATACGCGACCTGGCCAATGTCGCACGGGGCGCCGAGCACCGGCGCGAGCTGCGGAGCATTCAGCGACAGCGCGAATTCATGCGCCTCGTTGGCCGGCACGCCCACGATCACGAGATAGGCGATGATCGCATTGGCCGGCCGGTTGGTGACGCCATCCAGTCTGAAATTGGCGCCTTGGGCCATCGACGGCGCGAGAAGCGGATTCGATGTCCGCGCCTCCATGCGCGTTACGCCGTTCCAGTTCCGCAACGGCGCCGCGTCCGGCGTCATCGTGAATGCCTGCAAGGCCTGACTCCACTGCATCTCGTTGCCGGTGCCGGTCGAGACATAGGTCTGGCTGCCCATCCGCAGACTCAGCGGATGCGCCAGCCGGCCGGCGGCAAGCAGCACCGCATCAAGCCGGGCGCCATTGCCCTTGGCGGCGTCGGTGGCTCCGGTCAGCGCCGCGCCGGAGGTTGGGATGCCCGCACCCTCCGTGCGTGGAAAGCTGCCGTTGCCGCCCGGCAGGTTGATGAAATCAACCAAAGCAGTTTTCAGCGTGTCGGTGGTTCGGACCGCTTGGTGCACGCGGCTGGAACGCAATGCATCCAGGCCCTTGGGCAGAAGAATCGCCGCCAGAATGGCGAGAATCGCGAGGACAAACATCAGTTCGAGAAGGGAGAAGCCCTTCGATTGGGATCGGGTTCGTTTCATGGGTTCAGTGGGTTGGGGGTTGAAAAAATCACAGGACGCGCGCGACCTCCTCGACGGTCGTCAGGCCCGCGCCGGCCGCCGCGAGGCCGTGCTGCCAGAGGGTGCAGAGCCCCTCGCGATCGCGGAGCGCAGCCAACTCCGCCAGCGGCGCGTTCGCCGCGATGAGCGGCAGAAACTTCCGCGCCGGCACCACCTCGTGGATGGCAATCCGCCCGCGGTAGCCGCGGCCGTGGCAGGCCGGACAGCCGACCGCGCGGAAGAACCGCGCGCCGGGCACACCGTGTTCCGTCACCAGCCGGCCGGAGTCCGGGTGGACCTCCTTGCATTCGGCACACAGACGCCGCACGAGCCGCTGCGCGGCCACCAGCCGCAGAGCCGCCGCCAACAGGAACGGTTCGACCCCGAGGTCGCGCAGCCGCGGAATCGCCGCCAGCGCATCATTCGTGTGCAGCGTCGACAGCACGAGGTGCCCGGTCAGCGCCGCGCGCACGGCCAGTTGCGCAGTCTCCGCATCGCGCGTTTCGCCGACCAGTATGACATCGGGATTCTGGCGCAGCAGCGCCCGCAGCGACGTTGCAAAAGTCAGGCCGACCTTTTCGCGGATTTCGGTCTGCCGGATGCCCGCGAATTCATATTCCACCGGTTCCTCCAGCGTGTGGATCGCCCGTGCACGGTGGTCGAACGTATGCAGCGCCGCATGCAGCGTGGTCGTCTTGCCCGAGCCGGTCGGTCCCGTGAGAAAAATCAGTCCGGCTGGTCCGGTCAGCGCGCGCTGAAGCGCCTCCGCCTGGACTCCCGACAATCCAAGCGCCTCGAATTCCTGCGCCGGCATGGACTGATCGAGCAGCCGCACGACGAGGCTTTCGCCGTGCACGGTCGGCACCGTGCTGAGCCGCAGGTGGAACCGCCGGCCCTTTTCCTGCAACAGCGCGCGGCCGTCCTGCGGCAGCCGCTTTTCCGTGATGTCCATCCCTCCGGTGATCTTGCCCCGCGCGATCACCGCGTCGCGCTGCGCGACCGGCAACCGCGCGTGCTCGCGCATTTCGCCATCGATCCGGAAACGGATGAGCAAACCGTCCTCCTTCGGCTCGCAATGGATGTCGCTGGCTCCCTCCCGCGCCGCGGCGCGCAGCACGGTGTCGAGCGCGCGGGTCGCATCGCCGCCCAAAGCGGGACGGGCCACGGTCGCCGGCGGTCGGAATCTGTCGAGCAAAGCGAGCATCAGTTGACGAGCCTCGGCGTGAGAAAGATCACCAGTTCGGTGCGCGTGCGCAGCGCGGCCTTCGTCTGGAACGCGCGCCCTGCCACCGGGATCGCGCCCAGGACCGGCACGGCCCGGAGGCTGTCGCCCGTGTCCTCGGAAATGAGCCCGCCGATGACAGCGGTCTCGCCGTCACGCAGCCGCACGATCGTGGACGCCTGCTTCACCTCGGTGAGCGGCGCGGTCTGCTTGCCATCCGGACTCGTGACGATGGCCTGCAACCGCGTGATGGCGGGCAGCACATCAAGCGTGATGGTGCCCGAGCCGTCGATCTGCGGCGTCACCGCGAGGATGGTGCCGATGGTGATCGTCGAGACGGAGTAGCTTTCCTGCGTCTGATTGAACGGGCTCGTCGTGCCGCCCTGATTGAAGGTCGTGCTCTGCTGCAACCGGAAGAACGGACGGTCCTCGCCGACTTTGATCATCGCCGTCTGGTTGTTCAGCGTGCGCAGTCGCGGCTGCGCGACGGTCTTCACCTCGCCCTGCTGTTGCAGTGCGTGGATCACCGCGTTCGTCCGGCCGTAACCCAGATTCGCCACAAAGGAATTGGCCGCGAGCAGCGTGCCCCCGACACCCGTGACTTCGAGCGGTGCGCCAGCCTCGACCGTGACCTTGCCCACCGCACCGGCCGCGAGATCCCAGTCGATGCCCAGCTTGCGCTCGTGGCGCAGCGACACCTCGACAATCCTCGCCTCGATTTCGACCTGCCGCGTGATGCGCCGATTCACCAATTCGATGAAGGCCCGCACGACCTGCTGACGCTCCCGCGGCGCGCTGACCTGCGCCACGCCGCTGAATTTGTTCAGCACCAGGCCGTCGCCCTCCGCCAGCATCGCGCGCAATTCCGCCTCCAGTCCGGTCCAGAACGTGTTCTGGTTTTCCTGCGAGATGGAAACCTGGGTCGCGTCCGACCCCACGCCCTGCGGTCCGTTCGCCGGCTGCGTCCCCTGAAACTGACCCGGGCCGAAGCCGCCGGTGTTCGCTCCGCCCAAAGTGATTGACGCGCTGCCGCTGCCGCTCCGCGTCAACTGCGGGTAGTCGATCGGATACAGCACGGTCTCCCGCAACCGCACCGCGATTCCGTCCGGCGTCTCCTCAAAATGAAAACCCGCCGGTTCGACCAGCGCGACCAGCGCGGAGCGCAGCGTGCCGCGGTTGATCTCCACCGTGACCTCGCCGGTCACCTCCGGAGCGAGCAGCACCGACGTGCCGCAAGCCCGCGCGACAGTGCGCAGCGCCGCCGCCAGCGAGGCGTTTTCCAGCCGCAGGTTTTCGACCGGCCGGTCGAGCACGGAAGGTTCCGCCGCACGCAGCAGCGCGCAGCTCAGCAGAAAACAAAGACAGCATTTCATGGGGATCAGGTTCAGGGGTTGCCGAGCACGTAATGAATTCCTTCCGCCGTCCGCGTGCCCTGCAGCAGCGTGCGGCCCGCCGATTGGTACTTGAGCACGCTGGACGACGACGCGTTGAACGAATCGGTGACGGCTGGCGCCGGCAGGTGAAAGTCATCGCCCCCTTGCTCGGCCTGCACAGTGATCGCGCCCGGCCCGGTCACCGTGAGATTGTTCCCGTCGAGCACGGCGGGTCCGTCGAGCAGAACAAAACTGACCGGCAGTCCGGAGGACGCGGTCGCACTCAAGGAAACCACGCTGCCCACGTTCTGATTTCCCGGCGGCAAAAACGAAATGATCTGCGCCGCCTTCGGCTCGAATTGCGCGAGCACGAACTTGGCTCGGTCGATCAGTACCGCGACGGCCGCCGCCGTCCCCGAGACATCCCCGCTCCAGCCCGTGAAGTAGTGGGTCGCGCCCGCACTGGCCGAGAGCGTGACTGTCGTGCCGTAGGGATAGGTGCCGCCCGGCGTGACGCTGCCGCCGTCCAAGGCACCCGTCGTGAGCGTGAAAGTCTTCACCGCAAAATTCGCCTGCACCGTCCGAGGCCCATCGAGAGTCAGGGTCAGCGGATTGCTGCCCCCGCCGGCGTCTCCGCTCCAAGTCACAAAGTCATGGTTCGCATCGGCGTTCGCGACGATGCTCAGGACCGTGCCCGCCGGATAGGTTCCGCCCGGGCTGACACTGCCACCCGCGCCCGCCAATGTAGTCAGTGTATAGTGTACGGGCGCTGGCGCCTGGATCGTCACTGTCTGGCTGTTCACCGGCGAAGCCGCGCCCGCCGCATCAATTGCCTGCGCCGTGAAGACCACGGACTGCGGTCCGACATCGCTCGTCGTCTGGCCCGCGTCAGCCCAGGAGCCTGAGCCACTCCAAGACGCGAACGGCACGCCGTTTTTCCAGACCGTCACCGACGCGAGATTGCCGTCCGCATCCTCGCCGCGGGCACTCACGCCATAGACCGCACCCGAGTCGACTGCACCCGGCACTTCGATCCAACTGATGCCCGGCGGCTGATTCGGCGGCGCATCGATCCAGTGTATCGAGCAGGCTGCAGTCCCCACACCCTGTGCATTTTCCCCATCCACATACACGAATGCGCTCACCGCGACCGACGTGCCATGGTTCACTCCCTCCGCCCACCAGTTGCCGTCCGGGCCCTTGGTCAGTGTCAGACTGTTGTCCACGGAGATGTTGAGCGGATCGGAACCGTTCGGAATCGACTCGCTTCGCACCGACGATCCGATGACCGCCTCCGCGTAACCGTTATAATTGCGGCCGCCGCCCTGCTGCGAAGCACCGTAGGCATCGGTCGTCACGGTGATGGTGATCGACGTCGCGCCGTAGGCGTTGAGATCGATCGTGGCCGAGCCGGACGCGTAAGGGTTGTTCTGGAAATCGAAGAAGATTGAAGCCGAGCCCGCGGTGACTCGAAGCGCGGTCCCGAGGACGAACAAAAAAAGCACAATAGTTTTCATTGGAGGGTGACGGTCGGGTTGTCGTTGAGGTGAAACCGCAGCGCCTCGACGCCCGGCCACGCCGCGCCGCGGTTGATGATGACGAGCCGTCCGCCGAGGATTTCCGGCGTGACGTTCGCCCCGGAATTCGGTCCCGCGGTGAACGCGTTGGCCGTGTTGTTGAACGAGACGAACGCGCTCTCGCTCGGATGATTGTTGTTCACCGTGACCCGGTGCTTCGGCAGCACGATGCGCCGGACGCAGAGGCGGTGGATCTGGGTCGTGCCGCCGCTGCCCTGCGACCAGGCGGCGAGTTGCGCCGCGGTCAGCCGGCCCGTCCAGTAGGCGGGCACACCCGCAGTGCGATTCTCCCAGTCATGGTTCCACAGTGCATCGAACCACGCCGCGCTACCTTCAAAGGCCGGCAGCACCAACTGGTCAGGGCGTGCCATCAGACTCACCACCAGAAACCGCTGCCGCCCCGTCTCGTTCGGCCCGACGAAAAGCCACCGCGCATTGCGCAGCGGATTGAACGCAATGCGCGCCAGCTCCGGTTGCGTCATTGGCGGCACACCACTCTGCGGCGAAAGTCCCCGCAAGCGTCCGACCTTGGCGAACCAGTCCTCCGTCGCGGTGTTCGCATACGGTACGCTCGTGGACGTCGAGAAACGCGTCGGCACTTCGCCCGCCCCGACGGTGCCTGGCAGCGCCGCCAGGTTCAGGTTGCCGAGGTCGGTCTGCGCGAACGACGCCGTGATCGTGTCCGCCAGTTCCGCCAGCGTCCGCGCCTCCGCCGTCTGCCGGGATTTTTCCACGATGTCGCGGACGGACGGCGCCATGGCCGCGGCGATGATGCCCAGGACAAACAGCACGAGGACGATTTCGAGCAGGGAAAATCCGCGGACCAGCCGCCGGAACGGAACCCGCCGGTGACGCAGCGGCACAAGGTAGGAATGGATGATCATAATATCAGCGCGCGTTGACGCCGCTCAGCAGGGAGAAGAGCGGCAGGAAAAAAGAGAGGGCGATGAGCCCGACGATGCCGGTCAGCGCCGCGAGCAGCGCGGGCTCCAGCCAGGCCAGCGCCGTGGCCAGCGTGTCGCGCGCGCGGGCCGCCGCGTAGTCCTCGATGTGCTGGAGCGCCGCCCCCAGTTGTCCGGTCGTTTCCCCCGCCTTGAGCGCCGGGGTGAAAAACTCCGGGAAACTGTGCGGCCGGACCAGAGCCGCGTGCAGCGGCCGTCCCGCCGCGACGCCCTCCCGCGCGCGCAGCAATTGCGCGGACAGCACCGCGTTGCCCGTCAACTCCGCGCCCGTGGTAAGCGCTTCCATGACCGGCACGCCCGCGTCGAGGAGCAGCCGCGTGTGTGCGGCGAAGCGAGCCGTGGCGAGACACCGGAGCGTCTCGCCCCACAGCGGCACGCGCAGCAAAGTCCGATCCCGCATCCGCTGGAGCCGCGACGAACGCGTGGCCATCCATGCCGCGATCACCCCGCATATTCCCGCGACGGCCAGTCCCGGCCAGCCCGCGCGGACCGCTTCGCTCGCTGCGATGAGCCACCGGGTCAGCGCCGGCAGCGTCAGGTTGAGCGAACCGAAAATCTCCGCGAACTTCGGCACCACGCCGCCCAGCAGAAAAATCACGAGCGCGCCCGTGACCGTGAGTACAATCGCGGGATAGATCAGCGCCCGCCGTGCCGTTCGGCGCAGTTCGTCGGCGCCGGTGAGATGCGCCGCCAGCGCGCGCAGCGCCTGCGGCAGGGACGCCGACGCCTCACCCGCCGCAATGATCGCCGCGACATGCGGCGGGAACTGACGCCCGAAGCGCCGGCACGCCGTGTGAATCGGCACGCCCTGCGCAACCTCGGCGTGAATGGTGGTGAGCAGAATCCGCGCTGGTCCGACCGCATCCTCCGCCAGTTGACCGAAGGCGACGTCCGCCGTCACGCCCGCCCGCACCTGCAGTTCCAACTGATGCAGCAGCGCGATGAATTCCCGCGACGGCAGCCGCAGCCGCGCCAGTTTTCCCTCCGCCGCCGCCGGCTGGATCGTGAGCGGCCACAACGCCTGCGCCCGCAGTCGCTGGCGCAATTGCGTCTCGTCCGCCGCTTCCGCGCGGAGGGTACGCCGGCGCCCGGCCGGGCTGATGACAGTGGCGTGAAAAGCCGGCATCTCAGCGGGGCAGCCGCAGCCGCACGGGTTGATCGTTCAGCGGCAGCCGGAGCAGGTCCGAACCGTGGCGCAACAGCACGGCCGCCGTCTCGATCCGCACGACTTCAAGGGACTCGATGCGGTCGCCCGCCTGCACGGTCCGGCCATTGACGATCGCGCACGACACCGGGCCGTGCACCAGACCGCCCAGCTTCAGCGTCAATTCGCGCACGGCCTCCGGCCCCGTCGTCCGCACCGCGAACGGATTCGTTTCGTCGTCCGCCGGTCCGACCGTGAGATCGAGCACGCCGTCCGCATTGGGGAGCAAGGCGGGCTCCGGCACGCGGTGCACCGCCGGGGCAGGCGCCACCGGCTCCGCCGCGACCACCGTTTCCGGCACGGGAGCCACCGGTTCATGCGGCATTTCCAGTTCACGCACGCGGGCGGTGAGCGCATCGTTCTGCGCCATCAGCGCCTCGATGTGCCGCCGCTGGCGGATCAGCGGGTCAACCGTCGGCGCCGCCGGAACCGGCTGCACGGTCGCCACCGGTGACACCACTTTGGCCGGCGGTGGCACCGCCTGGCAGCCGCTGAGCAGAAGAACACAAATGAGCAGCACGTCAGTTCGCATGGGGAGTGAGGGCCGCGGCAGGACGGCTGCGGCCCAAGTCGAGGGTTTCGGTGAGGTAGAGATAGAACGCCTTGCCGGCGGGCACGCGGACGTAAAACCCGTCCCGATCAATCGACTCGCGGATCTGTTGCGCATAATCGCGCAGCACCGCGCCGCTGCCGGCCAACGTCGCATTGCGCGCCGTCACCGCCGGCAGGTTCGTTTCGCCCAAAAGTCCGGTGACGCCGCGCGTCTCCTGCAGGGCCGCCGTCGCGGCCGACAGGAACGTGGCCGCGAAAAGCTGCACCTCGCGCCAGTCGTCCGTGCGCACGATGGTTCCGCGCAAACCTGCGGAGCCATCATGCGCTCCCCAGACGCCGGTCACCGGATCCCGCTCCCGGTCCAGCGCCAGTCCGCGCACCGTGAGTTCGCGACCGTTGTCGGGACCGCCGCGCCAGACGATGGTCCATGTGCCCTCGGCCGCCAGGCGCTCTCGCGCGCGGTCCGTCGAAGCACGTCCGTGCACTTCCGATCCCGCCGGGATCACCAGCCGTCCGTGGTGCCAGACATCCTCGGTCACGAGAGCCAGCACCGGCGTCTCCAGCCGGTTCGACTCGATCGCGAGCACGGTCTCGCAGGGAACCAGCCGGCCGAAGGGCGCCACCGGGCCCGCGGTTTCCGTCGGCATGACCGGGGCGACCAACGACAGTGGCAACGTGACCGGCGCCGCCACCGCCGCGATGGGCTCGGCCGGTCGCGTTTCGCCGGATGTCGGCAGGGTCACCAACTCCGTGACCGACGGCAGCCGGAACCGGGCGCCATCGCGCACCGTCGTCTTGGGCAACGGCGCCACCGCGGTGACTGGCGCCGCGGGCAGCGCGGCCGGCCGCCGCTGCCGCTGCGAATAAATGGCCAGCCCGGCCACCAGGGCGACGACGGTGACCAGCGTCACCTGCCCGGTGGGCGAGGAAAAGAAAGTCAGGTCAAACTTCATGGCAGTCGTGCGACGAGAACCGAAAACGCATTGTGAACGGAAAGATTGGCCCGGCCTCCGCCCGGCGCGCCGCGCACGGCGAACCACACGCTGGCGTGACTCATCGCGGGCACTTCGCCCGCTGCGTCGGTAATTGCCGCCGCATAGATCGACGGTCCGACCCGCACCGCGAGATGCTCGGGATCAAACCGCAACGGCGTCGCCGTCGCGTTTCGAATCCGCGCCTGAAACACCAGCGTGTCCTCCGGATCGAAACGGAACACCTCCTCCAGCGTGACCGTGAAACCCGGATACCAATTGACGCTCCGCGGTGCGGCCCGGTCCACCGTCTCGGCCAGCGCGGGATACTGCGCCGCCATCAACGCATGGTTCCTGGCCCGCTCCAGCAGTCCGCGCAGCAGACTTGGCGTCACGCCGGAGTCGGTCACCTCGGCGGGAGTGAAAAACGACACCGCGCGGTCGGCTTCGTCCCCGCTCCGGAACGTGAGCACGTACACCCGGCCCCGATGGATCACGTTGACCGCCGCCGCGGCCTCCGGGTGCAGCGCGCGCACCGAAAAGAAATTCGTGCCCGGCTGATGGGACAACAGCACCGGCGGCGCGTCCTCCGCCTTGGTCGAAAGATGCGCGCTCTCCAGCGCGGTGATCGCACCGGGAAACAGGCAGGTGGTCGGTGCCGCCACGCTGACCTGCACGGTGTAGGCAATCCGCTCATCGAGCGGATAGGCGCGGATCGCGGCGACGCCCGGCAGGCTGCCGGCGGACAGGAGCAGGGCGCTCAGGACGAGACGTCGAATTTCCATACGGCAAGGGGGTAGCGGGCGTTGGCGCCCAGGTTGGGGTTGCGCGCGAAGGTGAACCGCGCGGTGAACGCCGGCGCCTCGCTGAAAGGCCGGCCCTGAAAAAGTCCCGTGCGAATCCACTGGCCCTCGACCTGCACGAGCACGGTGTCCGCACGGGTTTCGAGCACGGTGAGCTTCAGCACCTCGGGTTTCTGGTGCAGGGATTTCGCCGCGAATTCCTCCGCCGTCCGCGCGATCGCTTCACGCGCTTCCCGCAACGCGTCGGGCAAAAAGAGCCGTTCGAGCAGCTCCGGATAATCCGCTCCGCCAGGATGCCGCGACCACAGGGCGAGACAGGCCAGCAACGCGTGGGACTCATGCAGTTTGCCGGCGTCCTCGAAACCCAGCAGCGGGCTGACGTGATAGGTTCCGCCCGCGTCGAGAATCACGACTCTTTCCTTCGTCCGATGCGCGCGGATCACCAGATACGGCGCAACCACCGCATAAGCGCTCGTCACCAAAGCGACGCCGAACCACAGTCGCGCGGCCACGGCGTAGTCGGTGAACAATTCCAGCGGATGCCGGCGCTGTCCGCGCGGAGGAGCGTCAAGCCGCCGATGCGGCACAGTCGTCTGGTTCAGGGTCGACATGGTTCAGAAGCTGGTTTGCGGCGCGGGCATCCGCGTCGAAGCGAGCATCGCCGCCACCGCGCGATCGCCCGAGGGATCCATCGGCGCGACCGGAACGGGCGCCGGTCCCGGCGAAGTCGGCGGCGGCAGCGGCGGACGCAGTCCGCCACCCGGAGGCTGCCCGCCCGGCTTCGCCGCAACCGCAGCTACGCCGCCAGTCTTGAGTGACTTCGCGAGCCACATCACCTGCTGTACAGTGTACAGTTGCTGGAGTCCCTGGGTGCCGCCGCCCGACAACGGCGATCCGGCGCAGAAGAGTTGCTGCATCACCACCGGCGTTCCGAGCGTGCCGAGGATGAGCCAAACTGCCGCGAACAGCGCCCCGACGAGACTGGCATAGGACATCGCGTCGATTTCGCCGGGCCGCAGGCCGTAGGCCGTCGCGAGATTGGTCGCATAGGCGCTGAGCAAATGCCACGCGACCAGCTCGGTCACCGCGAAGCCCACCGGCCAGGCGAGCACCGCCAGTGTCTGTTGCAGATAACGCACCGCGAGGTGTTCCAGCGACGGCACCAGGAACAACGCGAACGCCACCGGCAGGAACAGGAAGCACAGCAGCTTCAATATATAATGCAGAATGAGCAGCGGGAGCTGCAGCACGCTGGCGACCAGCACCACCAGCTTGCCGGTGGCAAACAGCGTCCCGCGATAAAGGGACTCGCCGAGCCGCGCGAAGCTGAACTCGCCCGGCGTATCCGCCAGGCTGTCCCGCAGCCGGCCCGCCGCCTGCATCGGCTTTTCCAGATATCCGTGATGGAACGTCTCCGCCATCGTGAGGAAAAGATCCTCCGCCAGCGCAAACCACCACGGCAGCGTGGCGATGAGTCCGATGACGAACACGGAACGCACGATGGGCCGCACGAGACTGTCCTGCTCGGCCCGCGCCGCATTGATGCGCAGCATCAGTCCGGCGACACACACGAAATAGAGCACGAACCGCAGGTTGTCGCCCATGGCGACAATCGCTTCGCGAAAACCGGGAATGAAGTTGTCCATCAGTTCCGTCCCTCCTCCGGCCGCTGCCGGCGCTCCGATTCACGCAGTTTCTCCATCAGCCGCGCCTTGGCGTCATCCGGTGTTTCCGGGCGGACGCGTTCGATCCGGATCGACTCCTGCCAAGCATTCACCGGCTGCGGGTCCGACGGGACCTCGCGCCGCTTGCTCGCGACCCAGTGACCGAGCAGGAAGCCCGCAATCAAAATGAACAGATAGGGGAGCATCCGCTTCATGGCCGGGTGGAGCGGACGGGAGTGAGGCGCAGCGAGGACTGCCACGCGTTGATCGCCGCCAGCGACTGCCGCTCCTCCGCGATCTGCTTTTCCTGCAAATCACGCCGTTCCTTATCCGCCTGGTTTTCGTTCAGCAGCTGCGCGACCAGCACCTTGTCGGTTTCCTCGCTCCGCCGCGCGGCCAGCACGGCGAGCCGTCCGTTGAGCGCCGCAATCGTGCCATTGAGCTTGTCCGTCTCCGCCTGCGTGGTCGCACTCCGTAAATCCGCAATCGCGTCCGCGAGATCGGCCTGCACCGCCAGGAGTTCCGCGTCCGTCGCGTCAAACACAACGGCGAGACCATCCGCCTGTCGTTCCACCGCGGCGTAGCGGCGATACTGCGAGAGTTCGCGCGCAAACGGCGAACCCAGGACGGTGCGGTCATCCAGCGACCGGTGGATGCCGTGCGCCGTCCGACGCAGGGAATCGACCGCATCGGACAAACGCCGCACGGCGTCCACCGTTTCGCCGTAGCTTCGGCCAAACTCAGTGTGACCCAAAGTCCGCCGCACTACGCGCTCACCGGCCCGCCCGGGATTGCCCATCACATCCCTCAGCTCCCGTTGCAATGCCAGCAGGTCCTCGACCTGACGGATCTGCCGGTTGAGTTTCTCGAGTTGCTCCGCCCACTGCCGGATGACCTCCGTGTGCTGTGCGATCTGGTTGCCTTTGATCGCCGTGTTCACGGCCGTGTTGACCGGATCATTCACGACCCATTGTCCGAAGGCCGGAACGACTCCGGTGACCAAGAGGATCAAGGAAAGAAGTTTCATGGGTGACGCGTGACGATGATATCTTCGGTCGACGGCACGCGGTGCGCGCCGTCCTCGAAACGGGCCGGCTTGCGCAACGGCAGCCGGACAGGCGCCGTCGGCGGAAGCTGGCGCTGCGCTGCCTGGATTTCCCAGTAGCGGGCCTTGACGGCCTGATCGACCGGCTCGGGCAACGCCGGCGTTTGCACACAGCCGCCGAGCAGACAAAAACTAAACAGTGGCCACAGTCTCATGGACTTTCTCCGGTTGGGGTTGGACGTGGCGCAGCGTGCCGCACTGCGGCGGCTGGGCCGTGGGCAGGAAATAGCACACCGACGAGTGGCGGTTTTCCTCCGGTTGCTGTTCGGGCAACGGATAGGATTGCACGACTTCTCCCGCGCTTTCGGGCAGCGGCAGATCGCGCGCGAGGTCCGCGAGATCACTCCGGTCCGCCTGCCGCATCAGAAAAAACTGCTTCGCATTGCCGATCACCGCCGGCCGCACACGCGACGTACGAAACCGCGCGTATTGCTGCACGATGCTGACGGCCCAGCAGTTGAACTTCCGCAACTGCGCGTAGCTTTCGGCGACGATCGCCTCGCCGCCCGGGACATCGAGGAACCGCGCCACCTCCTCGAACACGATCCGTTTCCGCAGCGCCCGCGGCAGGGCCAGAATATGCTGCCGCGCGAAGCCGGAGATGAGCAGCCCCGCCGCTGTCTTCAGTTCCACTGCCTGCTCAGGAATCAACCCGAGTTCGAAGTGCGCCACGCTCCGCCGGAGAGACACGTTGGTGACGCCGTCGAAGAGCCGGCCATACTGGCCCCGCGCGGTCCACGCACCGAGCAAGGTCGCCAGCCGGTCCGTTTCCTCCTTCGGATGTTCCGGCAGCCGCCCGTAGGCGAGCAGTTCGACCAGCGCGCCATGTGTCGGAAAATCCTCTGGCGTCCACAACGCGCACGCGGTGTGAGCGACCAGCCGCGCCGTCGCCGGATCCTGCGCGAACCGCGTCACTGCCGCCTCATCCAAGGTGGCGACGCACTCCATCGCTTCCGCCTCGTTCGCTTGCCGCCGGTCGCGCAAATCCGCATACGCCTCCAGAGCCGTGGAGCCCGCCGGCATCCGCTGCCGCCAGCGATGCACGGCGCAGGCCAGCTCTCCCGCCTCGCGCGCCTTTTCCGGACACCGCCGCGCCCAATCGGTGAACGCGTCCTGATAGAGCAGGTGGACGTAGTGCGCGAGCTGCGCCTGACGGAGGGCCTGCCGCTCCGCATCGGCCGGCTCGCCGATCATGCGCGCCAACAGCGCGACCGCACTCGCCACCTGCAATTGCGTGAGCGGCAGGCCCAAGGTATCGAGATAGTTCAGGGTCAGCGGCGCATCCGGCTGCACCACGATCGGCGTCTCGCCTAGTTCCGTCGTGAAATCCTGATACGACAGTCCCTCCTCCACGATGAGGGTGTAGGCAAAATGTCCGGCCGTCTGCATCAGCAGGTCGCGCATCAGCGCCGACTTTCCCGCGCCGCTCATGCCGAACAGCACCGCGTGCTGCGGCGAGCCGCCGACCTGCGCGCTCACTCCGACCAGATTGCCGTTCGCTCCGTCGTAGAGCGCCTCCGCCGAGGCCAGCAGGCCGGTGAACGTACTCGAACACGGCAGCAGGTCCGCCAGGTAGGCGTCTTCCGCATACAGTTCCCAGTCGCGGTAGGACGAGTGCGTCCAGCCCGGCCACGAGGCGAAGAACAGTTTCCGGGCGGTCACCGGTTTCGCGCACTCATAGGATTGCGCTCCGTCCATCGCCTGAATGGCCGCCTGCACCTGACTGACCTTGTCCCGCAGGCCCTCCCGTGAGGCATCCCACACCCGGATGATATAGCCGACGCGAAACGGCCGTGCGAATCCGCCCGCAAGGCTCTCGATCTTCCGCTCCTTTTTCTGGAGGGAAACCAGCAGCGAGTGTCGCTTTTCGCTGCCGTATTCGCCGGCCAGCCGCTCCATCGCGCGTTCCTCGCGGTTGATTTCACCGCGCGTGTCCACGGGCGTGACATTGACCGTGAGCTGATAGTCCAAGAACGGCAGGCCGGTGAGGTGCGTGATCACGCCGGGCCGCGTAGCCCGCGGCCAGCGGGTCAGCACGAGCACGCAATGGAAGTGACCGTCCAACTGGAACCCGCCGTCGGGCTGGCCTACGCCGTCGCCATGCCAGCAGTTTTCCTGGATCGTCAGACCCGGGTCACAATTCCCGCCGGCGGCATCCTCCGCGCGCCGGGCGAAGCCCGGATTCAGAAACCGCCGCAGGCACTCGAAGTGCGCGGCATCGTCCATCGGACGCACCGGGGTTTCCGCGCCGAAGATCGCGCGCATCGCCCCCGCGAATTCCTCGAACTGCGCCGCCAGCTCCCGCAGCAGTTTCCGGTAATGCGCCAGCAGGCTGCCGCGGGTGGCGACATTGCCCGCATAAGCCGTGATCTCGATCGAAAGAAATACGGCTAGCCGCTCGCGCCGGAGTTCCCGCCCGTGCATCCGCCGCCAATACCGGCTGAACCGTTCGTTCCGTACCCGCCGCACCGCTGGCGCGCTCATCTTTTCCGTCTCCGCATGATAGCGCAGCAATTCCCGGCGGTAGTCCGCATCACAGGACCACTGCACCTGCAACCGTCGGCCCGGCGTGATTAACGCGAGCAGCGCCCGCACCTGATCCTGAAACGCGTTGCGGCGTTCGTTGCCCGTGCCGCGCAGGTCCGGCGGTTCCAGCCAGAATCCCTTCGCGGCAATGGCGCCACGCTCCAACGAGCCGTAGAGCAGGATGTTCTCCGCGAACACTCCATTGGGGGCCTGGGCGTGCGGTTTCATCCGTCGAGGAGTCCTCGCTGTTGTCCGGCCGACCGGCTGAAATCGCCGCCGCCCAAATATTGTTCAACCCAATCACGGTCGTAGGCCGGCGGCCGTCCGTTCTTGAGCAGCACCGCCCAAGCGAGAGTAATCGCCAGCGGAATGCCGGCGATCACGCCCGCCACCGTCCAGCCGGTCCGGAGTCCCACGCCGCAAACCGCCAGCAGGCCCAGCCCCACCACCGCCGCGATCACGACCGGCAGGTAGAGATTGCCGTCGAGTCCGAAAACCCGGCCGCGGGAGTCGTCCGCGGAATTGGTGTCTGTGTGCCGCAGTTCCATGTCAGAATCGCGGCCGGATCACGGCGTCCTCCAATCCAAAGATAGCGAACAGCGCGCCCATGATACTGGCCGCCGCCGCAATGATGACTCCCGCCACGATGCCGGCCTTCCCGTCCGGGTCGCCCTTGGCGATGGCGTTGGCCCCCGACCAGATTTTCACAATTCCCCACATGAACCCGAACATGAAGAGCACCGTCAGGGCCAGGCCGAAGCCGTCCTTCAATTGCTGCACCTGCGCCAGAACGGGGCGCCACGCACCAGCTAACGGCAGCGCTTGATGCAGAACGGCGGATTTCGACAAGAGTGGCGTCATTGAGATAACGACAGCGGTTTAGTTCTCGCTTGTCAAACAGAAACCGCTGTCGTTTAGTTTTCGCATGGAATCCGCCGCCAACAAACAGAAGGTGACCTACCGGCTCTACTCGGTGGACGAGCGAGCCCTGAACGAAATCACATCCGCCCTGAACAAGGCCGTACCCGCTGCCGCGCTCGATCGATCGGACGTCATGCGCGGCCTCGTGCATCTCACGCCAGAAATCGAACTCGAGGCGCTGGGCATTCTCCGTTCACGCTATGAACGCCGCGGCGGCGCGCTGCCCGCCGATGACGCCTGCGACCTGCCGCTCACTCTCCGGTTGCCGGACGCGGACAAGCAAAAGCTCAAGGACGTGACCGCCCGGATCAAACGTCGCGGAGTGCCGTCCGGCGAAGCGGAACTCGTGCGCGCGCTCGCACACCTCCAGCGCCACTGGCCGGATTTCGCGCCTGAGCTGATCGACTACCTGAACGATTTTCCCGACGGCCGCGCGCTCCGGTGGAAGTCCGCCCGAAAATGAACGGGCCGGACCTCAGCCCCCGCCTGACCGGACTGGAAGATCATCTCCGCTCCCGTCTGCGCGGTCAGGATCATCTACTCGCCCGCGCCGCCGCCGCGTTTCAGCGCGGTGAACTCGGGCTCGCCTCCGCCGGGCGGCCCCGCGGCTCGTTCCTCCTCGTGGGTCCCACCGGCACCGGCAAGACCGAACTGGTTCTGCTCGCCGCCGATCATCTGTTCGGTCCGGAGAACTGCTGTCGTTTCGATCTTTCCGAATTCGCCCGCGCCGACGCGGTGTCCCGCTTCCTCGGCGCCGATTCCGCCGATCCGGGTGTGTTCGGCCGCGCCCTGGTCGGGCGAACTGCTGGCGTGCTGCTGTTCGATGAACTGGAGAAATCTCATCCGTCGCTCTGGGACATCTTCCTGCAACTACTCGACCCAGGACACGCCACCCTCGCCACCGGCGAGAGAATTTCGGTCGAGCAGTTCTATCTCGCGTTCACCTCCAACCTCGGCGGAGCCGAAGCCATGCGCATGGAGCAATCCGGGTTCGCGAGCGTCGAGCGCACGGTCCTCCGCCGGCTCACGCAAGTGCTCCGACCGGAACTGGTGGAGCGTATCGAGGAGAAGTGGGTTTTCGCCCGGCTCACGCCCGACGTGCAGCGCGAGATCTGTGCCCTCCGTGTAGCGGATGAAACGGCGCGTCTGCGCGGCCTCGGCTACGATGTCACGGTTTCCCGCGAGGCGCTGGAGTTTCTCGTCCGCGAAGGATTCGATCCCCACGTCGGCGCCCGCCGGCTGCGGCAGACCGTGGAGAGACACCTGCGAGATGCGGTCGTTCACGCGTTGCTCAGCACCGGGGTCGCCGGCGGCACCATCACTCTGGCGCTCGATTCGCCGCGATTGGCCATCCGGCCTCACGGTTCGTGACGTGGGAGCGGTGCTTCTCCAGCCGGAGGAGGCTCCGAGACGCGGCCGCAAGTCGACGATTCCGGACGCTAAACGCTGGAGTGTGTGCGCATTGATGGCGCACGAGGCCGGCGTTCTTCGGCAAACTTGCAACGCCGTCACGACATGGGGCATCTACAGTCGCGGTTCCAGGCGGCGAGAGCCGGTCGGGTTGAAAAGCAGGCTGAAATTCAGATGCTTTGCCCCGGGAATCATTTTTATCGTCACGACTCCATAGAGCTGTCCCGTTTTCACGTAGAACTGACCGCCTTGGTAAACTCCGGGCCAAGTAGCCGGTTTTGGTGTGTTCCTGTCTAGGATCAAGTCGGCACTAAAGCCGGCGTCGGGGGCCTCGAATGGGAATTCCTCAGTGCTAAGCTTCACACCGCCAACCGGCACGCTCACTCTAAGCGCCCATTCGCCGGCATTCTCCTTTTCGTTGCGCAGCAATTCGAGCTGCAACCGCACGTTTCGCCCACCGCTCCCGCTGCTTATCGAAACCGACGCTCCCGGGGCTAGCGGTACACGCTCTTCTCGGGTGATGAGCTCGGTCACCGGAGCGCTTTCCACGAGAGTAAATACGACGGGGCGGCGGGCATCTGGACGGAAATGGTCGGCAGCCGTCAAATCCCCATACTCGAAGCTGAATCGGTTTTGCGTTTGAGGTGAACGATAGCCGTCTTTGGAGACGCGCACAGAAAGCTTCTTGCCACTCCTGTTGGCGATGGAGAATAGCCCATCCACGTCGCTGAAGACCTTCACTTTAGTCGTCCCTTCGGCAGAAAGGTCTGTGATGACGATTTCAGCTTCAGCGCCGGCAACCGGCGTTCTCCGATCATCTACCACGCGCCCCCAAAAGCTGATCGGCGTCTTGTACTCGAAGTACGGGTCCTCCGCTTTCATTCGCCGCCAATCTTCAACCGTCCGCAGTGTCCCAACACCACCGACTTCTTGCTGATTCTCGACTACCGCAGTGTGGATTTTCGGCTCGGTGGACTGTTGTTCATTAGTCCGTGTGACTGCCGGCTCCTTTCGTAGGAAGAACAGGACAAGCAATACAAGCGCGAATAGTAGCGAAGCTAGAATTAGCTTTTTTGTTTTCATCAAAGAGAGAGGATGTCGTAGACGAATTGATAAAACGAGCTTGCCTGTTGAATGGGCCGCGTGAACTGGCCGCTGTGGTCATACCGCTCATCTCCGAATGCGGAAGTCGAACCCGCTCCCACGTTGAAGTTGTTTCCCGCGCCAATGCTTCCTCCGGTAACGGATATAGCGCCAGCAGCCGCGGTCCTTGAACGAGAGACAAATGAAAAAGATTCATGTGCGTCCATAACCGCCCGCAACTCTACGGTCGGGCTTGAATTAGTTTCCCAGAGCTTTCCGCCGCTGGATGATGACCATGTATATTTACGAGATGCGCGCGGGATAGGGTCGGTTAGGTCCTCGGGCTTTGCGACTTCCTGATTCGTGACCCACCACCCGAGCGCAAAATCATTCGTATTATAGATATTGTAAACCGTCGCATTGACTCCTGAGTTAAGGACGCCGCGATAGCCCATATTTCCAGATGATTCTGGAGTAGGTTTCAGATTTTCCATATCTGTCAGGCGTGTGAGCGTCGGCGCATTTGAGGAAAACATGCTGGCCGGCATCGCAGCCTGCATCAGGATCACGCTTTGTGCCGCCATACCCTCATTCAGCGCGGACGCGATCACTCCATTTCCCAGACTATGGCCAAGCACATGCCGACTGTAGCCGCTGGGCCGCCCGTGAACATAATTCTTCAAGGCGAGACCATATTTCCAAGCGCGGTATTCGTTCAAGTTGTAGTGCGCTGGCATGGTTCCGTTGAATGGCCCCACCAAAGTATCCCAGTAGAAGAGGCTGAACCGCCCCTTGAAGCCCTGCCAATACAGTCGCTTAAACGCTGTTTCAGCATGCCAGCGCGCCTCCTCGTAGGAAATGTTCGAACCGTGGACGAATACGGTCGCGACCGATTCTTCGTCGAGCGCCGGAACAAATTCATATCCGTCCGTACTGTTTTCGATGGAAGCAGACGATGCGTCGAAAGTATCGCTTTGCAGGAAGGGGGAAGGAATCGCGCTAGGCGCTCGCGGTGTGACTTTGACCCGCTCATACATGCTCTTAACATTCACCAATTCAATCCAGACGCCGGGCGCTTCGCCAAGCAGGTTGTTATTCGTATCGTGTATCGTGAGCACAAGTTCGCCTTTGCCGATGGAACAGCCTTCAAAGAGAAAATGCACGAGACGCTGATCTGGACCCAAAGTCACTTCCTGCCAAAATGTCGTCGGCAGGACCAACGGATCAGGTCCGCCGACCAGCCCAAGATGCGCACCGGTGAGGTGATCGTTGGCGACGCTTACATTCGTGAGATAGGCGGTACCGCCGTCCGGTGAGAGGTTGCGGCGAACCTTGATGGTGGGGGAGCCGGATTCAATGTTGCGCCACTTGAAGCCTACCCGCTTCCGGCCGGTGACAACATCGTCAGTCAATCCTCCTAGATCCAAGGTCAGTCGGGTGAAGTCTTCCAAATCCCGAATGCCATCCACAAAATTGCTCTGCCAATCGGCGGAGACTACGGGTGCATTTTCTGCGTCGTCCGGATTACTCGTGTTCACGTCGTCGTCGTCGTTGATCCAAAACCGGTATGGCGCTTGAAGGTTTGTTGCGAAATAATCCTCAGCATTGATCTGTCCGTCACGGTTACTGTCCACGAGAAGAACTGGTCCGATGATCGGAGTTAGGATGACCGGCCGTGAATCGAACGTTGTTGCGTCCCTGTAGCTGCCGGCAATCTGTCCGCGATCGTTGATCCCGTTTGGCCGAAAGTTCGCAGCCACTTCGGGATCGAGAATGTCCTGAGCGAGGTCGATGACATTCCATTGATTAACGCCGGTGGGTCGCCAGACAATCGCGGTGGAATCGATACGTCCGACGACCTCGCTCGCCGAGTTGATTCTCTCCGGCCGCACTGTGCCTTGGAATTCACCAGTGGGCAGGAAGTGCTGCCCCCCAGAGGCAGACCATACGAATCCCGCCGTAGCAGTGCGTCCGAGCACCACATCGGTTTCGCTGATATGCATCACTCTACTTATTTCTCCTGTGATAACGCTCGCGGAGCCCGAAGCTCCCAGCCATCGCACTCCGACGAGGTAGGGAGGAGCAGAGTTTCTCCCCGCGCGTCCGACCGCGGTTCCTTTGTCATTCAGTGCGCTCACCTCGACCCATTGATAGCCGGATGGTGGCAGTAGAAAGCCCGTACCTCCTTTCCTGATGAACGCACCGCTTTGGCCAGCTGTGATCGCATTGGCGTCACCAACGATCCAGCCCGAAGAATTGATATCCGCGGCAAACCGAGTATCGATCGACGGAGCATCCATTGTCTGCGCCGACTGCCCGACAGACCATCGCATCGCATCGTTGCCGATTTCGCCGACGACGGTGCCGGAGTCATTGATGGCGTGACCGTAGGTCTCGACCGAGCCGCCTGCGCGATTGAACGTACCAGTAGAAACGTTCCACCTCACCGCCTCTTCACCCGCATATCCTCCAACCCATCCGGTGCCGGTGATTTCCATCGCCTCGCCGTATTCGAGGTCGTTCGGGAGGTAGAGTCGCGTCGCGAGATAGCGTATCTTCAGACCGGCGTCGGATTTGTTCGGGTCGAAGCCGTATCCGATTTCGACTCCATCAGTGAATCCATCACCATCGGTATCCGGATTGTGGAGGTCCGTACCGGCAAGGTATTCCTCCACGTCACTGGCTCCGTCTCCGTCCGCATCCAAATCGGCGGGATAGGCGGTGAGTGGATCAAGTCCGAGCCCGACTTCGAACCCGTCCGGCAGGCGATCGCCGTCGGTGTCGGGATTGGTCGGGTCGGTGCCGAAGGCGAATTCCTGTACGTTAGTTAGCCCGTCCTCGTCTCCGTCGTCGGATGCGTTGGCAGAAAGGTCGCCGAAGAACGCCTGTTCCCACAAGTCAGGCAAGCCGTCGTTGTCTGTGTCGGCCATGCTCGATATGTCGGTGGGGTCATACTCAACGACGCGAAAGAAAAATTTGTCCGCCTCACCTACATCGTATCCGATGCCGAGCACCTCATCCTTCCCGGTGGCATTGTATCCTGGCAGGGCAATCCACGGCTCAATAAGATCGGGCGTGACGAGCACGATATATCGGAAACTGCTGCGCCCCCACCAAGAGGCGCTCCACATGGGCGGTTCTGTCTCTGAGTCGATTTCAAGCCGGAAGCCCATGCCGTAGTCGTCCGCCGTTTGGCTGTGAGCCAAAGGCGCGGCTAGGATCACTAGCGCGATGAGCCAATTCACGGGCTTCATGGCGCGTTCCTCCGCGGTAATGGCCAGAACCGCAGCGTCACAGTTTTCTTGGTTTGGCTAGCCGCAGTAAGCAGCCGCTCGGCTTCGTCCGCTTGAAACTGACGCTCGTGCTGGCGCTTCTCAAGCGCCTCGCGGTTCAGCTGCACGTGGGCGTGCACGGCATCCAGTGCTTGCAGCAGGGGATGCTCGCTCGGCAATTCGGCCGCTTTGCCAATGAGCACGTAGTCTGGCGTGCCAGAAGCAGCGAGACCCGCCGGGTGGGCCGTATCCGAAGCCTCGGCTGGAAATGCCATCACGAACGGAAACCAAAAGAAGACGAGTGTCTCAGTTTCGAGAGTCGCCGGATCGACGAGCAGCCTGAAATCAACATTGCTCCACGCGGCATATTCCGTCTCGGCTTCGGGATCGCGCCACTTTATCTCGGTGAACGTCTCCCCGCCGACATGCACGTACGCGCTCACCATGATCGATTCGTATCGCTTATTGCTCACGCGCTCGACCGAGCCGATCAACTGCGTAGCGGCTGGTCGCCGCGCGATTGGCGAGGCAGGAGGACTTACCTTGATGATCGTCGTTTGATACCGCGTGGTTTCGGAGACACGCGACTTTATCACGGCATACTGCACGCTTGGGGCGTCGGATGCGTAAAGCGCGATGCCGATCAGAAACGTGGTGGCTAGGGCGATTCGGACGAGACAATGCATATTGAGTCCTTGGCTGACGCGACGGCCCTTCGCAGGGCCACCCAACCGGACCATTCGACCTAAGTCAATGATGGCCTCATGTACGTTCGATTTCACGGCGTTTTCAAGAGTTTCGCGGTGTGAGCTGGAATAAAGACCTGATTAAAAATGACACATTCGAATCGCTTGTGCTTCGCTACGCTACGCGAAGCGCCTTACCAATTCCTCACGGGGGAAGTCAGTCGGCCTTCGTTCAGCTTTCGAACGCGACGGAATAGGTCCATGTGGCGGTTCGGCGAGCTATCCACCACGACTTGTTGCTCCAAGGTGTGGACGTCGTCGCTCTTCGAGGCAGCTGAAGCTGACATGCAAGGGAGCGGGATGAGGGAACTTGGATCTAATGCGCGAGCGCCGGTGCGTTTGCCTCGTCGCCTTCCACCACGCCGTTGGCGCTTCTTTCCTCTTTTTTCTCTTTAGGAGCCCCCCGGGCCATCCGACATCAGCCGGCTCCCCACCCTCGTGGAGAACACCCGGACTTGACGCAGCCGCAATTGTGTATCTCTTGTGTAGTCAACCCGCTTCCATCCATGGCCAACGCCACCGCCCAGATTCATCTTCGCACGCCGCCGCAGACCAAGTCACTTTTGTCTCTCGCCGCGGAACTCTCCGGCGCGACCAACCTGACCGACTACATTCTGCGGGCGGCGGTAGAACGCGCCCAGGCCGACTTGTGCAACCAGCAGAGTTTTGCCCTGAAAAAGGGACCTTGGGTTGAATTCGCCAAGCGGCTCGACGCGCGCCCCAAGGATCTGCCCCGACTCCGCAAGCTCCTGACGAAGCCCGATGTCTTCGACCGCCCCGCTGCATCGGCCTGAGCCGATCGGGAGTCATCATCAGGTTGTCGCCTTTGACTGCGGGGCGCCGGCCCTGAATGAGTTCCTGACCCGCCATGCCCTGGCCAATCACCTGTCGGGTTCGGCCAAGACCTTCGTTGCTACCACGGACCGCCATGTCGCGGTCGGTTACTACAGCCTGGCCGCATCGCAGATCTTGTATGCGGACGCACCGACCCGGCTGCAGAAAGGCGTGGCGCGACATCCCATCCCCGTGGTGCTCCTCGCCCGACTGGCGGTCGATCTCACCTGGCAGGGCAAAGGTTTGGGACCCGGGCTCCTGAAAGACGCCATCCTGCGCGTGCTGAGCGCCGCCGAAGGGATCGGAGTGCGCGCACTGCTGGTTCATGCCAAGGACGATCGGGCGAAGGCTTTCTACCTTCATTACGATTTCGAGGCGCTGCCGGGCTATCCTTTGCACCTCGTCCTGTTGCTGAAGGATGCGCGGCAGATTGTCGCGAAATAACCTGCGACATGGAATTGGTTTTGGGAAATGGGCTTCACTCGGTTCGCGTCAGCTTGTTCGCCAGAGTGAAGTTGGTGTACGGCAGCTTCTTCACCAACGGCTTCCCCGTCCTTCGCGGATGCCGGATCAGCGCCTGACCGTCCGGCAGCGCCAGCAGTTTCGCGGGCTTGAACCACGGCTGGTCGTTCAGTTGCCAGTTGCGCATCGCTTTGCCGCCACTGTGCCCGCCGCTGTATTTGCGCGTCTCGCGTCCGCCCATTTTCTCCGAGATGATTTTTGCGCCCTTCTCGTCCGCCGCCCGGAAGTGCACCTGCGTGCGCAGGTTTGCCATGAACACATCCGCCTTGTTCGGCTGGTCGAACGCCGCATACAGCGACAGCGGCGTCTGCGTCGCGGAAATCAGGCAGACTCCCGCCTCGCGCAATTCATCCACGGCGAGGTGGTCGGAAAATCCGTCCTCGGAAACCAGTGTCGTTTTCTGACCTTCGTCCAGGACCAGCGCGATCACGTTGCGCCGTCGCATTTCCTCCGGTGCGAGATCGAACCGCCGGAACGCGTGCAGAAAAAACAACTGCTTGCACAGCAGGTTCAGGTATTTCCGTTCCACCTGATACGTCTGCGGCACCGAGAGGCAGACGAGCTTGCCCTGATCGATTTCCGCCAGCGAAAAATTGGGCCGGTTGGAACAGAACACTTCGGCGATGTCCGGCGGCGTGTAGGCCCGCAGGTAATTGGCGACGGTCCAGACTGTGCCGCTTTTCTGTTCCGGCGGCTGTTCCGCGAAGTCCTCGAAGAACTGGCGTTCCTGCTCCACCGCCGGACCACTCAACGCCTGCAGCCGATTCACGAGATCCTCCGTGTCCTTGGAAATACAGATGACGTTGTGCACGTTCTCCGGCGTCACGACGAGGTCCACCAGATCCAGTGCAATCATCGCATGAGTGATCGCATCCCGGGCGGTCTCGCGAAAAAAGGCCTGGCCTCCGCGCTGTCCCGCCGCCGAGGCGGTATCGACCAGCATCTTCGCGTAGGTCGCCGCCGGCACCGACGGATCGCCGAAGACATTCAAGGTGAGCGGCGGTTGCCAGAGTTCGCGCGGCGTTCCTGTCGGCCGCACGCGAATCAGCCGCAGGTCATCCTCCTGACCGAGCGCCCGCGCCATTTCGGCGAGCGGCTGCCAGAGCGCTCCTTTGGAATCGATCGCCAGGATGCCGGTGTCCGGCATGGTCTCGCGCAACCCGTGCAGGATCGGCACGACCGCCCGCGCCGTTTTGCCCGTGCCGGTGGCGCCGGTGATGAAGAAATGCGTGCACACTTCATCGCGGGTCCAATCCAGTCCCCACAAGCGCAACACCGCGCCGGTCGTCCGCGACAACGCGCAATAAAACAACCAGGTGCCGGCCGCGCCCGCCATCACCGCCAGCGCCCGGTCCAGCGGCGGAACGCAGAACAGCCACGCGGCCCACGCCCCGCCGTAGCACACAGCGGCTCCCAGTGCGGCCATCGGCTTCATGCCGGCCACAACCAGATTGCCAGGCAGCCGCCGAAAACCACGCCCACCACGAAAGCGGCCAGCGCCTGCCGCTGCTGCGCCATCCGCGTCGTCCGCGTCACGGCCCCGAGCGACTGCTCCAGCGCCCGCACTTGGGCCACCGCTCCGGCGATCGGTGTGCGCAAATCCTCTTCCAGCCGTTTCGCAAACCCCGCCGGTTTTTGGTCGATGGCTGTTTGCACCTGCGCCAGTTGACCGGCCACGGCGACGAGGTTGTCGCTCGACTCGCCGAGCACCTCGATGCGCGCATCCAGTGCGGACTGCATTTCCAGCGTCAATTCCCGCAGCGTGGTTTCCGCCTCCTGAATCCGCCGCCAGTGCGCGCCCATCACCTGGAGAACCGGGTCGGTCAACGGCAGCCCGTAGTGCTCGGCAATTTCCCGCAGATGCCCGGGCAACGCGTCCGGCTGTTCTGCCGCGCTCACGACCGGCCGCCTCCGCGCCGCGCACTGATGAACGAGGTCACCGGCGTCGCGCCGACCGTCGGCAATTCCGTCTTGGCCGTCCCGGCCTCGATCTCCTGCCGCTTGCGCAGAATATCCGTCTTGCGGAAGTTCCGCCGGCAATACGTCCCGACAATCGTCGGCCTGATCTTCAAGCCGAGCCGGGTCAGAGTCTCGGCGATTTCCTCATAGCTGAGCCCCTTGGCGCGATAGAGCAGCAACGCGTCCCGGTGGGGCGTCAGCCGGCTCGGCGGGCGGCTCGCCGGATCGTAGCCTTGGGCGTCCGCCAGGATGCGGGTTTGCAGTTCGGTTTCATTCATGCGCGCCCAATCATGCATATTTCGCTGTCGTTATCAAACCCGAAGCCGGCGCTGTCGGCGCAGCGGTGACGCACCGGCGGCGGAGCGACGGTTGACGTGCCTAATTCCATTAGGGGTGGCGTGTTCTCTCATAAATAGATGGATATTCCTTCGAGCATTCACTTCGCTCGCAAGTTCAGTGAGGTATTGGATGCGCGCTGCCTGTTGATGTGATTGCTTTGAAGTGTCCGATAGCGCTGTCGTTTAATCTCGCCAGAACGCTGTCGTTTAATCAGGTTCTGCGACCATGGTTCGCTTCGACAAGCCATGCCTTCGGGTCGCCGGCGCCGTGGAATACTTCCGCGAGCACATGGCCATTGGCGACTATCTGGACCAAGGCGGAAAGACGGCCCTGACTTGGTTTGGTCGCGGCGCGGAGTTGCTCGGTCTGCACGGCCAATGTGCGCCGGAGCAGTTCGAGCGTCTTTGCGAGGGCCGGCATCCGGAAACCGGGGAGCGCCTCACGGCCCGCGACAAAGGCGCCAGCCGACGCGTGTGCTTCTTTGGACAAATTTCCCCGCCAAAGGATGTCTCGATCGCCTGCCTGGTTGGCGGGGATGAACGGATCCTGGCGTGGTGGACTGAGGCCGTCCGCGAGACCTTGCAGGAAATGGAAGCCGTGACGGCCACCCGTGTGCGCCAGGCTCGGGCGGACCAAGACCGAACGACCGGCAATATGATCGCGGCCATCGTCACGCATGACGCCAGCCGGAAGCTCGATCCCCAACTGCACACCCATGTGTGCATCATGAATGCGACCTTCGATCCGGCCGAGGTCCGCTGGAAAAGCGTGCAGCCCTCCGGTTATTTCCGGCATCAGGCGTTCTTCCGCGAGGTCTGCTATGCGAAGCTCGCCCTGCGACTGCGAACCGCGGGCTACGAACTCGAGACCGTCCGCGGTCTGGGTTTCAACCTCAAGGGGATGCCCCCGCAATTGCGCGAGCGGTTCAGCCGGCGTCGCGCCGACATTCTGCGCGAAGCAGCCGCGCAAGGCGCGAGTTCACAGGATGCGCTGCAAGCCATCGCCGGGGAGAGCCGGGACGCCAAGGTGCCAGCCACCGCCGCAGAACTCCGTGCTGGCTGGCGTGCCGCCGCTGGCGACGAACTGCCTGCGCTCCGCGCCGTCGTGGCGCAAGCGGCCGGCCAGGCCAAGCCGCCAACTCAACCGCCTCCGGCCACGGCGCTGGCGGAGGCCGAGTCGCATCTCTTTGAGCGCCGCTCCGTGGTGGACCAGCGCGAGTTGCTCACCGCCGCTCTCGTGGCGGGGCGCGGCGAGGCCGACCTCGCCCACCTCCGCAGCGAACTGGAGCGCCGCATAGATTCCGGCGATTTGATCAGTGCGGGCGAACAGGTCACGTCACGCGACGCGCTTCAGGCCGAGGAGGAATTCGTCACGTGGGCGAACCGGACCAAGCGCGACTGTGCCCGGCTTGGTGAACCGCCGGCGCGTGAAAAAAACGATTCAGATCAGAACACCGCGGTGGCGGAGATCCTGGCATCGCGTGCCCGCGTAACGATTCTGCAAGGTGACGCCGGCACAGGAAAAACCACCTGTCTCCGCGCCATTGTCGCCGGCATCGAGCGGGAGGGCGGGGCGGTCTTCGGCTGCGCGCCTTCCTCCGGAGCGGCCGACGTGCTCCGTCGCGAACTGACGCCCGCGGCCGACACGCTCCAGCAATTGCTGGTCAATCCCGGCCTGCAGTCCTCTCTTCGCGGACGAGTCCTGATCGTCGATGAAGCGGGTCTGATTTCCGTTCGTCAGTTGCGGGACCTTTGCCGCCTAGCCGAAGCGAACGACAATCGCCTCCTCTTGGTCGGCGACACGAAACAACACACATCTGTCGAAGCCGGCGACGCGCTGCGCTGCCTCCAGCGCTACGCAGGCGTGCCGGTCGCACGCCTCTCCGTCATCCGGCGCCAGCAGAATCCGGCATTCCGTGAGGCGGTCCGCCTCCTGGCCAGCGGTGATGCGGCGGGTGCCTTCGATCGCTTCAAAACGCTGGGAGCGGTTCAG